>JACCQO010000107.1 GCA_015709205.1 Desulfovibrionaceae bacterium
GGGCCGGGCTTGCCGGGATCGGGCGGGTCGCCGTGCGCCGGCCCCGCCGGACGTCGGCGCGCGTCCGTGGCGCGCCGCGTCCCGGGCGGGCGCGGCCGGGGACTTGAAAAAGTGCGCGATATGGTCCATGACCTCACGCGTGGGCGCGCGGCCCCGGGCCGGTCGCCCGGCGACAGGGCGCGCATTTTCCCGCGTCCGGCCGCGCCCGTCACCGCGTCACCCGCGGATCCGGCCGCCCGGTCCATTCCCTCATCCCAACCAATCTATGAAAAACATACGCAACTTCAGCATCATCGCCCACATCGACCACGGCAAGTCCACCCTCGCCGACCGCATCCTGGAGATCACCGGGCTGGTCGGCGATCGCGAGCGCCGCGAGCAGTATCTGGACCGCATGGAGCTGGAGCGCGAGCGCGGCATCACCATCAAGGCCCAGTCCGTGCGCATTCCCTACCGCGCGGCCGACGGCAGGGAGTACATCCTCAACCTCATCGACACGCCCGGGCACGTGGACTTCAGTTACGAGGTCTCGCGCTCCCTGGCCGCGTGCGAGGGCGCGCTCCTGGTGGTGGACGCCACCCAGGGCGTGGAGGCCCAGACCCTGGCCAACGTCTACCTGGCCCTGGACCACAACCTTGAGGTCATCCCGGTGCTCAACAAGGTGGACCTGCCCAGCGCCGAACCCGAGCGCGTGCGCCAGGAGATCGAGGAGGGCATCGGCCTGGACTGCGCGAACGTGGTCATGGTCAGCGCCAAGACCGGGCTGAACGTGGACAAGGTGCTCGAGGCCATCGTCACCAAGCTGCCGCCGCCCCAAGGCGATGCGGACGCGCCGCTCAAGGCCCTGATCTTCGACTCCTGGTACGACTCCTACCTCGGCGTGGTGGTCATGTTCCGCATCATCGAGGGCACCCTGGCCAAGGGGCGCAAGATCATGATGCACTCCAACAGGCAGGTCTACGAGGTCATCCGCCTGGGTGCGTTCTCGCCCGAGCCCGTGGAGTTCAAGGAGATGGGCCCCGGCGAGGTGGGCTTCATGTGCGCCACGATCAAGAACCTGCACGACGCGCGCGTGGGCGACACGATCACCGACCCCAAGAACCCCACGCCGCGTCCCTTCCCCGGGTTCAAGGCCGTCAAGCCCATGGTCTTCTGCGGCCTCTATCCCACGGAGCCCGCGGAATACGAGCCGCTCAAGGCGGCCCTGGAAAAGCTCCAGCTCAACGACGCGGCCTTTTCCTACGAGCCCGAGACCTCCCAGGCCCTGGGCTTCGGCTTCCGCTGCGGCTTCCTGGGCCTCTTGCACATGGAGATCATCCAGGAACGCCTGGAGCGCGAGTTCGACGCCAGCCTCATCGCCACGGCGCCGAGCGTGGTCTACCGCGTGCAGGAGCACAAGAAGGAGCCCTACGAGATCGACAACCCGGCCAAGCTGCCGCCGCAGGAGAAGATCGCCGCGCTCTTCGAGCCCTTCGTGCGCATGGAGATCCACGTGCCCAACGAGTACGTGGGCGCGGTCTTCAAGCTCTGCGAGGAGAAGCGCGGCATCCAGAAGGAGATGAAATACCTCTCCAGCACGCGCGTGATCATCACCTACGAGCTGCCCTTCGCCGAGATCGTCTACGACTTCTTCGACAAGCTGAAGTCCGGCACCAAGGGCTACGCCTCGCTGGACTACGAGATCGTGGACTACCGGCCCGCGGACCTGGTCAAGCTCGACATCCTCATCAACGGCGATCCCGTGGACGCGCTGTCGGTCATCGTGCACCGCGAGAACGCCCTCCGGCAGGGCCGCGCCGTGGCCCTCAAGCTCAAGCGCGCCATCCCGCGCCAGCTCTTCGAGGTCATCATCCAGGCCTCCATCGGCCAAAAGATCATCGCCCGCGAGCGCAACTCCCCCCTGCGCAAGAACGTCACCGCCAAGTGCTACGGCGGCGACATCACCCGCAAGCGCAAGCTCTTGGAAAAGCAGAAGGAAGGGAAGAAGCGCATGAAGCGCATGGGCAACGTGGAAATTCCCCAGGAAGCCTTCCTCGCCGCGCTCAAGGCCGACGACGAATAGCGCGCCGCCCCTTTCCCTGCGCCGGGAAAGGACGTATAAGGCAATCCCGGCAACCGCCGGACAAAAGAGGTACCCATGGTTCCAAGATGGCAACGACAGTTGAAGGAATACGGCGAGGCGCTGATCATCGCGGTCATCCTCGCCCTGATCATCCGCTCCAGCGTCCTGCAGGCCTTCAAGATCCCCTCGGGGTCCATGCTCGAAACCCTGCAGATCGGTGACCACCTCCTGGTCAACAAGTTCATCTACGGGCTCAAGTTCCCGTTCACCAACTGGGTGCTGCTGAACATCGACGACCCGGAGCACGGCGACATCATCGTCTTCCAGTTCCCCAAGAACCCCTCCCAGGACTACATCAAGCGCGTCATCGGCACGCCCGGCGACGTGATCGAGATCCGCGACAAGGTCGTCTACCGCAACGGAGAAAAGCTCGACGAACCCTACCTGCGCTTCGCCGACCCGCACATCGAGAAGACCACGCGCGACAACTTCGGGCCCATCACCGTGCCCGAGCACAAGTTCTTCGTCATGGGCGACAACCGTGACGAGTCCTACGACTCCCGCTGGTGGGGGTTCGTGGACAGGGAAAAGATCCTGGGCAAGGCCTGGATCATCTACTGGTCCTGGGGCGGCGTGGATTCCGTGCGCCTGGGCCGCATCGGCAACCTGGTGCGCTAGACGCGGCCGAGCCTCGGCGCGCCCGCCCGGGTGCGCCGAGGGCCGGGCGCGCCTTGCCGGACGCGTCCCGCGGAACCCACCCCGCCGGATTCGTCCCGCAGACAGGTGCCGCATGGCCGGATGGCGGCGCGCGACCGCGCGCGGACCCGGGACCGCGAGGAGACGTATGCCGACACCGCTGCCGGATCCCTTGCGGCGCGCGTCCGGGGCTACGCGTTCCGGCCCGCGCCGCGCGCCGTGGCCCCATTCTCTCTTCCTCGTAACGCTCTTGGCGACGTTCCTGACGGCGCTTCTGCCGCCGCACCCGGCGGTCGCCGCTCCCGTCGCGGCGCAGCGCGTGCTGCGCGTGGTCACCGGCTCGCCCGTGCAGACCCTGGACCCGCAGGCCATCCTGGCCAGCGAGGTGCTGCAGTATTCCCACCTGGTCTTCGACCCCCTGGTGCGCTGGACCCGGGACATGACCTTCGAGCCCCGGCTGGCCGAGCGCTGGGAGCGCATCGACGCCAACACCCTGCGCCTGTTTCTGCGCCCGGGCGTGCGCTTCCACGGCGGCAATCCCTGCACGGCCCGCGACGTGGCCTGGACCCTGGAGCGGCTGCGCGCCAGCCCGGACTTCAAGGGGCTCTTCGCGCCCATCGACCGCGTGGAGGTCATCGACGACTTCACCGTGGACCTGCACACCGCACAGCCCTGTCCCCTGTTGCTCAACCTGGCCACCTACGTCTTTCCCATGGACAGTCGGTTCTATTCGGGCACGGACCAGGAGACCGGTCGGCCGCGCGACGCCATCGCCGGCCATGCCCCCACCTTCGCCGGCCTGCACGAGTCCGGGACCGGGCCCTTTCGCGTGGCCGGGCGCAGGCCCGACGGCGCCCTGGTGCTGCGCCGCTTCGCCGGGCACTGGGACACGGCCAGCCCCGGCAACGTGGATGAGATCGTGCTCGGGGGCCGGTTGGACGCCGCCGCGCGCATGGACGCCCTGTTTTCCGGCGCGGCGGATCTGGTCACGCCGGTGCCGCCCGAAGCGTACGCGCGCGTGGAGGCCGACCCGCGCTTCACGCTCACGACCCTGCGCGGCACGCGGCTCATCGCCCTGTTCCTGGACGAACGCAGCCGCCCACAATTCGCCGACCCCCGGGTGCGCCGCGCCGTAAATCTGGCCGTGGACAACCAGGCCATCGTGGCCGGCGTGCTCCAGGGCCGCGCCACCCCGGCCGCGCAATGCAGCCCGCCGGGCTTCGCCGGGCACGTGGCCGACCTCCTGCCGCGCTTCGACCTGGAGCTGGCCCGCGAACTGATGCGCCAGGCCGGGCTGGAAAAGGGATTCGACTGCACCATGATCGCCACGGGCGGGAGCTACGTGAACGGCGAGGACGTGGCCCGGGCCTTCGTGCGCATGATGGCCGCCATCAACATCCGCGTGCAGCTCACCCTGCTGCCGCGCAAGGGCTACGGCGGGGCCTTTCACGCCCACAGCGCGGACATCCAGATGCTCGGGTGGCACCCGGACACGGAAGACTCGGCCAACTACTTCGAGATGCTGCTGATGTGCCCGGACGAGGCCACGGGCCACGGCCGCTTCAACAGCGGCGGCTACTGCAACCCGCGCCTGGACGAGGCCGTGCGCGGCGCGCACGTGGAGATCGACATGAAGGCGCGCGCCGAACTGCTGCGCCGCGCCGAACGCATCGCGCACCAGGACGCGGCCTTTGTGCCCCTGCACTGGCAACACCTCTCCTGGGCCGCCCGCAAGGACGTGGACCTCGCCCCGGTGGTCAACGAAATGGAATTCCCCTACCTCGGCGACCTCGTCCTGCACTGACGGGGCCGGGAAGCGCGAAGAAGCCGGGGGAGGGGCGGGGGAGGAAGAGGGGACCCTTTCCCAAAGGGTCCCCTCTTCCTCCCCCG
>JACCQO010000020.1 GCA_015709205.1 Desulfovibrionaceae bacterium
GGAGGGGAGGGACCTCTTTGTAAAGAGGTCCCTCCCCTCCCCGCCTCCCCCCGGCTCTTCGCCTTCCCCGCTACTCCGCGCCCACGTCGCTGTGCAGCACGGCGCGGTCGTAGGCGGCGATGACGTCCTTTTCGCTCAGGGTGGCGAGCAGGGCGTTGCCGTGGTCCGGGTCGATCACGGGCAGTTGCGAGACGCCGCGTTCGCCCATGAGCGACATGGCCGTGGCGATGGTGTCGCCGGGGTGCACGGTGACGACGTGGCGGGTGGCCACGTCGCGGGCGATGACCAGGGGGATGAGGTCGGGTTCGTCGAGCACGGAGCGGATGTCGCGGAAGGAGATCACGCCGGTGAGGCGGCCGTCGGCGTCCACGGTGTGCAGGTAGGAGGCGTCCTCGGTCTTGAAGCGGCGGATGATTTCGCCCAGGGGCGCGGCCTCGGCGATGGTCGTGCAGGTGGGTTTCATCAGGTCGCGGACCTTGAGGGTGCGCAGGATGTTCTGTTCCATGCCTCCTTCGATGTCCACCCCGCGGCGCAGCAGCTTGATGGTGTAGATGGAGCCGCGCTTGAGGGTGGAGGCGATGAGGGTGGAGAGGATGCAGGTGATCATCAGCGGCAGGATGATGTGGTAGGAGCCGGTGAGCTCGAAGATGATCAGGATGGCGGTGATGGGCGCGTGGGTGGTGCCGGCGACCAGGCCGCCCATGGCCACCAGGGCGTAGGCCCCGGGGCTGGCCACCAGGCCGGGGAAGAGCTGGCCCGCGCACCAGCCGAAGATGCCGCCGGTCATGGCCCCGATGAACAGGGACGGGGCGAACACGCCGCCCGAGCCGCCCGAGCCGATGGTGACGGCCGTGGCCAGGATCTTTGCGCCGACCAGGGCCAGCAGGAGCATGGGGCCGATCTGGTTGGTCAGGGAGAGGTTGATGGCTCCGTAGCCCACGCCGAAGACGTGCGGGAGCTTGAGGAGCATGAGCCCGAGCAGCGCGCCGCCGATGGCGGGCTTGATGGTTTCGTGGATGGGCAGGGCGTCGAAGAGGTCCTCGCCCTTGTAGAGCAGGGTGGTGAAGGCGATGGCCACGAGGCCCGTGACCAGGCCCAGGAAGGGGTAGATGCAGAATTCCCAGAGCGAGGCGACCTCGTAGACCGGGACCACGAAGGCCGGGAAGTCGCCGAAGTAGTAGCGCGAGATGGTCGTGGCCGTGACCGAGGAGAGGACCACGGGCGAAAAGCTGGTCAGGCCGAAGTCGCCGAGGAGGATTTCCAGGGCGAAAAGCACGCCTGCCACGGGCGCGTTGAAGGTGGCGGCGATGCCCGCGGCCGCGCCGCAGCCTACCAGGGTCTTGCGTTGGAAGCGGTTGACCTTGAGGAGCTGGCCCACGGAGGAGCCGATGGAGGAGCCGATCTGCACGATGGGCCCTTCGCGGCCCACGGAGCCGCCCGAGCCGATGGAGATGGCCGAGGCCAGGATCTTGACCAGGGCCACGCGCTTGCGGATGCGCCCTTCGCGCAGGACCACGGCCTCCATGACCTCGGGCACGCCGTGGCCCTTGGCCTCGCGCGCGCCGTAGTAGACGATGCAGCCCACGACCAGGCCGCCCAGGGCGGGCATGGCCACGAGCATCCAGGGCGGGATGACGTGGACGAATTCCAGGATGTCGCCGCCCTGTCCGTAGAACAGGTGCTGCATGGACTTGATGACGAAGCGGAAGGCCACAGCCCCGTAGCCGCCGAGCACGCCCACGAGCACGGCCATGAGCAGGATGGGGATCTGGCGGTTGAGGCGCAGTCTGGGGCGGTGGGTGGCGGTATCGGGCGCGTTCGGCTGGGGAGTGGCCGGGGAGGTCGTGGTCGGTGCGGTCATGATCGGTGCGCTCCGGGTTCGGGTGGCGAGCTGCGGCGATGGCGGCCCGGCGCGACGGCGTGCGGGTGGGGTTCACGCGTCATGGCGCGAGTGTAGGGAAAATGTCGCCGTTTGCAAAGGGATGCGTGCGCCGTGCGGCGCGCGTTCAGGCGGCCGGGTCCGCCGCGCCGTCCGGGGGATCGCCTGGGGGCGGCGCGGGGCGGGCTGCGGGCCAGGCCTCGGCGGCCTGGCGCAGGAAGTCGAGCAGGGAGCGGGCCGCACCGAGGTCGCCGGAGCGCACCAGACGCCCCAGTTCGCCGCAGAGGGGGGCCGTGTCCGCGGCGTGGGCCGCGGGCAGCGCGGCCTGCAGTTCCTCCAGGGCGCGCGCGGCGGCCGCCGCGTCGCCGGATTCCAGGGCCCCGGCCGTGCGGGCCAGAAGCGCGGGCCAGGCGCTGCCGGGGGCATCCGGGGCCGGAGGAGCGGCCGGGGCCGCAGGGGCCGGAGGCGCGGGCGCGCTTTTGGGGGCGGCCCCGGGGGCCGTTTCGGAAGCGGTTTCGGAGATGACCTCGCGAATGCGCGCCAGCAGTTCGTCCAGCCGGGCGGCGAGCGTGGGCAGCAGGGCGTCGGCAGCGTCGGCGTCGCCCGCCTCCGCGGCGCGCTCCAGTTCGTGCGCCGCGTCGGCCAGACGCAGGGCCGAAATGTTCGCGGATGCGCCCTTGAGCGTGTGCGCCAGGATGCGCGCCTCGTCGGCGTCGCCCCGGTCCAGGGCGGCGCGCAGGGTCTCGACGCAGTCGCCGAAGTGGTCGGGGAAGGAGCGCAGCACGTCCAGCAGCAGGGGGCGGCGGCCGCCCAGGCGCGCCACGGCCCCGTCCACGTCGAGGATAGGCGGCTCGGGTATATCCTGGGCGGCTGGCGTAGCCTGAGCGGACGGTGCGGCCGCGCCGAGCGCGACCGGCGTATCCGTTGTGCCCGGCGCCTCTTCCGGAAAGCCGACGCGCAGGTGCCGCGCCAGGGTGCCGAAGAGCACGGCGCGCTCGATGGGCTTGGTCACGAAGTCGTCCATGCCCGCGGCCAGGGCCTTTTCGCGCACGTCCCGCATGGCGTGGGCGGTCATGGCGACCACCGGCAGTTCGTGCCCGGCGCTGCGCAGGGCCCGCGTGGCGGCGTAGCCGTCCAGCTCGGGCATCTGCAGGTCCATGAGCACGGCGTCGAAGGGGGCGCGGGCCAGGGCCTCGAGCACCTCGCGGCCGTTTCCGGCCACCTCGGCGCGCAGGCCGGCCGAGCGCAGGATCTCCACGGCCACCTGCTGGTTGATGGGATTGTCCTCGGCCAGAAGCACGCGCTTGCCCGCCAGCCCGGGGGGCGCGTCCTCGGACCCGGCCGCCTCGGAGGCGCGGTCCTCGGCGCTGACGATGCCCAGGGCCTCGCGCACGGCGTCGAACAGGCTCGACATCTTGACCGGCTTCATCAGGAACGCGGCCACGCCCAGGGCCTCGGCGCGCTGCACCTCGGCCTCGCGGCCGAAGGCGGTCATGACGATGACCGGGGGCAGGGATGCGCCCCGGGCCGCCAGGCTCTGCACCACCTCCATGCCGTCCATGCCCGGCAGCCGCCAGTCCAGGAGCACCAGGCCGTAGTCGGCCCCGCGCTCCTGCAGGACCTCCAGGGCCTGTTCGCCCGTGGCGAGCACGTCGCAGTCCAGGCCGAAGGAGGTGAGCATGCGCCGGGTGACCAGGCTCACGAGCTGGTTGTCCTCCACCACCAGGGCGCGCAGGCCGTGGAATTCCGGCGGGAGCACGCGGGCCAGGCGGCAGCTGGGCCGGTGCACGGCAAAGGGCAGGGTGAAGGCGAAGGTCGCGCCCTGGCCCGGACGGCCCGAGGCCCGGATCTCGCCGCCCATCAGGTGCACCAGCCGCCGCGAGATGGCCAGCCCCAGCCCCGTGCCGCCGAAGCGCCGCGTGGTGGAGCCGTCGGCCTGGGTGAAGGCCTCGAAGAGCCGCTCCACGTCCTCCTGGGCCATGCCCAGGCCCGTGTCGCGCACGGCGAAGGAGAGCACGGCCTTGCCCGGGCCCGCCTCTTCCGAGGTCACGGACACGGCCACCTCGCCGCTGTCCGTGAACTTGAAGGCGTTGGCCGTGAGGTTGACGAGCACCTGGCGCAGGCGCAACGGGTCGCCCACCAGTTCGGAGGGCACGTCGCGGGCCACGTCCACGATCATTTCGATGCCCTTCTGGGCCACGGTGGAGCGGAACAGGTCCGTGACCTCCTCGAGCACCGTGGTCAGGGAAAAGGGCGTGTGCTCGATCTCCAGCCGGTCGGCGTCGATCTTGGAGAAGTCCAGGATGTCGTTGATCAGTCCGAGCAGCGAGCGCGCCGAGGAGCGGATGATGGTCACGTACTCGCGCTGCTTGGCCGTGAGCGCCGTGGACAGGGTGATGTCGGCCATGCCGAGGATGGCGTTCATGGGCGTGCGGATCTCGTGGCTGACGTTGGCCAGGAATTCGCCCTTGGCCGCGTTGGCCTCCTCGGCCGCGCGCTTGGCGCCCTCCAGCTCCACGGTGCGCTCGGCCACCTTGTCCTCGAGCAGGGCGCGGTGCTCCTCCAGCTTGCGGTCGCGCGAGGCGATCTGCAGGAGCATGCCGTTGAAGTCCTTGACCAGGGTGCCGAGTTCGTCGTCGGCCGCGGCGGGCGCGCGCAGGGAATAGTCCTGCAGTCGCGAGACGTCGCGCGCCGTGCTCGTGAGCCCCTGCAGGGGGTTGAGGAGCTGGCGGCGGATGAGCAGGAAGATGGTGACCACGAGCAGGGTTTCCAGGAGCACGGTGCGCAGCAGGGAGCCCACCAGGGCCGTGCGCAGGTCCTCGACCATGAAGCGCCGGGTCACGAACACGCGCACCGTGCCGATGTTCTGGCCCTCGGTCATCAGCCTGCGTTCGCTCCACTGGCCCTGGAGCCGCTCGCCCCGGCGCATGGGCGCGGGCACCCAGTCCGCGTCGCGCCGCCGCCCGGCGAAGAGCGTTGTCCCGTCCTCCTCCAGCACCTCCACCCCGGCCAACCGCTTCTCGGCCATCTCGGTCTCGATGATCTCGCCCACGGAATTGGCGTCCAGGTTCCACACCGGCGCCAGCAGCACGCGCGAGAGGCGATTCACGGTCATGTCCGCCAGCCCGGCCAGGTCCCGCTCCATGGCCACCTTGCCCTGCACGTAGTCGAATCCCGCGGCCGCGCAGAGGAACAGCGCGGACACGCCCACGATCATCAGGGCGATCTTGGCCTGCAGGCCGTAGCGCAGGGAGTGTCCAATCGATCTCGGTGCCATGGGTCGCTCTCGGGCGGCGCGCCGGGCGGAACGCCGCAACGGTCCAAGTATAGGGCGGCGACGGATTATTGCAAGAAATCGCGCGGCCGGGCCTGCGTTTTTCGGGTTTTCCCCCAAGGGGATCCGGCTGGGCCGGTTTCGCGTCGCGGCGTTCGCGCCTCAGCGCGTGCGCCGCAGGGCGGCCAGCGCGTCGCGCGCCTCGCGCAGCCCCAGCGCGTGTGCCGCGCCCAGATAGAGCAGGGCCCAGAGCGGGATGCAGCCCACGGCCGCCCCTGGGCCCCAGCGCAGTGACCACAGCGCCGCCGCGCCCACGGCGAGGCTCAGCCCGGCCATGGCCGCTACGCGGCCGCCTGCGCGGAACCACGGCCCCAACTCGCGGCGCAGGGCGCGCGCCAGGCAGAGCGCGTTGGCCCAGGCCGAGGCCGAGACCGCCAGGGCGATGCCCACGTGGCCGAGCGGGCCCATGAGCAGCGCGCCGCAGGCTGCGAAGATCGCCAGGGAGGCCACGGCCGCGACCACGGGCGGCCGCACCCGCCGGCGGGCGTAGAAGGCTGCGGCCAGCGGCCGCGTGGCGGCCAGGGCGGGGAGCCCGGCGGCGAAGGCGGCCAGGGCCTGGGCCGTGGCCGTGGCGTCCGCCGCGCCGAAGGCCCCGCGCTCGAAGAGCAGGGCGACGATGGGCCCGGCCAGGGCCGCGAGTCCGGCCGCGGCGGGCAGGTTCAGGAACAGGGCCAACCCCAGGGCCTGGTCCACGGTGCGCAGAAAACCATCGGTGCGCCCGGCCGCGGCCAGGGCGGAAAGATCGGGCAGCGCCGCCGTGCCCACGGCCACGGCAAAGACCCCCAGGGGCAACTGCACCAGGCGGTCCGCGTAGTACAGGTGCGCCACCGCGCCGCGCTCCAGGAGCGAGGCCATGACCGTGCCCAGGAGCACGGCGGTCTGGAAGGCCGCGGCCCCGGCCAGGGTCGGCAGGAGCAGGCGGCCCGCCTCGCGCGCGTGGCGGTCGGCCGGGCGCCACGGCCCGCGCCAGGAAAAGCCCGCCGCGCGCAGGAAGGGCTGCTGCAGGACCCACTGCAACACGCCCGCCGCGAGCACGGACCAGCACAGGGCAAGGGCCACGTCGTACCCCGCCCGCCAGGCCCCGAGCGCGCCCGCGATGAGGCAGAGGTTGAGGACCACCGGGGCCAGCGCCGGGGCCAGGAAGCGGCCCATGGAGTTGAGCACGCCCATGCACAGGGCCACCCCGCAGATGCACAGGGCGTAGGGAAAGCAGATCCGCGCCATGGCCGCGGCGCGGGCCAGCAGCGCGGGATCCTTGGCGAACCCCGGGGCCACGAGCAGCACCAGGGGCTCGGGAAAGAGCACGGCGAGCGCGCAGGCCGCGCCGAGCACGACCAGCAGCCAGAACCCGGCGGCCCGGGCCATGGCAAAGGCCGCCGCCTCGCCCCGCTCGCGGCGCGCGGCGCAGAACACGGGCACGAAGGCCATGGTCAGCGCGCCTTCGCCGAAGAGGCGGCGCAGCAGGTTGGGCAGGCGGAAGGCCACGAAAAAGGCGTCGGCCAGGGGCGAGGCCCCCAGGGTGAAGGCCACGACCAGGTCGCGCGCATAGCCGAGCACGCGGCTGGCGAGCGTGGCCCCGGCCAGCACGGAGACGTTGCGTCCCAATCTTCCGGGCCCGGATCCGGGCCCGGCCGCCGCCGCGCCCCGCGCGTCCTGCGTGGAACTCGGCCCCTGTGTGGAGCACGGCTCCTGCGTGGAGCACGGCTCCCGCAGTCCTTCCGCCGTGTGTTTGTTGTCCCGCGCCCTTGCGTCCATGCACCGGCTATACGGAGTTTCCGGCCCCCGCGCCAGCCCCGCGCCGCCCGCCCGCATCCCTGGGGGGCATCGTTCGGAAACAGCCGAGATTGACCTTTGCGGCGGTTTGGAGAATAACCGATACTCACTACAGGTTCTCGACATCTTGGCGCGGGTCGCAGGGGGGCCAATGGCCATTTTGAAAAGCAGGGTCGGAGAGGTGCTGACCGAACGGGTTGTGGGTGTGCCGCCGCGCACCCCCATCGGCGAGGCCGTTCGGTTGATGCGCGGCAAGAACATCAGCTCCATCGTGGTGATCGAGGACGGGCGCCCGGTGGGCATCTTCACGGAGCGCAACGTGGTGCGCCTGGCGGCCTCGCGGGGCGTGGCCTTCGCCGCCGCGCCCATCAGCGACGTCATGAGCGCGCCGGTGCTCACCGTGCCGCGCGAATCCTACATCTACGACGTCTTCAATCTCCTGGGAAACAGCAAGATCCGCCACCTGGTGGCCGTCAACGAGGACGGCTCCGTGGCGGGCATGATCAGCCAGACCAACCTGGTGGACCACCTGGGCGAGGACTGTTTCGTGCGCGGCGAAACCGTGGCGGACATCATGAGCCGCATCGTGTTTTCCGTGCCGCCGACCACCAGCGTGCTGCGCGCGCTCACGGAGATGGCCGACAAGTCCATCAGCTGTCTGGTGGTGGCCGAGAACGGGCGGCCCCTGGGCCTGCTCAGCGAGCGCGACGTGGCCGCCTTCGTCTGCGAAGGGGTCGACGTCTCGCGCAGGAACGTGGGCGAGGTGATGACCGCCCCGGCCCTGTGCGTGTCCCTGCGCGAGCCCGCGCGCCGGGCCATCTCCCTGATGCGCGCGCGCCGCGTGCGCCGCCTGGTGGTCACGGACGAGGAAGGCGTGATCCAGGGCCTGACCACGCAGACGAACATCGTCAAGAACCTGGAGAGCCGCTACATCGAGACCCTGCGCGAGGTTATCCGCGAAAAGGACGAGGCCCTGCGCTCCACCTCCTCCGACCTGGAGGAGAAGACCATCTACCTGGACGCGTTGCTCCATTCCCTGGAGCACGTGGGCGTGGTGGCCACGGACGTGGATTGCCGCATCCGCTACTTCAACCCCGCCGCCGAGCGGCTGCTCGGCGTGCGCGCGGGGGAAATGATCGGCTGCGACGTGCACGACACCATCGAGGACTACTTCACCGAGCACTCGCGCTTCGAGAACAGCGTGCGCCTGACGCGCGACCACGGCTCCCTGGGGTTTTCCGCGTTCCTGGGCGAGGGCGCGGAGCGGCGCTACATGCGCGGCCGGGTCGGGGCCATCCGCGACCAGGGCAACGAGGTGCGCGGCTACCTGCTCACCCTCTCGGACATCACCGAACGCAAGCTGGCCGAGGACACCATCCGGCGCATGGCCTTCTACGACGCGCTCACGGACCTGCCCAACCGGCTGCTCTTCCGCGACCGGCTGGAGCTGGAGCTGGCGCGCACCGCGCGCTCGGGCTCGTGCATGGGGTTGCTGTGCATGGACCTCAACGGGTTCAAGGAGATCAACGACACCCTGGGCCACCAGGCCGGAGACAAGGTGCTCCAGATCCTGGCGCGCCGGGTGGAGGACGTGGTGCGCCGCAACGACACGGCGGCGCGCGTGGGCGGGGACGAATTCCTCTTCATCCTGCCGGACGTGGGCGGCGAGGTGCACGCCCGCGCCCTGGCCGCCCGGCTGACCAGTGCCGTGGAAAAGCCGCTGAACATCGGCGGGGCCGAGGTGGGCGTGACCGCCAGCCTGGGCCTGGCCCTGTTCCCGGAGCACGCCGGGGACGCCGACGCCCTGCTGCGCGCCGCGGACCGGGCCATGTACGTGGCCAAGTCCCGCGCGGACGACCGTTCCTGCTGCGTGCTGGCCGAATGCGACGAAACCGCCGACCCGGGCGGCGAGGTCACGGACGCGCGTTCGAGGCCGCGCGCCCTGCACTGAGCGCGGGGTCGCGGAACCACGCGTCCATGAACGCGCGCTTGTCCGCGCAGCGCGGCTCGTTCCAGCAGGCCCCCAGGGCCGTGGCCGGAGCGGGCCGCGTTCCGTTCGCTCCGGCCACGACGGCCACGGCAAGCCGCCAGGGCCGTCCGGCGCGCACCACGTGCGCGTAGCTCGCGAAACTCTCGGCGAAATCCTCCCACACGCTGGTCAGGGCGTAGAGGCTCGGCAGGTTCGTACGTTCGAGTCGCGCATACAGCGCGGGCACGGACGCGGCGGGCAGCGTGGGGTGGTCCGCGTAGTAGCGCAGTTCCCCGCGCTCCGGAAAGAGGCCCGCCCAGCGGCTGGTCCACGCGCCGTCGGCCCCGCGCACCCAGGACAGGGGCGGAAAGGCCCAGCCCCCGGCGGGCCGGGGTACGGCGGACTCCTCAGCGTTCCAGCCCGGATGCGCGCCCGTGAACAGCCCGAGCACGTGCCCGATTTCGTGCAGAAGGATGTAGCGCACGGCGTTTTCCGCCGTGTCCGCGCCGGGCTCCTCGATCTCCAGCCGCACGCGCACCGGCGCGTCCGCGCTTTGGCGGAAGAAGGTGGATTCCTTCCAGGACGCCCACGCGTTGGCCGTGCGCGCTCCCGCGGCCTCGGGGTCCAGGACGATGAACATGGCCTGCTCGCGGCCCGATCCGTCGCGCACGGTCTCGGCGTAGCCGGACGAGCCCAGCCCCGTGGCCGCGAACACGCCGATGAGCCGCTCGCGCAGCACCCGCGCCAGGGCCGGGGAAAGCGTCGCCTCCACCCCGGCCAGGGCGCGGGCGAAGGACGGCGGCGGCTCCACGGCCGAGGGGCGGGCGGCGAAGCCCCAGAGTTCGTTGTCCAGGGACACGTAGTCCACGGCCGCGTCCGGCAGCGGGGCCACGCGCTCGGCCAGCGGCCGCGCGGCCCATGCGCCGCCCCAGTAGGCCAGGGTGCGCACCTCGTGCTCGTGCACGCGGTGGCGCAGGTGGGCGCGCTGCAGCGCGCCGCAGCCCGGGAGCAGGACGAGCAGCAGGAGCAGGGCGACCGGCAGGACGAACGCGGCCGGCACGAAAGCGGCCGGGCGCGCGGCCGTGGCCGCGGGGCTTTTGGCGAGGCGTGAGGGGCGGCGCATGGTCGTCTCCTTGACCTGTCGGGGGCCGCGATCGGCGCGGCCCGCTAGGGCTTCTGGCACTTCGGGCACCAGGTCGTGGTGCGCCCGGCGACCTTGGCGGAGCGCAGCCTGGTCGCGCACGCCGGGCACGGTTGGCCCGCGCGGCCGTAGACGCGGAACTTGTTCTGGAAATGGCCCACATCGCCGCGCGCGTCGCGGTAGTCGCTGATGGAGCTGCCGCAGGCGTCGATGGCCTCCCGCAGCACCTCGCGCACCGCCGCGAACAGGCGCGTCAGCCGCGCCGTGCCCAGCCGCGCGGCCGTGGCGTCGGGCCGGATGCCCGCGCGGTGCAGGGACTCGTCGGCGTAGATGTTGCCGATGCCCGCGACCACGCGCTGGTCCAGGAGCAGGCTCTTGATGCGCGCGTTGCGCCCGGCCGCGCGTGCGGCCAGGACGTCGGGCGCGGTCTCCAGGGGCTCGGGCCCCAGGGAGTCATAGAAGGGCCAGTCGCACAGCGTGCCGGGCGCGCATACGCGGCAGGAGCCGAAGGTGCGCGCGTCCTCGAAGAACAGGCGGCCGCCGTCGGCAAAGGTGAAGATGAGGTGCGTGTGCGGTCCCGGTTCCGGCGCGCTCTCGCCGCGCGCGGCCAGGGATTCGGGCGTGAACAGGCGGCCGGTCATGCGCAGGTGGAAGGCCAGGATCAGATCCGCCCCGCCGCCCCGGGGGCCGAGGTCCAGCAGGGCGACCTTGCCCCTGCGGCGCGCGCCGAGCACGGTGCGGCCCACGGCCCGGTCCAGGGCCGCGCGGTCGCCCTCCACGCTGCGCTCGCGGCGCACCGCCACCCCGGCGATCTCGCGCCCGGCCACGTCCTCGCGCAGTCCGCGCACGATGGTTTCCACTTCCGGCAGTTCGGGCATCTTGCTCTCCTTGTGCTCCGCGCGCGGTGCGAACGTCCGGCCGCGCGTCCCTCCCATGTAACCATTCCGCGCCGATCCGGGAAGGGGCGGCCGATCCGGACGGGGACGCCGGGCGCCGGGGCTGCGCGCGGGCGGCCCGGAAAAAGCTCCGGCCGCTCGCCCGAAAAAGTTCCGGACGCCCGGTTGACAAGCGCGCGCGAGGGGCATAGCTCTAAACCGACTCATGCAGAGGGTGCGAGGGATACGGCCCGCAGACCACCCGGCAACCTGCCTTGCGGCAAGGTGCCAATGCCGCCCCATAGGGGGCCCCATGAGGTTCACGACCGTTCTTTTTCGCGAACCTCTCCATTTCGGAGAGGTTTTTTTGTTGCTGGCCCGGGTGGTCCGGGCGGGTGGGTCGATTTGCGGCTATTGCGCGCCCACCGAAAAACAAAGTCGCTAAAACGCCCAGGCCCGGAGCGTCGCACGCCGGGGCCGCGCAGGGGGAGCCAGGGACAGGGCACGTCCCTCCCCGCAACAAGGAGCACTGCATGTCTTCGTTCATCGACAAGCTCGAGAACGCCGCCAACGGCACCATCCACTTCCACTACCGCGACCGGGAGGGCGAGCGCATGCCCGAACACGCGGCCGACCCCCTGGCCCTGCTGGGGGACATCTCCAAGCTGCGCCTGGGAACCTCCGAGCGCGAGCAACTGCGCGAGATCCTGCGCAGCGAGATCCGCACCGAGGGGCCCGAGGCCGTGTGGAGCGCGCGCAGCTTCCGCAAGAACGTGATCCTTTCCTTCGGCCAGATCGTCTAGCCAGATCGTCTGGACGGCTCGTCTAGCCGGTTCGCCGGGGCGGCCCCCCGGCCCGACGCCGCACGCAACGCGGCCCCCGCTCCGTGGGAGCGGGGGCCGCATGGCGCGGGGCGCAGCCCCTCCGCGTTCGATCCGCCCACAGGGCGGACCTTGGCGCGCCTACTCCAGTTCCACCGCCAGTTCCAGGGCCCCGCCGTCGCGCAGCACGGTCAGCCCCAGGGGCTTGCCCGCGCCTTTGGCCTTCACGGCCGCCTCGTGCAGCGACCAGAGCCCGTCCAGCGGCGCGCCGTTCGCGGCCACGATGGCGTCGCCGGGTTGCACCCCGGCGGCGGCCGCCGGGGAATCCTCGGCCACGTCCAGGACCATGGCCCGGCCGCCGGCGCCTTCCTTGTCGCCGTTCCCCGGCGTCTCCGTGGCTGCGTCCACCCATTCCAGGGTGAAGCCCAAGCGGCTGGCGTGGGTCTGCGGGCAGTAGAAAAAGGCGTTGGCCTGGTCCGGGTCGGGCATGGGCCCGCCGCGCCAGGGCAGCACGGAGACGACCTTGGCCCCGGGATCCAGGGTCTTGATGCGCGCGGCGATGCCCCAGCCGTATTCCACGTGCCCGGCCCCGGCCAGCACCACGACCGGCGAGGCGAAGCGCTTGTGCAGGAGCACGGCGCGCTCGGCCATCTTGGTGTCCCAGAGCGACTGCACCAGGAAGAAGCGCTCGATGGAGGCGCGCGGGCGGCTGGTGGCGTTTTCCGCGCCCATGGCCTGGTGGCGGCGGAACTCCTCCTCCAGGGCCTCCTCCTGCGCCCGGGGCGGCGGCAGGATGCGCTCGGGCAGGTAGCGGCGGTCGGCCTCGTCCACCGCGTCCACGCCGTCGCGGCTCACGGTGCGCACCACGCGCGAGGGCACGTTCAGGGCGTAGAGCGGCGGCATTTCCGGCGCGCGCGAGAGCTTGAAGATGGGCGCGTACAGGGAGAAGTCGAAGCGCCAGGTGTGCGCCCAGTCCAGGGCCTCGGGCAGCTTTTCCAAGGGGATCGCGCCGGAGTTGAAGGAGTCGAGCACGTCCTGGGCGTCCTCGGAGACCATTTCCAGGCCGACCACGGGCTGGCGCCCGGCCCCGGCCAGGGCGGCGATGATCCGCGTCTGGGCCGTGTGGTCGCAGGCCACGGTGTGGCCCTCGCCCACGAGCACGTAGTCCGCGCCGTTGGAGAGCGAGGAGAGGAAGGCGAACTCGTTGAGGTCGATGGGCGTGACCGTGCGGCCGTTGGACACGAGCATGTCGCCGGGCTTCAGGGCGTCGGCGTCACGCGGGCCGGCGGCCCCCAGGCGCGCGTCGGCGGCGGCGGGACGGTGCGCCGTGCGGGCGCAGCCGCCCGCCGCCGTCGCGGCGAGCAGAAGACAGAGGACGAACCGAAGGGCTAATCCCACTTGCGCTTGTCCTCGATGGGACGAATCTGCGGCGGCAGGGTGCCCGGGGTGAGCACCTTGAGCAGCGGGCGCAGCTTGATCTTCTCGCGGAAGGTGTGCAGCAGCTCGTCCTCGCGCTTGAAGTTCACGGCCTCGATGAGCAGGGTCATCTCGTCGATGCCGCCGGGGTTGGTGACCTCGATCTGCCAGCGCTTGATCTCCTCGTACTGGGCCATGACGTGCTCGACCTGGTGCGGGTAGACGAACATGCCCTTGATGCGCGCGGTGGTGTCCACGCGGCCCACGATGCTGCCCAGGCGCGGGCTGGTGCGGCCGCACTGGCAGGGCGAGCGGTCGATGTAGGAGAGGTCGCCCGTGGCCAGGCGGATCAGCGGATAGGTCTTGTTGAAGGCCGTGACCACGATTTCGCCGACCTCGCCGTCCTTGAGCGGAATGCCCGTGTCCGGATGGCAGATCTCCACGTAGGCGCGGTTGGCGATGTGCAGGCCGCACTTGTGGAAGCACTCGTAGCCGATGCAGCCCACGTCCGCCGTGCCGTAGCCCTGGCGCATGATCAGGTCGAACTTCTTCTCCAGGGTGGAGCGCATCTTTTCCGAGAACTTTTCGCCCGTGACGAAGGCCACCTCCACGTAGAGGTCCTTGCGCAGGTTCACGCCGACCTCCTCGGCCTTCTGGGCGATGTGCATCAGATAGCTCGGTGCGCCCACATAGCCCGTGACGCGCAGCTTCTGCATGATCTCCAGCTGGGTGGTGGAGTCGGACTGGCCCGAGGGCACCACGGCGCAGCTCAGGTTCTTGAGCGGCTCCTCGAACATCAGGGCCGAGGGCGCGAGCTGGTAGGGGAAGGTGATCTGGGCCAGGTCCCCGGCGCGGAAGCCCGCGGCGTAGAAGCCCTCGGTCCAGCCCCAGTAGTCGTCGCTGCGGTCCTCGGGGTCGAAGATCGGGCCCGGGGACATGAACACGCGCTTGAGCTCGCCGAGGTCCTTGGTCAACAGGCCACCCAGGCGCGGGCCCATGGACTGCAGGAAGATGAGCTCCTTCTTCTTGAGGATGGGGATGTGCTTGATGTCCGAGAGCTGGCGGAACTTGTCCACGTTGAACTGCGCCCGGTCGAAGCGCTTCTTCACGTCCTCGGAATAGCGGTAGGCGTATTGCAGAAGATCCTTGAGCTGGATCAGGTAGTACTGTTTGCGCTCGCTCTCGTCGAGCACTTCGCGGCGGCTGAAGATGCCTTCCGTGCGGTCTTTGCGGGTCATTGCGGGTGCTCCCGTATTGCTCGCGGATTGCTCCGTTGAAGAAAAGAAAAGGCCTCGCGCGCGGATCCGTTCCGCACCCGGGGGAATTCAGGGGATTGTCTACCTTCGTCAACGGAACAAAGCAAGCATTTTTTTATATCCCATTGTTATAGATGGATATTTTTTGGCATCCTCCGCGCGCCGGGGAGGGGCGGCGGCGCTGTTTCCGCAACAGGGGGGCGGCTCCGGGCGCGGCATGCGGCAAGTGCGTGGGGGCGGGCTGCTGACGGGGGGGTTGACGTGGAGGCGGTTTTAATGCATTTGTCTTAATCAAACGCATTAAGCCCGCGCAACGCAGGGAACGACATGGGATTCAATCCGACGACCACCAGGGAGCGCGTCTTTGTCGCCGCGATCGCCGTTTTTGCGGAAAAGGGCTTCAAGGGCGCCACGGTGCGCGAGATCTGCCGCCGTGCCGAGAGCGCGAACATGAACGCCGTGAATTACTACTTCGGCGGCAAGGACGCGCTCTACAGGAAGATCCTGCACATGATGTTCGCGGAGTTGGGCAACCGGATGCAGACGCTGGGCAGCGAGGACCGCTCCGTGGACCCGGAGCGACGGCTGTGCGACCTGGTGCGCTCCTACTGCGCCATGCTTTTTGCCGGCGGCAAGCCGGGCGCGGACAGCCTGGCCATCTTCAACAACGAGATGTCCCAACCCTCGGCGCTGCTCAACGAGCTCGTCGATGCCCATCTCGTGCCCCAGAACCGCGCCATCCTGGCCCTGTTCCGCGAACTGATGGGCGAGGACGCGCCCGAGTGGCTGCTGCGCGACTGCGCGGTGAGCGTCTTCAGCCAGGTCATGTACTACTCCACGACCTGGGTGATCTTTTCGCGGGTCAACCCGGACCACCCGGGCATGGCCGCGTACCACGAGCACCTGGCCGAACACGTCTGCCGCTTTTCCCTGGCCGGCATCCGGGAGATGCGGCGCGCCCACGCGGCGGGCGAACTGGCGCCGCCGGACGAAACGAGGAGGACGGAATGAAGACGGAGTATCCCCGTGTCGTGTTCCTGGACAACGTGCGCACCCTGGTCGTGCTGTTTGTGGTCGTGTTGCACGCGGCGTGCGCCTACGCCCAGATCATCCCCTGGTGGCCGGTGCAGGAATTCCCCAAGGAGCCGCCCTATTCCCTGGTGATCCTCTTTTTCGATCTGTTCTGCATGCCCGTGCTCTTCTTCGTCGCCGGGTATTTCGCGGTGCACTCCCTGCGCCGCCACGGGGCGGCCGGCTTCGTCGCGGCCAAGCTGCGGCGGCTCGGCGCGCCGCTGGTGCTGCTGGGGATATTCTACGTGCCGCTCATGAGCTACGTGGGATATCTGCGGCGCACGCCGGATGGCTGGGGCTTTTTCGATTTCTGGCTGTTCCAGCTTTCCACGGCCTGGAAACCCGGGTTCGTGCTCTTCGACTCCCCGGAGACGGCCCTGCCGCACGCCAACGATTTTTCCCAGTGGCACCTCTGGTTCATCTCGATGCTGCTGGTCTTTTTTCTGATCTATGCCGCGGCGGCGCGGTGCTGCGCAGGCGGCGAAGCCGGAGCGCGCGCCGGGGAACGGGAGGCGGCCCGCGGCGGCGAGGTGCTGCTTTCCCTGCTGGCGGCGGGCTGTGCGGCGGCCGTGGGCATCGCGGCCTCGAACATGGTCGTGCCGAACTGGGCCTGGGCCGGCGTGGGCGGCTATCTGATGTTCCAGCCCAGCCGGGTGGGGCTCTACGCCGCGCTCTTCTGCCTGGGGTTGCTTGCCGCGCGGCGGCGCTGGTTCGAGCGCGGCGCCCTGCCCGGGCCGCTGTGGCTCTGGGGTGTGCTGGCGGTGGCGTCGAGCCTGGGGTTCATCGCCGCGGCCCGGCTGCTGATGGCGGCTCCGGGCCATGCGCCCGCGGGCCTGGCCCTGGCCACCGGAGGATTGCGCGCCCTGCTCGCCCTGGCCTGGCTGGTGGTGCTGCTCAAGGCGGCGCAACGCTGGTGGAACGCGCCGCGCCCGGTGTGCGCGGATCTGGCCCGCAGTTCCTACGACATCTTTCTGCTGCACCTGCCCCTGGTGGTGGGCCTGCAGCTCGCGGCCACGTTCCTGCCCGTGGACTTCGCGGTCAAGTTCGTCCTGGAATTCGCGCTGGGCGCGGCCCTGTGCTGGCTGCTCAGCCGCACGCTCGTCCGGCCGCACCCCACCCTGGCCGCCTGCGCGCTCCTGCTCGCCTTCCTGACCGCCTGTTTGGCCCTGCGCTGACGGCGCGACGGCGCGACCGCCTCTCCTCACCCCATCCCCCAAAAACTGCCGGTATGGGGCGAGGGAACGCCGCCGCCGTGGCCCTTGCCGGATATTCGTTGGTGTGGAGGGGCCTATCGGCCCCGTCTGGCATGGAGGGGACTGGGTGACGTTCTGGCCGCTTCGAAAATCCTGAAAATCGACGCCCAGAAATTCTGATCGCTACGACACCGGGCATGCGCCCCTCCCCCGCCTCCCCCCAGCTCTTCGCCTTCCCTCCCCGCGCCTACACGTCCGGGTCGCCGCCCTGGCGGACGGAGTTGGCTTCGTCGAAGGCGGTGTCGTCTTCGATGTCGCGGTCCTGCTGGCGGCAGAAGACGAGGAAGCCGGTGTGCGCGACCATGCGGTCTTCGGGGCGCAGCCGCTCGGGCACGGGCTTGTAGCGGCGCACGAGGATCTCCACGATCTCGATGCCCGCGAAGGGTCCGGCCTGCAGGGCGGCCACGAGGTCCTGGACCTGGTTGACGGTGGGTACGAGGAAGCCGAGGGACGCGCCCGGGGCCACGGCGGCGGCGGCCTGTTCCAGGTAGTCCCAGGGCGTGCGCACGTCGAGGAAGAGGGCGTCCGCGCCGGTCTGTTCGAAGCCCTCGGCGATGTCCTTGTTGAACTGCTCCACGTTTGCGCCCACGCCCGCCCAGTCCAGGTTGCGGCGGCAGAGCTTGAAGAATTCCGGGCGCGCCTCGTAGGTGTAGATGCGGCCGGTTTCGCCCGCGAAATAGGACATGGCCACGGTGAGCGAGCCGGAGCCGGAGCCCGCCTCGATGATGCGGCGGCCCGGGCCCACGCCGAGCTTGATACAGATGTAGCCGATATCCTTGGGATAGATGATCTGGGTCTGGCGTTTGACGCCCTTGACCAGGTCGTAGAGCGTGGGCTTGAGCAGCCGGTAGGGGCGGTCCATGTGCGTGCGCAGCGTCTGGCCGAAGCGCGCCTCGACGAGGTCGGCGGCGGCGATGTGGCCGTCGTTGGAGTGGAAGTCGCCGTCCTCGGCGACGCGGCGCAGGTAGCGCTTTCCCTTGGGGCTGATGAGCAGCACGAGTTCTCCGACCTGGGGCATGGGCAATCTCCTCCCGAGATAGGCGAAGGGGGTAGCCGGAGCGCGGCGCGGTGTCAAGTGCGCGCGGCCCGCGCGGCGCTGCGGGCAAGGACGGGGCGGAAGGTTGGAACGATGCTTGCTGGGGCAGGGGAGACGAAGACGTTGCGCCAGGAAAGTTGGCATTTTGCGCCGGATGCCCTAAGAGATGTCGGATAGGTTTCCGGAATCGACAATGGGAAGGAGTGGTTATGCGAGCGATGCGAATGCCGTGCGCCTGTTGCCTGCTGGCGGTCGGGTTGGCGCTGGCCTGGGGCAGCGGCGCGCGGGCCGGGGAAAAGCTTTTGGAATGCCGCGTCAAGGGCGAGAAGCCCCCGGTGGGCGAGGTCTATTTCGACCTGGCGAAGCATGCGGTCACGCGCACGCTCAAGGACCCCACGGGCCCGGCGCGGGCCTGCAACGAGAAGTACCCCAACGCCTGCCACGGCGACTGCTGGGGCTGCGACAACCGCGCGGCCCGGAACGACGAGTGCTGGGACAGTGCGGGCGAGAAGCACGTGCCTTTCTGGGAATAGCGCGGCAACCAACGACCGCCCGATGCCCGGGCGAAAAACGGACGACGGGAGGTGTGGACATGAAGCGAACGGGACAAGTGCTGCCTTTTGTCGCGGTCCTGTGTCTGCTGGGCGCGGGGGCGGCCTTTGCCGGGAGCTCCCGGGTGGACATGCTCTGCCGTTGGAGCGGCGCGCAGGGCCACATCCAGGGCAAGATCGCGGTCGAGATGAATTTCTGGGGGCAGATTTCCAAGACGCCCAAGGAAGCCGTGGCGGAGTGCAACAGCAAGTACACCGAAGGCTGCCGGGAACAGTGCTGGGCCTGCCAGCAGAAACAGGGCGCGGACGCCGTCTTCAACACCTGCTGGGGGCCGAACGACCAGTGCATCGGCGCGGACTGCGGCAAGTGGTAGCGGTTCCGTCCGCGGCGGAGCCGTGCGGCCCACGGGACAAGCTCCGTGGCGCGGGTGCGGCGGCGTGCGGACGAAACGGAAGGACGGATGCCTCGTCGTCGGCGCATGGCGGCCGGGGCGAGGGGGAAATGCCATGAGGAGCGAAGCCATGGAAACGATGCGAATGGGATTGCTCGCCGCAGTCGTCGTGGGCGCGCTGTTGGCGGCCGTCGGCGTGGCCGCCGCCGCCAGCAGCGACGTGGAGCTCAAGTGCGTGCGCAGCCGGGACAGCAAGGAGCTGGGCGCCGTCGCGGTGCGGCAGTCGTTCAGCAAGCAATGCACTCCGACCACCCGGGAAGCCGTTGCCCGCTGCAATGAAAAGTACGCCAACGGCTGCGAAGGGAGATGTTGGCTGTGTTGGAAGAAGGACAACAAATATTATGCCTGCTGGAAGCCGGATGGATCCTGCGAGGGCTCTTTCTGCAGCCAGTGCAAATGATGGCCCGCCGGGGCGAACGGCGACGCCGTTGCCCCGTTCCGGAAAAATATCAACATATCCAAAGTGATGCGAGGTGGTGTAATGAAGAATCGCATGTTCGGATCGGCCCTGGCCTCCCTGGCCGTACTGGTCGCGGTGCTGTTCGCCGGAACGGCCTTTGCCGGTGACAGCGAGCTGCAGATGCTCTGCAAGAAGGACATGGCCGGCACGCCGCTGGGCAAGATCATCGTGACGGTGAGCTTTGCGGACGGGCGCTCCATGAACACCGCCCAGATGGTCCAGGGCTGCAACGAAAAATACCCGAACGAGTGCGCCGGCCAGTGCTGGGCCTGCCAGAACAAGGGCGGCGCGGACGTGATCTTCAACACCTGCTGGGGCCCGAACGGGCAATGCGTGGGCGCGGACTGCGGCGCCTGGAAGTGATGCCGGTGCGCCCGGCGCGCGGAACGCCGTGCGGCGGGGGCTTGGGCTGGCGCCCGGTCCGGCGTGGCGCCGCGGAGCAGGAGGAAGAATGAACCGTTGGCGGCATTGGGCGGTCGGCCTTGCGGGCGTGGGGGCCGCGTTGGCGCTGCTGGGGCTGGTCACGCCGGGCCGTCCCTTGCCGTTGGCCGCGTTCGTGGCCCTGGTCCCGTTCCTGCTGGCCGTGCGCGGCGGGGGTGGCGGGAGCGGCGGCGAGTCGCGCCGGGCGGCGGGCCTGCGCGGCGCGGCGCTCGGGCTGCTCTACGGCGCGGGCTGCTGGTGGGTCTGGTCCGGCTACGTGCGCGCCGGGCTGGCCGCGTGGCACGGATTCGCGCCGCTGTGGTCCCTGGCGGGCATGGCCCTGTTCTGTGCCTGCAACGGCGTGCCCTACGCCCTGTTCGGGCTGCTGGCGGCCACGGCCCCGCAGGGCCGCCGCACCGGGCCCGTGCGCGACGCCCTGGTCTTCACGGCCCTGGTGTGCCTGTATCCCTCCTTCATTCCCGCCAACGTTTCCATGGGGCTCTACCCGTATCCGGCGCTGACCCAGGCGGCGGCGCTGGGCGGTGCGCCGCTGTTGTGCTGTTGCGTGGCGCTGGTGAACGCGCTGCTGACCCGGGCCGTGGCCGCCGTGCGCGGGACGGGCGGCGCACGGGCCGCACTGCGCGCGGCCGGGGCGGCCGCGGCCGTGGTCGCGCTCATGGCCGCGGGCGGGGAGCTGCGCCTGGCCACGGCGCACGCGCAACTGGACACGGCCGAGGCCCGGGCGCGGACCTTTGCGCTGGTCCTGGTCCAGCCGGATTTTCCGCTGGATCCGTTCTTCCTGTTCGGCGGGGCCGGGGCGAACCACCTGGACGCGGTGTGGAACGCGACCCTGGCCGCGGCCCGGGCCCATCCCGAGGCCGGGCTGGCGGTCTGGCCCGAGGTGCCGCCGGACTTCGGTTGCGGCTGCGACGACGCCACGTCCGTGCCCCTGGTGCGCGAACTGGACCGCTCCTTCCTCTTTCAGTGCCTGGACGAGGAGATGCCGGAGCACGCGGACCCGCAGGACGATGCGGTGCGCTACAACGCGGCGCGCATGGCGACCCCAGGAGGGTGCGGGCCCGTGTACCGCAAGCGGCGGCTGGTGCCCTTCGGCGAGACCGTGCCCGCGGGCGCGCCGGGCTGGGTGCGGCGTCTGCTGCCGGACGCGGGGCGCTTCGGCGCGGGGAGCGGGCCGGTGCTCATGGACCACGGCCCGGGCGCGCGGATCGGCGTGCTGATCTGCTACGAATCCTTTTTTTCCGGCCTGGTGCGCGCGGACGTGGCCGCGGGCGCGAACGTGCTCGTGAACCAGGTGGACGACGCCTGGTTCCATGGCCGCGCGGACGAGACGCATTTCGGGCTTTCGGTGCTGCGCGCCGTGGAGTTCGGCGTGCCCCTGGTGCGCGTGGGCAACGCGGGCGGCTCCGGCGCGGTCAACGCGGCCGGGGAGATCGTGCCCGGCTCGCGCACGGAGTCGGGCGCGCTGCAGACGCGGGTGGTGCGGGTCTGCGCCCTGCGGCTGCCCACGCCCTATGCGGCCTGGGGCGACTGGTTCCTGTGGTGCGCGGGCGCGGCGCTGGCTGGCGAGCTCGTTGCGCGGTGCGGCGCCGCGCGGCGCCGGCGGGCGGTCGATCCGGCCGGGCGGGGCCCGGCGTAGGGGCGGCGGCGGCTTGGCATCGTCCGTGCAGTATTTGGGAAATGGAAATCGACATGCCAACGATGTTGGCGGAGTGCGATTCAGTCCTTTATTGCACAACACCCTGGCAATACGCTAGATAGAGTGCCATGATGAAAAGGAAATGGACGCCGCCGCCGGTGGGGGGGCGCGTCCAGGGCTGCGAAGCCGGTATCGGCCGCCGGCGGGGGTCGCCCCATGGTGGGGCGGCAAGCCGGGGCCACAAGGAGAGAGTATGGTCGGAATGCGGTTGGCGATGTGGATTTTGCTTGCCGCGATGCTGGCGGGACCGGGCGTTGCGTTGGCGGGTTCCTCCGACGTCAAGCTCGCCTGCACCGTGGGCGACGGCACCAAGGCCGTGACGGAGAACAAGGCCGTCACCAAGGTGGGCTACGTGTGGGGCAAGGCCAGCGTCAGCGGCATGGAGAAACCCAAGACTTTGGCGGCCGCGTGCAACGAGAAGTACCCGGCGGACTGCAACGGCCAGTGCTGGGCCTGCAAGCAGTTCGACGAGCGCTGGCTGGGCATGAGCAACATGGGCTGCTACGATCTTGAAGGCGCCTGTCACGGCTGGTGCGGCCCGCCGTATTGATCGCCGCGCCGGGTGGTTTGTGGTCTGGGCCAAGGGGGCGAACGTCATAGGAGGAGCAAACAACGATGCGCAAGGAGATGGTCATTGCGGCGGCCGCGCTGGCGATTTGTCTGTGGGCCGGTGCGGCCCTGGCGGGCGGCGGCGGAAAGGACGCGCTGTACAAGTGCCTCAACGCCGCGACCCGGAGCCTGGTGGGCGAGGTCTACGCCTCGGGCGGAGCCTCGAAGAGGGAAATCGTGGAAGCGTGCGAGCAGAAGTTCCCCAACGGCTGCTCCGGCGGCTGCATGGGCTGCACGCAATTGCCCGCGACGAAGTCGTACATTTGCGAGGACGGCGCGGGCAACCAGGACATCTACAACGATTGATCGCCGGATGCGGGGCGCGCCGCTGTGCCGGGACGATGCCCCGGCGGCTCCCGCATTTCCATGGATCCGGTAGAGGACTGTGCCGATAGTATCGCCGGTTGGGTTTCGAGCGTGGACGGAGCGTCTTGGGCCGAGCTGGGCAAACAAGGAGGCAGCAATGGACAAGACCCCGAGCCGTGCGATTTTCGGCATCGCCTTTCTGGCCGTGCCCCTGTTTTTGGCGGTCGCGTTGAGCGTCGCGGCATTCGATGCCCCGGCGTGGGCAGGGACCAAGAACCACAAGGTGGATTGCATCACGGGGACCGTCAGGAAGAAGGGCGACGGAACCATCGTCGGACGGATTTATGCCGAGGCCAAGGTCTGGTCGGGGGTGAAGGACACGAAGCAGCTCGCGGCGATGTGCAACGAGAAGTATCCCACGGAATGCGCCGAGGCCTGCGTGGCCTGCTCCGACTACACGTTCGACGTGCACGGGGGCGGGTGCTGGGATTCGACCGGCAGGAAAGTCGTCCACGGCTACTAGCGGACGGCCGACGGAATGCGTTGCCGCGACGGCGTGCTGCGGAAAACCGGATGCGATGATGCCCGCACGGGGCCGGGGTTGTCCCGTTGCCGGGGAGTGGAGTGAACCGTGTTGGGGGGCGAGGAGTCGGCGATGCGCGGAATTCTGATTTCTTCAGTGTTGTTGTTGGTGTTGTCGGTGTCCGGGGTGGCGGTTGCCGGGGGCGGCGGCGATACGCTGTACCAGTGCCGCAACGGTGCGAGCAAGGCCGTGGTGGGAGATGTGTACGTCTCCGGCGGGGGCGGCGGGAAGGAGGCCGCGCAGGCGTGCACGGACAAGTTTCCCAACGGTTGCTCCGGGGGCTGCATGGGCTGCGGCAAGGTGGCCGGAGTATACATCTGCACCGACCGCTCCGGCGGCCAGGAAGTGGTCCAGGAGTGAGGACGGAAACGGGCCCGCGGCCGCCGCGGCGGCGGGCCACGGAAAGGGAGGGAACGATGCGGGAACGAATCGTGCGCGGCGTGCTGGCCCTGGTGGCCTGTGCGGTTCTGCTGGCCTCGGGCGGCGCGGCTCTGGCCGGGTCCAAGGACGTGACCCTGCACTGTCACAAGAACGGCAGGGGGACGCGCCTGGGCGGGGTGGACGTGACCTTTTCCTGGGGCGTGCCCAAGGACTCCAAGGCGCCCGCCCGGGAGTGCAACGAGAAGTACCTCAACGACTGCAACGGGCAGTGTTGGGGCTGCTCGCATTACGTGGACACGGGCGGCATCGCCGACTGCTACGACACGCAGGGCCGTTGCCACGGCATCTGCGGCTCCATGTAGGCCTGCGCGCACCGGTCCGGCGCGAACCGGAAATGGAAAACGGGCGGCCCGGTTCTCCGGGCCGCCCGTTCTTTTTGCGGTTCGCAGGTCCCTAGCCCTTGAGCCGGGCCGCGATCTCCTCGGCGACCTTGACGCCGGACAGGAGCATGCCGCCGAAGACCGGGCCCATGCGGTAGGAGCCGAAGGTGGCGTTGGCCGCCATGCCCGCCACGTACACGCCCGGGAAGACCTCGCGCGTGTTCAGCGGCGTGTTCGCCTCCGCGATCTCGGCCCACATGGACTGTTCGCCCTCGATCTGGCCCGAGGGCGTGTTCAGGCGCACGTCGTTCTTGCGCACCAGGGTCTTGAGCACTTCCACGGGATGGCCCGTGGCCTCGATGAGGAATTTGCAGCCCAGGGTCAGCGGGTCCACGTGCAGCCCGGCCAGTTCCACGGGGCTGGAGTTGATGACGATGCCCGTGACGCGCTTGACGTCCTCGACCTCGCGCAGGACCACGTCCTCCACGCTCATGCAGTTGAAGACCTTGACCCCGGCCAGGCAGGCCTTGGAGGCCAGGGTCGTGGTCGCGGCCACGGCGTCCACGGTGTAGTAGCCCTCGCCGTAGGGCTCGACGGCCAGGCCGACCTCTTCGAGGATGTGGCGGCTGTCCTCCTGGACCACGATGAAGTTGTAGGTCATGCCGCCGCCCCACATGCCGCCGCCGAGGGACAGCTTGCGTTCGAACAGGGCCACGTTGAACCCCTGCCTGGCCAGATGGTAGCCCGCGGTCAGTCCCGAGGGGCCGCCGCCCACGATGGCCACGTCCAGGTCCAGGCTGGCGATGAACTTTTCGTGATAACGGTCCAGAATGGCCTTGGTGACGGTGCGTTCGTCCAGTTGCATGGGATGGGTACTCCTTGCGGTGTAGTGTGGCGGGGGCGGTGCCCCGTGGTGAAGAGGAAAACGCCCGGCGCGCCGTCGCGCAGGGCAGCGGCGCGTGATCGGCCGCGGCGTGGAAATTCGTTCGGGTTCTTTTGTCCTGGTATCCTGTGTTTTTTACAGTTGCACGACCCTGTCGCAGCAGGCCGCGAAGGCGCGCATGCGCCTCTGCTCGCGTTCCGAAAATCGTTCCGCGCCCTGGCCCGCGCCCTGGGCCGTGCCCTGAGTCCGGCCCAGCGATTCCCCCAGATAGCCGTTGGCCAGCACGGTGCGCGCCGTGCCGATGCGCGCGAGAAAGTCCTCCACGCCCGCGGCCTGGAAAAACATGGACAGGTCGTTGACCACGAGCACGTCGCGGCCCGAGGCCGCGAAATCGCCCAGCAGCGGCTGGATGCGCGCCAGGTTGGCCCGCGCCAGTCGTTCGGCCTCGGCCTCGCGCCCGGCCACGGGCAGGCGCATGGCCGTAAGCCGGGGCGCGGCGAGTTCCGGGGCGAGCACCAGCGCGCCCGGGGCCGCGAGCTCCAGGCGGCCGCCCACGCCGCTCGGCGTTCCGGCCGAATCCGCGCCGCGCTCGCCCGGCACGCGCGGGGCCAGGTCGAGCACGGCCAGGCGCCCGGCGCCCAGGGCCGCGGCCAGCCGTCCGGCCAGCTCGCGCGTGAGCGTGGTCTTGCCCCTGTTCACGTCCCCGGCGATCAGCGTGCGTCCATTCTCCAGATCGCGCGTCGTGAGTTCCAGGGCAAGTGCGTACGCGTCGGCCACGTCCGCCAGCCCTAGAGCACGCCCAGCTTGGCGAGCGCGAAGCGCGCGGCCAGCAGCGTGGTCACGGCCAGGGCCGCGCCGCCCAGGACGTTGAGCGCGAGGCCGTTGGCGAGCCGCCCGGCCCAGGCGCGCGAGTTGAGCAGCACCAGCAGCAGCCCCAGAATCAGCGGGGTGCCGCACAGCCCCAGGGCGAGCATGGTCACCAGCAGCACCAGGAACCCGCCGTGGTAGAGCGGCCCGAGCAGGCTGACCAGGCACCCGGCCAGCACGGCCAGCCGGAAGCGCCGGTCGCGCACCGAGGGCTCCCATCCGGCCGCGTCGGCCAGCAGGTAGGCCCCGGCCAGGTACGTGGGCGCGATGGTCGTGACCACTGCCCCCCACATGCCCGCCAGGAACACCGCCCCGGCCCAGGGGCCCAGGAGCGGGCGCAGGGTCGCGGCCAGGTCGAAGGCGTTCTTGACCTCGGCGTGCAGCGGGTGCAGCACGGCCGCGCCGCACAGGAAGATGGCCACCGAATAGAGCCCGAAGGCCACGAGCATGGAGAGCACCGTGTCCGTGCGCGCCAGGGGTGCGTCCTCCACGGTCCAGCCGCGCGCGTTCACGGTGTAGGTGTGCATGGCGATGATCGTGATGTGCACGGCCCCGCCCATGATCCCCGCGCTCATCAGCGCGCCCGCGCCGCCGCCGGGCAGCGAGGGCACCAGCCCGGTCAGCGCGCCGGGCACGGACGGCGCGGCCACGCCCAGGGTGACCACGAAGCAGCCCACCACCACGGCCACCAACAGCTTGCAGAAGGTTTCCAGGGCCTTGTACCCGCCCACGCCCGTGAGCAGGTAGAATCCGGCCGCGTAGAGCACGGGCAGCCAGGGCGCGTCGAACCCCGTGACCAGGGCCGTGACCGCGGCGAAGGCCTTGAGCAGCACGGCGGCCGCCAGCCACGTGCAGATCAGCGCATCCGCGAGCAGCACCCAGGCCAGGCCGCGGCCGAATCGCTCCCGGACCACGGCGACGATGCCCTTGCCCGCGATGATGCCCGCCTTGGCGGCCATGTACTGCGCCGTGCAGGCGAAGACCGCCGAGAGGACCACGACCCAGAGCAGGGCGTAGCCGTAGGCCGAGCCGGACATGGCCACCGAGGCCATGGTCGCCGGGCCGCAGGCCACGGCGCTGATGATCCAGGCCGGGCCCATGCGCGCCAGCGCGCCGTGCAGGGGGCCGCCCGCGGTCCGTCGCGCGCGGCGCGCGGCCGTGCCGGTGTCGCTGCGGCCGGGCGCCGTGGCGGCGGGGCCCGGAAGGCTGGAAAAGGCGAGGGAATCGGTGTTCATGGTTTCCGTGCGTCGCGCCCGCGGAATCGTCCGGATACTCGGATCCGCGGCAACCGGACCGACAGCGACCGGCCCGGCTGTCGCGTCGAGGGCACGCGCTTGTTGGAACAGGTTGGTTGGTGCGAATGTGTGTCCTCGCCGCAGGCGCGAAAAAAAGTTTAGGAGAGTCCAGAGAACCCTTTTCAAAGGGGTCGCTGGCCGCCGGAGGCCGCCTAGGCCGCGCCCTCTGCGAAGACGCGGCGGATGGATGCGGCGTAGGGCGGCCGCAGCACGCCCTTTTCCGTGATGATCCCGGCGATGAGCTCGTCGCCCGGGGTCACGTCGAAGGCGAAGTTGTACACGGGCACGCCCTCGGGCGTGATGCGCGTGGCCCCGACGAAGACCACCTCGTCGGGCGTGCGGTCCTCGATGGGGATGTCCGCGCCCGTGGGGGTGTTCCGGTCGATGGTCGAGAGCGGCGCGGCCACGTAGAAGGGCACGCCGAAGCGCTTGGCCATGACGGCCACGGTGAAGGTGCCGATCTTGTTGGCCGCGTCGCCGTTGGCGGCCACACGGTCCGCGCCGACCACCACCTGCTGGACCATGCCGCGCTGCATGAGCAGGCCCACGGCGTTGTCGCAGGCCACGGTCACGTCGATGCCGTCCTTGGCCAGCTCGTAGGCCGTGAGCCGCGCGCCCTGCAGAAAGGGCCGCGTCTCGTTGGCGATGACGCGCACCTTTCTGCCCAGCTCCAGCGCGCCCCGGATCACGCCCAGCGCCGTGCCCCACCCGGCCGTGGCCAGGGCTCCGGCGTTGCAGTGGGTCATGATCGTGTCGCCGTCGCGCATCAGCGCGCCGCCGTGGCGGCCCATGGCCTTGTTGATCTCGATGTCCTCGGCGTGGAGTTCCTTGGCGCGGGCCAGCCAGATGTCCGCAAGCCGCGCAGGCGTCACCTCGCCGGAGTCCTTCCACAGCGCGGTCATCAGGTCCACGGCCCACTTCAGGTTCACGGCCGTGGGCCGCGCGGCGGCCAGCTCGGCCAGCTTGGCCTGCAGCCGCTCCTGCCAGCCCGGTCCGTCGCCGACCTCGTCCAGGGCCAGGCGGCAGCCGTAGGCCGCGGTCACGCCGATGGCCGGCGCGCCGCGCACGACCATCGTCTGCAGGGCGTAGATGGTGGACGCGGTGTCCGTGCAGTCGAAATATTCCTCGCGCGTGGGCAGGATGCGCTGGTCGAGCAGCACGAGGCAGCCTCTGGCGTCGTCGTAGCGGATGTGGTCGGTCATGGATGGAAGTCGGTTCGGGTTGGAATGCTCGCCGGGAATGCTCACGTAGACGCCGAGCCGTGCGCCCTACCCCAGCCTGCCCTGCAGCAGTTCGTTGACCAGCTGGGGGTTGGCCTTGCCGCGCGTCTCGCGCATGACCTGGCCCACGAAGAAGCCCATGAGCTTGGTCTTGCCGCCGCGGTAGGCCTCCACCTCGGCCGGGTTGGCCGCGATCACCGCGTCCACGGCCGCCTCGATGGCCCCGGCGTCCGAGATCTGCACCAGCCCCTTGGCCTTGACGTACTCCTCCGGGGCCCGGCCCGAGGCGAAGAGGTCCGGGAAGACGTCCTTGGCGATCTTGCCGCTGATGGTGCCCTTGTCGATGAGCGCCACCAGCGCGGCCAGGGACTCGGGGCCCATGGCCGCGTCCTCGGCGGCCGTGTGCGTCTCGTTCAGGCGGCGCAGGAACTCGCCGACCATCCAGTTGGCGATCTTCTTCGGCGCGTCGTAGGCCGCAACCGCGGCCTCGAAGTAGTCGGCCAGCCCCTTTTCCTCGGTCAGGATGCGCGCGTCCTCGGCGGGCAGGTCGTATTCGGCCGCCATGCGCTCGCGCCGCTCGCGCGGCAGCTCCGGCAGCTCGGCGGCCCACTTTTCGATCCAGGCGCGCTCCAACTGGATGGGGATCAGGTCCGGGTCCGGGAAGTAGCGGTAGTCGTGGGCCTCCTCCTTGCCGCGCATGGAGGCGGTGGTGTTGCGGCCGGCGTCGTAGAGGCGCGTTTCCTGCACCACGGCTTCGCCGTCGTCCAGCAGGTCGGCCTGGCGGCCGATCTCGTAGTCGATGGCCCGCTGCACGTTGCGGAAGGAGTTGAGGTTCTTCAGCTCCGCGCGCGTGCCGAACTCGGCCTGCCCGCGCGGGCGGATGGAGACGTTGGCGTCGCAGCGGAAGGAGCCCTCCTCCAGGTTGCCGTCGCAGATGCCCAGGTAGAGCAGGATGGAGCGCAACCCCTTGAGGTAGGCCACGGCCTCCTCGCTGGTGCGGATGTCCGGGTCGCTGACGATCTCGATGAGCGGCACGCCCGCGCGGTTGAGGTCCACGTAGCTGACGTTCTCGGCGCTGGAGTGGATGTTCTTGCCCGCGTCGTTCTCCATGTGGATGCGCGTGATGCCGATGCGCCGGGGCCCGGCCGAGGTCTCCACGTCCAGGTGCCCCGGGCCGCAGAGCGGGGATTCGTACTGGGAGATCTGGTAGCCCGCGGGCAGGTCCGGATAGAAGTAGTTCTTGCGCGCGAAGACCGAACGCTCGTTGATCTCGCAGTTCACGGCCAGGCCCATCTTCACGGCGTATTCCACGGCCGTGCGGTTGAGCACGGGCAGCACGCCGGGCATGCCGGAGCAAACCTCGCAGACGTTCTCGTTGGGCTCGGAGCCGAAGGCCGTGGAACAGGAGCAGAAGAGCTTGGAGGCCGTCTTGAGCTGGGCGTGGACCTCCAGGCCGATGACCGCTTCGTAGTCGGGCATGGCAGCAATCCTCGGGCGCGTGCGCCGCTATTTTCCGGCCTTGGCGTAGAGCTCGGGGTTCAGGGCCGGATCGTTGTACATCTTGAACTGGTAGTAGACCCGGGGCCGCTTGGTCCCGGCCGCGTACTCCTCCAGCAGCTCGACCACGGCGCGGCACAGGTCGCCGTGCTGGCGTTCAAGCACCGCGAGCTTGTCGCGGCAGCCCCGCACGTGCTCGGCGGAGACGTCGTGGCGCTCGGTCTGCTCGCGCATGTGGAAGAGCTTGAGGCTGAGGATCGAAAGCCGGTCCAGGGCCGCGCCCACGGTCTCGGTGTTGTGGCGCTCGGCCGCGTCCGCGGGCGTCAGGGGCGCGAGCAGCGCGGTCAGGCAGGCGTCCACCGCCTCCATGCCGTTGTTGCGGCGCTGGTTCAGCCCGTCGATCACGTACTTGCACTCGGCGATGGCCTCGGGCCGCACGTCCTTGCGCCGCGCGCGGTCCTCCACGTGCCAGAGCTTGTAGTTGATCAGGTGCTCGGCCAGGACGAGGCGCTTGAACTCCTCGGCGTCGGGCGCGCCGGAAAAGACCTCGCAGCCGTCGGCCAGCCGGGGCTCGCGCTCGTGCCATTCGGCCACGGCCGCGCGCTGGCGGGCAAAGCACCATGTAAGGGTTTCCGTGAGGCTGGTCAAATCCATGGGGTCGTTCCTCGGAGGGTCAATTGTCGGTGTGCGCGGAGGCTTGCACGTTCGGGTTCGCGCCCGGGTTCGCGCCCGGGTTCGCGCCCGGTTTCGCATCGGGCCCGGGGGCCAGCAGGATGTACAGGGAGGCGCGGGTGTTCGTGCGCCAGGCCGCGTATTCCGCGCCCGGCCCCTCGCCCCAGAAATAGTCCACGTGGCGGCCCTTGATGGCCCCGCCCATGTCCTGGGCCAGGCCGATGCCCGCCGTGGGCGCGAAGCACCCGTCCGGGGACATGGGCGGCAGGGTGGCGTTGTAGAACGCGGCCGCGCCCAGGGGGACCACCGCCGGGTCCACGGCCAGCGTGGCCCGGCCGGTGACCGGGCGGCCCGTGGCGCCCAGGGCCGCGCCCTCCAGGCGGCGGAAGAACACGTAGCTCGGGTTCTGGACCATGATCTCGCGTTCGCGCTCCGGGTGTTCGGCCACGTAGCGGCTCATGTTCCCGTAGCTCGGGCCGCCGTTCTCCAGATAGCCGCCACGCTTGAAGATGCCGCCCAGCCCCTTGAACTGGCGGCCGTTCTTGCCCGCGTAGCCCACGCCGATTTCGCTGCCGTCCGGCAGCAGGAGCACGCCCGATCCCTGGGTCTGCAGGTTCTGCACCTCCACCGGGTCGCGCGCCCAGGCCAGCTCCAGCCCCCGGCCCTCCAGGGCCCCCTGGTAGTCGATGGCGTCGCGGTCGAAGTACGGCACCGGGGCGCCGTTCTCCATCCGATAGTACAGGGTCTGCCCTTTCCAGCGCGGGTGGAACGCGCCCAGATCCAGGGCGCGCACGTCGTCCGGCGGCCCATAGAGCGGGTAGCGGTAGACGTCGTCGGGCGTCAGGCTGGCGTGCACCGTGGGCAGGTAGTAGCCCGTGGTGAGCACGTCCGGCAAGACCTCGATCCAGGTGAATTCGCGCCCCAGCGGCGCGGGGTCCACGTCCAGCAGCCCGAGCAGCCCCTTGAGCCGCTCGGCCGAGCGCACCAGCCGCGCGCGGGTGATCGGCCCCGTCTGCTCGCGGACCGCCGCGCCGGGATCGAGGAGTTCCTCGTCCGGATCGCCCGAGAGCAGGTAGACCAGGGACTGGTCCAGGGCCGGGCGCAGGGCCAGCCAGGAGAAGAGGCCCTGGTTCTCCGCGCGCATGGTCCGCGCCAGGGCCACGGCCTCGGCCTGGTCCAGCACGCGGTAGCCCTGCGCGGGCCGCGCCGGGGCCGGGGCCGGGCGGCGCGGCGCGGCGCAGCCCGCCGACAGCACGGCCACGAGCAGGATCGTCAGGAGCGCGAACCGGAGTGCGGGCCGGAGTGCGGGCCGGAGTGCGGACGGACGCGGCGGGACGGGCCGGGCTGGCCGCATCGGGCCCGCGCTAGGCCGGGTTGATGCCCACATCGAAGTATTTCCCCACCCCGTATTCCGCGCGGCGGAAGAATTTCTCCGCGCTGGGGCCAATGATCTGCAGTTCCGGATGCCTGCGCTGCTCGTCCAGGGCGATGTGCATCTCCTTGGTGCATCCGGTGGAAAAGGTGGAGTCCTTGCCGGTCCAGGCCGGGGGCACCCGCTGGCCCATGAGCTCGAAGCTGGCCTCGATGTCCTCCACGGTCTGGAAGCGCCACACGTCGATGAGCCCGGAACGCTGCACGCGCTCCCACATGTACATCAGGTCGTCGCCGTCCATGCCCGCGATGAAGTGCTCGGCCGGGTTGATGACGAAGGTGCCCTCCAGGCGCGAGCGCAGGTGGGCCACGAAGGTGTGGAGCACCTTGATGGCCGTCTTGGTCTGCCCGGGGATGGACCCGACCACCGCGGAATAGAACATGACCTTTTTGCCTTCGCCGTGGGCGTGTTGCATGGTCGCGATGATCGCGTCGGCCAGGGACTGCAGGTCGGCCTCGGTGAACTTGACCGCGCGCTGGGACTTGGGCTTGAAGTGCATGCCGAAGCGGCCGTCCGGCCCGCGCAGGAAGCAGAGCACGTCGCGCGTGAAGTGGTGCGAGGTGCCGATGAGCCGGCGGTGGTGCGAGACGCCCTTGGCGATGATCACGTCCGCCTCCTTCCAGGCGCGGGCAAAGGTCACCGAGGTGCGGTAGAGGTTCAGCCGCTCGTTGGTGCCGTCGGAGATGACCAGGAAGCGGTGCTCGCGCAGCAGGCGCAGCAGCTCGTTCTTGGAGATCGAGCGTTCCGTGAGCACCTTGGCCCCGGCCACGGCGCGGGCGAGGATGGGATCGTTCTCCAGGTCCCAGATGGTCGGGGCCTGGAAGTAGAAGTCGCCCTTGAGGGCCAGGATCACGCGGTGGCCCTGGCGCAGGAGCATGCGGATGATCAGCAGGTCCACGATCACGCCGCCGCTGGAGTCCGGCAGGTAGAGCACGTTGGCGGGCAGGGGCCGGTCCGGGCCGAAGATGGCGCGCAGGTAGTCCATGCAGTCGCCGGACTCCTCCACCTCCTGGTCCAGGGAGCCGGGGTCCGGCGCATTGGCCTCGCGCCACAGCTCGCAGCGCGTGGAGAGCACGAAGAGCCGCTTGAGCTGCACCAGGTCCAGTTCCCAGCGCAGGTCGTCGAGCCGGGTGCAGGCCAGGGGCTGGACCGGGCAGGCGTTGAGCTGCTGGTCCGTGGAATGGGTCCAGATCAGTTCCTGGGCGCGGCGGTTGTAGAGGATCTTGCGCGCGCGGTAGGGGTCGAGCACGCCGGACTGGATGCGGAAGATGGAGGCCAAGCGCTTCATCATTCGCGAGGGGATGAGGATGCCCGTGACCAGCCCCAGGCGGAAGCGGTGGCGCGAGAACTGGATGATGCGCAGCCGGTCCTCGCGCGTGGTGATGTGCTCGCGGACCATGCGCACGAGCACGCGCCAGGCCACGTTGTAGGCCGCGCGCACGTCCGTGCCCGGACGGCTGCGGTAGAGGGCCTCGAACATCTCGTCGGAACAGGGCACGTAGACCTGGCCCTCCTCCAGATCGACCATGAAGCGCAACTGCTCGGGCGTGGCGTTGACGTGGGGCGTGAGCCGGTACTCGAGGTTGTTCTCGGTCATGAAGTGCAGGAGCCAGGCGTCGAGGATCGGATCGACGCCGTAGCGGATGTCGGCGGCGCAGGAGAGGTCGGGCAGGGTGTTCACGCGCCCTCCTTGGGGGGGTCGTGGTCGTCGGGCGCAACCGGGTCGGAACAGGCGGTCGGTTCGGTCTGGTCGCGGGTGAAGCCCTTGGCCGCGAGCTTGCGGAAATAGCCGTTTTCGTCGAGCACCACGAAGCGCGGGCCGCGTGCGGCGCGGCGCAGCACGACGTGTTCGTCGGGCGCCAGATGCAGCACGCGCTGGCCATCCACGGTCAGGTGCGCGTCCGGCGCCGGGGGCGCGGGCAGGCGGATCTGGATCTCCGCGTCGCCGGGCAGCACCAGGGGCCGGAAATTGTTCAGAAAGGCGCAGACCGGCGTGAGCACCAGGGCGTCCAGGGCCGGGTGCACCAGCGGGCCCCCGGCGGACACGGCGTAGCCCGTGCACCCGGTGGCCGAGGAGACGATCAGCCCGTCGGCGCGCAGCGCGCCCAGGGAGACCGGGCCCCGGGACGTTTCGGCGCCGTCGGGATCCAGGTCCGCGAAGACCTCCAGGGAAAGCAGCCGGGCCAGCGCGCCGCGGTTGACCACCACGTCGTTGATGGCCAGCCCTGCTTCGCGCACCGTCCCTTCGGCCTCGTCGCCCTCGGGGCCGCGCAGCACGCGCCAGGCCAGGGCCGCGCGTTCGACCACCTCGGCCCGGCCCGCGAGCACGCGCGCCAAGCCCTCGCGCCAGTCGGAGCGGTCCAGTTCGGCCAGGAAGCCGACCCGGCCGTGGTTCACGCCGAGCAGGGGCACGCCGCTTGCGGTGGCTGCGCGCGCCGCGCCGAGCATGGTGCCGTCGCCGCCGAGCACTAGGCACAGGTCCGGGGCGGGGGCGGCTCCCGAAGGGGCGGCCGCGGCGGCCAGGGCGGCCAGCCCGGCCCCGTTTTCCAGGATGCGCGCGGGCACGGAGCGCGCGTCGAGCCAGGCCGCGATCTCGCGGCCCAGTTGCGCGGCCCGGGGCGTGGCGGCCTTGGTCAGGATGAGCACGGAGCGAATGGGGCTGGGCATGCGCGAAACCCTAGTCAAAAGCCGGACAACCTTCAAGCATCGGGAAAAGGGCAAGCATCGGGAAAAGGGCAAGCGCCATGAAAGGGGCAAGCGCCGGAAAAAGGGAAAGCGTGGACGCGGGGTTTGAGCGGGCGCATGGCGTCCGGACGGGAGAAGGCGGAAGGGGGAACCTGGGGCCAGGGAATCGGTCGAAGGAATCCTGCGGACGGGGCCGGGCGCGTACCGCGCCGGTCCGGCCCCCGGAGGGGCGGAACGACTCTTGGCTCGGGCGCATCCCCGGGGCGGGTACGGCCGGGACGTCCGGGTCCGGGCCGGGCCGGGCCCGCCTGCGCGCGATCTCGCGCGCGCGATGCGGTTCCCGCGTCGGCGCGGCCGGTGCCGTCCGCCGCCGGTGGGCGCGCCTAGTTGTCCCTGGAGGTGTCCGGCTGGCGCGTGGGGCGGTGCGCCGGGCACAACCAGACGATCTCACGGGTTTCCAGGTTGAAGTGCGGGCGGGAGTCTTCCAGCGAACCGCACACCGCGCAGGGGATGGCCGGGGTCTGGGCGTTGAAGAAACCGCTCTTTTCCAACTCGTTGCGGAACTGCTGGATGAGGCGGAACTTGGGATCGCGCCCGTGTTTTTCCCGGTCGCCCTTGCTCACGCGGCCGTGCTTGGAGACCTTGGCCGTGAGCGTGCGCGACTTGTTGATGACGATGGGACGTTTGCCGAGCATGTACTCGGTGGGCTCGCCCCAGCGGCAGACGATGCGTTGCCTGAGTTGGTCGTAGTACAGATCCATGGGCTTCCTCCTTGTGGCAGCCCGTTGCCGGGTTTATGGTCTCGCGCCGTTTGCGCGCGGGCTCGCCCCGCACGGGACGGGCCCCTTGTTTGCATACATAATGCAACCACGCTTGGTGTAAAGCGCGGTTGCGTGATTTTTTTCCCGAACGCGGAAGAGGTCCGGAGCACGCAAAACCGCGCCCGTGCGTGATGCATGGGCCGTCAAGCCGTTGTTGCGGAACACTACCGGGGAGGAACCCCCTGGGCGGAAGCGGCATGGCCGCCGATCCGGGAGCGCGCGGCGAACGGCCCGCGAACGTTTCGCGCATCGGCCCGCCCCGCTGGCCGCACGGCAAAGGCACGCCGATGGGACTGCGGGGACGGCCGGTCGTCAAGGCTCGGAGCGCGGTCTGGTGCGGGGCGTTTGCGGAACGCCCCGCGCCCCTGCGGCGCTGCGGAAGCGCCGCCTGGGCCGGTCGCCGGACAAGCGGGGCGCGCGGGACGCATGCGGAACGTCCGGCGCGGTCCGGCGGCCGAGGCCGCACGGCCGGGCCTTACCCGGAAAGTCGTTTCCACCCATATCCAAAAAAAGGGTCATTGTCAGCCCCTTTCAATTGGTATACCACGCATGGGGCCGCGACGTCCGCGGAGCCCGCGCGACGCGGGCCCGGACGTGCGCCCGGGCGTGTGCCCGGGCGTGTGCCCGGACGCGCGGATATCCACGAAGACGGCCCTCGCCGGGCCGAGGAGGGGGAAGCATGAGCGAAGACGCCAGACGCATGGTTCTGGAATATTGCCACGAGGGCATCCGGCTGCGGGAACGGTTTTTCAAGGACAACGCCGAGCGCGTGGTGGAAATCGCCCGGACCATGGCCGTGGCCCTGGCGCGCGGCGGCAAGATCATGCTCTGCGGCAACGGCGGCAGCGCGGCCGACGCCCAGCACCTGGCCGCGGAGTTCGTCAACCGCTTCATGATCGAGCGCCCGCCCCTGCCCGCCCTGGCCCTGACCACGGATACCTCCGCGCTCACGGCCATCGGCAACGACTACGCCTTCGACCAGGTCTTCGCCAAGCAGGTCCAGGCCCTGGGCCGCGAGGGCGACGTGCTCGTGGCCATCTCCACCTCGGGCAACAGCGCCAACGTCATCGCCGCGGTGGACGCCGCGCGCGCCAAGCACGTGGTCGCCGTGGGCCTGACCGGCGGCAGCGGCGGCGAACTGGGCCCGCGCTGCCACTACCTGCTCAACGTGCCGGACAAGACCACGGCCCTGATCCAGGAAGTGCACATCGCCGTGGGCCACATGCTCTGCAGGCTGGTGGACTACTACCTCTTCGAGGCCGTGACCGAGCTGACGCCCTACCTGGAAGGCTGACGGCGGGCTGACGGCGGGCTGACGGCGGGCTGACGGAAGGTTGAGCCCGGGGCGGGGCGGCCGCAGCGCCCGGCCGGCGAGCCCCGACGCGGGGTTTTGACGCCGCGCGAAAAAGGATTATCTTACGGTCCCCGGCGCGCATTCCGGCCGCGCCCGCCCGCCGAGTTCGCCAGCCGCGCTCGCCGGTCGAGCTCCGCGAAGCGGGCTCCCGGCGTTGGCCTGGCCCGGCGACGACATTTCACCAACGGAGGAAGCAATGCCCATCCACGAGTATCGCTGCGAAAAGTGCGGCAAGGAATTCGAGGAGCTGGTCTTTGGCGAAGAGGCCGTGGCCTGCCCCGAGTGCGGCTCCACCAAGACGGAAAAGCTCATGAGCTGCTGCCGCCACACCTACCCCGGCGGCGTCAACGGCCCGCGCAACGCCCGCCCGCCCCAGGCCTCGTCCTCCTCGGGCTGCGCCGGGTGCTCCGGCGGCAACTGCTCCACCTGCAAGTAAGCCGGTTTTTTTCGCGCCCGGCCCGGCGGCCGGGCGCGCCTTTTTTCTCCATCATCCGCGGCCCGCTTCGGGCCGGCCGCTACGGAAGCGACACATGAAGCGACTCGTCATCGCCACGCGGGGCTCCAAGCTGGCCCTGTGGCAGGCCAACCACATCAAGGACCGCATCCAGGCCGAGCACCCCGGGGTGGCGGTGGACCTGGAGATCATCAAGACCACCGGCGACAAGATCCTCGACGTGCCCCTGGCCCGCGTGGGCGGCAAGGGGCTCTTCGTCAAGGAGATCGAGGAGGCCCTGCTGGACGGGCGCGCCGACCTGGCCGTGCATTCCATGAAGGACGTGCCCGTGGAACTGCCCGAGGGGCTCGTGCTCGGCGTGATTCCCGAGCGCGAACAGCCCACGGACGCCTTTCTCTCCGTGCGCCACGCCGCCCTGGAGGATCTGCCCCGGGGCGCCAAGGTCGGCACCAGCAGCCTGCGCCGCCAGGCCCAGCTCCTGGCGCTCCGGCCCGATCTGAACATCGTCTCCCTGCGCGGCAACGTGGACACGCGGCTGCGCAAGCTCATGGACGGCGAGTTCGACGCCATCATCATGGCCTCGGCCGGGGTCAACCGGCTGGGCCTTTCCGCGCCCATGCGCCAGGAGCTGGGCCCGCCGCGCTTCCTGCCCGCCATCGGCCAGGGCGCGCTGGGCATCGAGTTCCGCGAGGACGACGAGGAGACCGCCGAACTCCTCGAGTTTCTGGACGACTACGCCACGCACGTGTGCGTGGACGCCGAGCGCGGCTTCCTGACCGGGCTGGATGGCGGCTGCCAGGTGCCCATCGCGGGCTACGCCACCCTGGTCATGGGCGATGACCCGGACGGCGAGGACGACGAGGTCCTGCTCACCGGCCTGGTGGCCGACGACAAGGGCGAGCGCGTGGTGCGCCGCGAGGCGCGCGGCCCGGCCGAGGACGCCTACGAGTTGGGCGAGGCCCTGGCCGAGGAAGTGCTCGAAGCCGGCGGCGGCGCGATCCTGGAGGAGGTCTACGAGCGCGGCCTCTAGGTTCGTCCGGAACCTTCCCGCTCCCTGAACGCGAAACGCCCCCGGCCGCACGGCCGGGGGCGTTTTTTTGTCGGAAGGCGGGGGGGCCGCGACGGGGCGGGAGCCGCTACGCCGCGCTCACGCCCGCCTGGGAAAAGGTGGCCATGTCGTTGAATACGTTCACGGCCGCGCGCAGCACCTGCAGGGCCATGGCCGCGCCCGTGCCCTCGCCCAGGCGCATGGACAGGTGCAGCAGCGGGGCGAGCCCCATGGCCTCCAGGGCGCGGACGTGCCCGGCCTCGGCCGAGGCGTGGCTCATGATCGCGTAGTCGGCCACGGCCGGGTGGATCTTCCAGGCCGCCACGAAACCCGCCGTGGAGATGAACCCGTCCACGAGCAGGAGCATGCGCCGCCGGGCCGCGCCCAGGGCCAGCCCGGCCAGGGCCGCGATCTCCAGCCCGCCCAGGGCCGCGAGCACCTCCACCGGGTCGCCCGAGGCCACGGCCGCGGCGTTGTTCTTCAGGGCCGTGGCGATGGCCGCGGCCTTGCGGCGCACGCCCTCGGAGGGCAGCCCGGCGCCGGGCCCGGTCATCTCCAGCGGGTCGAGCCCCAGGTAGGCGCAGTAGAGCGCCGTGGAGGCCGTGGTGTTGCCGATGCCCATGTCCCCGGTGCCGACCACGCGGCAGCCGTCGGCGTGGGCCATGTCCGCCAGGTCCAGGCCCAGGAGCAGGGCCTCCTCGCACTGGGCGCGGGTCATGGCCGGCCCGTTGACCAGGTTGGCCGTGCCCGGCGCGACCTTGCGCTGGATCAGGTCGGGGTGTTCGGGGAACGTCCCGCCCCTGCAGCCCGCGTCCACGACCTTGAGCTGGGCTCCGGCCGTACGCGCCAGCACGTTGATGCCCGCGCCCCCGGCCGTGAAGTTGAGGACCATCTGCCGCGTGACCTCCTGCGGAAACAGGCTCACGCGCGGCTCGGCGTCCGGGTCGGCCGCGCCGTGGTCCGCGGCGATGGTGTAGATGCGCGCCGGGTCCGCGGCCAGGGGCCGCGCGCCGCCCTGCACGCGGTGCGCCTGCAGGGCCAGTTCCTCCAGGCGTCCGAGGCTCCCCCGGGGCTTGGTCAGGTCGTCGAGGTGGGCCTGGCCCGCCGCGTCCAGGGCCGCCTTCCGGGCCGGGTCCGTGGGCTGGATGGCGGCGAGCGCGTCGCCGAGTCGTTGCTGCATGGTCAGTCCTTGTGGCGTAACATTGTGTTGCGGAAGGGATTTTCGGGAAAACCGCGGACCGTGCGCCGGGGCGCGGAACCACCGAGGGGTAGCCCGGCGGCGGGCAAAAGGCAACCCGCGCGGACGGCGCCGCGCCTCGGGCCCGTTTCCGTGGCCCCCCTGCCCGCCTTTTTTTCCTCCGGCTCCCCGGTGTGCCGGAACCGCACGCGGGGCCGCGCCCGGGGCGCGGCGTTGACAGCGGGCACGGAATGCCCCATGAATCGGGGGTTCAACGTCCGCCGCGCCGCGGGGCGCGGGGACCGGCCGTGGCCCACGCCGCGCGGCGAGGAAGAACATGGGCAAATGCATCCGTCCGTCCTGGCTCGGGATCGACGACCTCACGGAAACCATGGACCGCCTGATGCGGGTGGCCCTGGAGCCCGCGTGCCCGGCGCACGGAGCCGCCGGGGCGTGCGGCGAGGGCCCCGGGCGCGCCGACGCCTGGCGGCCCGCCGCGGACGTATGCGAGACGGACGGGGCCTGGGTGCTGCGCGTGGACCTGCCCGGCGTGCGGCGGGAGGACGTGGTCCTGGAGGCGCGCGGCCGCGAGCTGGCGCTGTGCGGCGTACGCCGCGCCGAGGACGACGCGCGCGGCGGGGCCTATCGGATGCTCGAGCGCGCCTGCGGCCCGTTCCGCCGTTCCTTTCTCCTGCCTCCGGACGTGGACGGCGCGGCCGCGCTGGCCGTGCTGGCCGACGGCGTGCTGACCGTGACCCTGCCCCGGCGCGGCCGCATCGCCCGGCGTATCGACATCGACACCGAATGACCCCGCGGCGCGCCTCGGCGCGCCGCACGGGCACACCGCAAGGGCATGATGAAGAACCTTTCCCTGTTTTTCGTGCACCGCGCGCACCCGGCCACGACCGTGGCCGCGGTGGCGGTCCTGGTGCTGGCCGCGGCGCTGGTCTCCATGTTTTCCTTTTTCGGTCCTTCCCCGGCGGCAGCGGCTTCGGTCCATGCCTCGGCCTCGGGCCACGCCCCGGCCCCGGCCACGGGCCCGGTGCATGCCGGGGCCTCCGTGTCCTCCGGGACGCCGTTCGGCTCCGGCGCTTCCGGCGTTCCCGGCGTTCTCGGTGAGACGGGTGCGGCGCCCACCCACGAACAGGCCCTGGAACTGCGGCGCACGCCCGTGGTGCGCGCGGTGCAGGCCGTGGCTCCGGCCGTGGTCAACATCACCACGGCCCGCGTGGTGGAGCGCAACGTCAATCCCTTCGGCTCCCTGTTCGGCGACGAGATGCTCAACCCCTTGTTCCAGCAGTTCTTCGGCAACCAGGGGCTGACGCGCAAGTTCATGCAGCAGTCCCTGGGCTCGGGCGTGATCTTCGACGGCGAAAAGGGGCTGGTGCTGACCAACGCCCACGTCATCGGCGGGGCCACCTCCATCCGCGCCCGGCTGCTGGACGGCCGGGAGTTCGACGCCGACCTGGTGGGCTCGGCCCCGGACTTCGACCTGGCCGTGCTGCACCTGGCCAACGCCACGGCCCTGCCCCAGGTCGCCGTGGGCACTTCCTCGGACCTGATGATCGGCGAGACCGTCATCGCCATCGGAAATCCCTTCGGCTTCACGCACACCGTGACCACGGGCGTGATCAGCGCCCTGGGCCGCTCCATCCGCACGGAGCAGGGCGTGTACACGGACTTCATCCAGACCGACGCGGCCATCAACCCGGGCAACAGCGGCGGCCCGCTGCTCAACCTCGTGGGCGAGCTCGTGGGCATCAACACCGCCATCCAGGCCGGGGCCGAGGGCATCGGCTTCGCCACGCCCGTGGACAAGGCCACGCGCGTGGTCGCGGAGATCCTGGACGCCGGGACCGTGAGCCCGGTGTGGCTGGGCCTGGCCGGCCAGGACCTGGACCAGCGCACGGCCGGCTATTTCGACCTGGACTCCCTGGCGGGCATGCTCGTGACCCAGGTCTATCCGGACACGCCCGCGGCCTCGGCCGGGATCAAGCCCGGCGACGTGCTCCTGTCCGTGGACGGGGTGCGCATCCAGGACAAGGACCATTACCTGGAGGTGCTGCGCAACTACACGCGCGGCGAGACCCTGACCCTGATCGTCGCGCGCGGGGGCGAGGAACTGCAGATCGCGGCGCGCCCGGCCATCTTCGACGCGGCCCGGGCCGTGGAGCTGGCCCTGGCGCGCTGGGGCATGGAGGTGGCGGACGCGGGCGACGCCGCGGGGCTGGCCGTGACCGCGGTGCGCGCGGGCAGCCCGGCCGGGCGGTTGGGCATGCGCGCGGGCGACCGCATCCTGAAGATCGGCGGCGACCCGATCCAGCACAAGGACGACTACGTGCGCGCCTTCCAGCGCTACCGGATGCACAACACCATCCTGCTGCTCGTGGGGCGCGACGACCGGGCTCAGTACGTGCGCATGCGCATTTAGCTTCAGGGCGCGGAGATTTTTCGAAAAATCCAGGTTGAGCGGGGTGTTGCGATCCGGCGGCGGGTCTTGACACCTCCCCTGCCAGAGGCTAAGTGCAAGTTCACGTTCCGCAAGGGGCCCGGGCCGCGCGTCCGGCCCGCCCGGCGCGGAGCCGAGGACGATTCAGGGCCATTATCCCGGCCCGGCTTTTCGGCCGGGTATCCTTACAACAGGTCAACCGAGTTTTGGAGGACAACATGGGTTACACCGTTTCTGTCGATCACGACAAATGCGTTGGCGACGGCGAGTGCGTGGACGTCTGCCCCGTGGAAGTGTACGAACTGCAGGACGGCAAGGCCGTGCCCGTGAACGAGGAAGAGTGCCTGGGCTGCGAATCCTGTGTCGAAGTCTGTGACCAGGACGCCATCACCATCAGCGAAGAGTAGCCTTTCGGTCCCTCGTCAGACCGAGTCTCGGACGCCGGGCAGCGGAACGGATTTCGCGGCCCGGCGTCTTTTCTTCCGCGCCCGGTCGACAAGCGCGGCCCGCGTGCTTACTTTCCGTCCCAAGCCCGCGGCCCGGGACCGGATTTCGGTCCCCCCGGAATCCGGCCCCCCGGTATCCAGTTTACGGGATCCGGCTTCCCGGAACCCTGCCCCCAAGGAGCGCACATGGCTTTGGACTTTTCCGCCTATTTCGAGAACTACGAAAAGCTGCTGGCCGAGGTGGACGCCGTGTTCGCCCGCGTGCAGCGGGACCACCCCGAGTGCGTGGCCTGCCAGCCCGCCTGCAGCGACTGTTGCTACGCCCTGTTCGACCTGACCCTGGTGGAGGCGCTGTACCTGAACCACCATTTCAACGAGCGCCACCAGGGCATGGACCGCTCGCGCATCCTCGAGCGCGCCGACCAGGCCGACCGCGAGAGCTACCGGATCAAGAAGGCCCTGTTCCACGCCTCGGAGGAGGGCCGCCCGTCCTCGGAGATCCTGGCCGAGGTGGCGCGGCTGCGGCTGCGCTGCCCGCTGCTGGGCGAGGACGACACCTGCGAGCTCTACGAGCACCGGCCCGTGACCTGCCGCCTCTACGGCATCCCCACGGCCATCGGCGGCGAGGCGCACACCTGCGGCAAGTCCGGGTTCGAGCCGGGCGGCCGCTATCCCACCGTGAACATCGAGGTGCTCCAGGACCGGCTCATGGCCATGAGCCACGAACTGGCCGCGGATCTCGACACGCGCTACACCGACCTGGGCTCCATGCTCGTGCCCGTGTCCATGGCGTTGATGAACACCTACGACGAGGAATACCTCGGCGTGCAGGCCGCGCAGCCCGCGCCGGACGCCGAGGCGGGCACGATCGTCCTGGACGGCCGGGGCGGCGTCGGCTTCGAGGAAAGCCCCTGCGCCTCGTGCGCCTCCAAGGGCAGCGGCTGCACGCCGGATTCCTGCGACTGTGCGGGCCACAAGGACGGCACCCAGTAGGCGCGCCGGGAGAAGGCAGATGAGCGAGAAGATCAGCGATCAGGAAAAGGCCGCGCGCAAGAAGGCCATCTGGGACGCCATGTCCCCGCGGCGGCGCAAGTTCATCGAACGCATGGGCTACGACGAGTGGGACCCCTTCGCCGAGCCCAAGGACCCCATCGAGATCCGCAAGGACCCGACCAACCGCACCACCCAGCAGCTCGTGCGCGAATTCTTCCAGACCCGGCCCATGCGCCAGAGCGGCTACTCCACCATCTACGGCCAGGCCGTCATGGAGTGCGCCATTGGCATCATCAACAACGACGAGCGCTACCAGGCCATTTATGAATTCGTGACCTGGTACAACGAGCTCGTGGCAAAGGAAGGAAAAGGAAAGCAGAATGCCTGAGAAACAGCGCTTCGACAACATCGACGACTATATCGCCGACCTCAGGGGGCAGCTCGGGAACAACGCCGAGTGCGGCGTGACCTGGTACAATCTGGGGGTGGCCCTGCTGGCCAAGCGCGACTTCCTCGAGGCCGAAAAGGCCTTCCGCCAGGCCGTGGACAACTCGCCGTCCCTGGCCGAGGGCTACGTGCAGCTCGGCGGTATCGCCCTGCAGCGCGGCGACCTGGAAGGGTGCCTGAACTACAACAGGATCGCGGCCCAGACGCGCAACTTCTTCGCCACGCCCTGGGGCAACATGGGCTTCGTCTACCTGCAGATGGGCGACGTGAAGAACGGGGCCAAGGCTCTGGAAAAGGCCGTGAAGTTCGATCCCAAGTTCGTGCAGGCCCTGGCCACCCTGGGTTCGGCCTACCTCATGGAAAAGGACTACGAGCGCGCCGTGGACGCCTGCAACAAGGCCCTCGAGGTCGAGCCCATGTTCGGCCCGGCCTGGAACAACCTGGCCCTGGCCTACCTGGAAACCGGCGAGGCCGCCAAGGCCGCCGAGGCCCTGGCCAAGGCCGACGAAAGCGGTTTCGACGTGCGCCCGGAGCTCAGGAAGGAAATCGAGCGCCTGAACGCCTGACGCGCGGCCGGGCGGCCCGGCCGAAGCGGCGCACCGCCCGGCGGGATGCGCTTGGGCGCTCCGTCCGACGGGATGCGCGGGCGCTCCGCCTGAAAGGAAGACGACCATGTCCCGCTTCCGCACCCTCAAGCCCCGGCTTCTGGAACGGCTCCGGTCCGACGACTGGCGTTCCGTGCTCGACGATCAGTGCGGCGCGGCGGAGTGCGAGGCCGTGGGGCCGCTGTTCTCCTTCCTGCCGCATCCCGGCGCGGTGCGCTGGCGTGCGGCCCTGGCCCTGGGCGCGGCCGTGGCGCGCATGGCCGACGCGTCCATGGAAAGCGCGCGCGTGGTCGTGCGGCGGCTGATCTGGAACCTCAACGAGGAATCCGGCAACGTGGCCTGGGGCGCGCCCGAGGCCATGGGCGCCATTCTGGCCGCGCACCCGCGCCTGGCCGACGAATACCACACCATCCTCATCTCCTATGTCCAGGACCTGGGCAAGAGCAGCAACTTTTTGGACCACGCGCCACTGCGGCGCGGCGCCTACTGGGGCATCGGCCGCCTGGCCGAAACCCGGCCCGAGCTGGCGGCCAAGGGCGCGGCGGACCTGATCAAGGCCGTGCGCGGCGAGGAGGACGTCCCCTCGCGCGGGCTGGCGGCCCGGGCCCTGGGCGTGCTGGCGCGCTCCGGCGCGCTGGACGCGGCGGCCGCGGCCGCGGCCCGCGACGCCCTGGCGGCCGCCCTGGCTCCGGACGCGCCCGGCGCCGGGGTGGAACTCTTCCGCCACGGCGTGCTGGAGGACGTGACCGTCGCCGACCTGGCGCGCGAGGCCCTGGCGGCGCTGGGGTGAGTCGGCGCGCCGTTCCGTGATCAGCCGCTGCGGCGGGTCACGTTGCTTTTTTTTGCGCCGCGCCGCGGGAATCTCCCGCGGCGCTTTTTTGCGTCCGGCCCCTGGACACGCCGTGCGCCGTGCGCGGTGCAACGGGATTGCGGGGTCGCGGGGATCGCGAAAACGGGGGGAACGTCCCGAAAGTCTTTGACAACATCCATGGCCGAAGCGATAAGAAAAGCAACGGCTGTCGGGGTCCCAACCGGATATCGGAGAACGATATGTCCATCCAGGGTGCGACCCCAACGAACTACTGCAGTACTGCAGCCGGACCGTTTTCTGTCGGGAACGTGCGCCCGGCGCGAACCAGCCGCGGGCTGGCGACGTCGGGCGGGCGCAGGGAAGCGGCCCGGGCGCGGAGCGAGTCCTCCGAACAGACGCCGCGTGGCGGCGCTCGATGCCTGTCGCCGACCGCGGGTCGGGCCCGCGCGGGGTGTTGCCCCCGGGGCCTCCCGGCTGGCGGCGCATCCTCTTCCCCTGGTTCCCGCCGCCGTTGCGGCCGGCGGCGCTCCGGCCCCGCAACGCCGTTTGCGCGCGCCGCTCGGGAGGTGCGCCCATGAATCGCGTCCGCAACTCCCTGACCGTCAAGCTCCTTACGCCCATCATCCTCATTTTCGCCATCCAGGCCTACGTGAACGTGCACGAGCACCGGCGGAGCATGGAGGCCCTGATCGACGCCGGGGCCGCCGACACCGTGCGCATGCTGCTTACGGCCATCGAGGAGCCCATGGCCCTGGGCGACGACGAGGGCACCGTGGCCCAGCTGCGCCAGATGGCGCGGGAGCGGCCCGACGCCCACCTCTACCTCACCGACTTCCTGGGCGGCGTCACCTACGCCACGGACGAGCAGGCCCTGGACCGGCCCATGGGCGAGGTCAGGCCGCAACCGGCCTTCGCCGCGGCGCTGGCCGACGGGCTGCGGGGCGGGGCCGTGCGCAGCCTGTCCCTCGAGGACGGCGACGCCTCCTACTGCGTGACCGTGCGGCCCGTGCCCAACGGCAAGACCTGCCACCACTGCCACGGGGAGTCCCGGCCCATCCTCGGCACGGTGGTCCTGTTCCAGGACGTCACCGCCCAGATGGCCGCCGCCGCGCGTTCGGAAAATCTCTGCCTGGCCATCGCCGGGGTCGGGGCCGTGCTCCTGGTGGGGGTCCTCTTCCTGCTCGTCCGGCGCAACATCCTCAGCCGCGTCGCGGCCCTCACCGAGGCCAGCACGCGCATCCGCGAAGGCGACTACGGGGCCCGGCTCGAGGTCCGCGGCAGCGACGAGATGGCCCGCCTCGCGGACAACCTCAGGGCCATGGTCAACACCATCAAGGACCAGCTCGAATACAACCGGGGCATCCTCAAGGGCATCGTCACACCTCTGTTCATCGCCGACGCCGAGGGGCGGTTCACCTTCGTCAACAGCCAGCTCGGCGAAATCCTCGGCCAGTCGGAGGCGCAGCTTCTGGGGCGCGAGGCGGATTCGGTCATCGCGCTGGGCGGCGAGGACGGCCGAAACATGGTCGCGTCCGTGCTGCGCGGCGGCGCGGGCGGCGAGGGGCAGATCACGCATGTGCGCGGCGACGGCCGCTCCTTCCCGTTGCGCTACGACCTCTCGCCCATCCGCGACGCCGAGGAGCGCACCGTGGGGGCCATCGTGGTGCTCATCGACCTGACCAGGGAAAAGGAGGGCCAGGACGCCATCCTGGCGCAGCGGGAGAACCTGCTGCAGGTCGCGGAGAAGGTCACGGGCGTGGCCGCGCGGCTGGACGGCGTGGCCGGGGAACTCGCCGGGCAGATGGGCGACATCGACGCGGGCATGCGCGATACCGCCGGACAGATCGCCCAGGTGGCCGCGGCCATGGAGGAGATGAACGCCACGGTCGGCGAGGTGGCCCGCAACGCCGGACAGGCCGCGTCGGCCTCGGACGAGTCCTCGGGCGTGGCCAAGTCCGGCGGGGCCGAGGTTGAGAAGACCGTGGAGGAGACGCGCGAAGTGGCCCGGACCACCGGCGTGCTTGCCCAGACCCTCGACGACCTCTCGGTCAAGGCCGAGAACATCGGCGAGATCATGGGTGTGATCAACGACATCGCGGACCAGACCAATCTGCTGGCGCTCAACGCGGCCATCGAGGCCGCGCGCGCGGGCGACGCCGGTCGCGGCTTCGCCGTGGTCGCGGACGAGGTGCGCCGGCTCGCGGAAAAGACCATGAACGCCACCAGGGAGGTGGAGGGGGCCGTCGGGGCCATCCAGGCCGGCACCAGGGAGGCGGTGAACGAGATGAATTCCGCCCGCGGGCGCGTGGAGCACACCGAGGCCATGGCCGAGCGCTCCGGCGCGGTGCTGCGCGACATCGTGCGCCACTCCGACGACATCGCGGACATGGTTCGCTCCATCGCCACGTCCGCGGAGCAGCAGACCTCCACCAGCGAGGAGATCAACCGCAACGTCAACGCCATCAACGACCTGTCGCAGCGCGTCTCCCAGCGCGTGAGCCGGGCCAACGACTCCATCCGCCGCGTGGTGGAGATGTCCGGCGAGCTGGCCGCGCTGGTGGAGCGCTTCAAGTCCTGAGGTCGCGGCGGGGCGCGGACCGGGACGGGGCGGGCGCCTTGCCCCCTGGCCGGGCGTTGCCGCGCCGCAAAGAGCCGCAAAAAAGCCCCCGGCCGAGTCTGGCCGGGGGCTTTTTTGCGGCCCTTTGCCGGGGGGCGGGCTACTTGAGGACGCCTTCGAGCTTGAGGAGCTTGTCGAAGTCTTCCAGGGGCACCGCGCCGCCGACGACGACGCCGTTGACCACGAAGGTGGGCGTGCCGTTGATGTCGAGTTTCTTGGCCTGCTCCTTGTCCTTTTCCAGGACCTTGGACACGGCGGAGGACTTGGCGTCCTTGGCGAGTTTCTTGGTATCCAGGCCGATCTTCCCGGCCTGTTCCAGGATCCATTTCTCGCCGTCCTTGGACAGGGTCTCGCGGTCGCCGAACATGGCGTCGTGGAGTTTCCAGGCCTTTTCGGGGTCCTGGAGCATGGCGGCCTCGAAGCAGCGGGCGGCGATTTCGGCCTGGTTGTGCATCTTCAGGGGCAGGTGGTGGAAGGTGACGCCGACGCGGCCGGGATATTTGGCCATGAGTTCCTTGACCACCACGCTGCCGCGGCCGCAGTAGGGGCACTGGAAGTCGGAGAATTCGACCACCTGGATGTCGCCCTTGGCGTTGCCGCGCACGTGGCGGCCGGTCTGGTCCACCTTGACCGGGTTCTTGATCTGTTCCTTCCACTCCTCGATCATGGCGCGTTCGCGCCGGATGTTGGAGCCTTCCTGCACGATGCCCAGGACTTCTTCGCTGTGGGCGCGAAGCACGTCGAGAATCAGGCTCGGGTTTTCCTTGAGGATGGTTTCGAGCTGCGCCTTCATTTCGGCCTGGTCCGCGGCCGGTGCGGCCATGGGCAGGAGCAGGGCGATGCAGCAGAGGCAGAGAATGCGGCGGATGGACATTGTTCCTCCTGGGAAAGGTGTCCGGGCGCACGGCCCGGTGTGGGACCCTCGCGACCTTGGTTCCTTACACGGAGCGGCGGCTGGAGGCAAGACGCGGGGGCCTTGGGCTGCCTGCGCGCGAAAAAAGGCGGCGGCCCGGATCGGGCCGCCGCCTGGGAGGTCGGGAAGGGGGGGCGGATCAGTAGACCGCGAGTCCGGGGTTCTTTTCGCCGACGGACACGTAGAGGTTGGCCAGGGCGATCTGGTATTCGGCCAGGGCGGTGGTCAGGGCGGCCTCGGCCGAGGTCAGGTTGGCCTGGGCGTCGAGCACGTCGGTGTTGGTGCCGACCTGGGCCTGGTAGCGGGCCACGGCCATGCGGTAGCTTTCCTTGGCCTGCTCCACGGCCTTGCGGCGCACGCTGATGCGCTTGGCGGCCTCCTGGATCTTCAGGTGGCGCGAGGTCACGTCGTAAACGGCCTCCAGGCGCGTGGACTCGGCGTCGGCCTTGATCTTGCGCATGTTCTGCTGGGCCTGCTTCCAGCCGTACCAGGTCTCGCCCCAGTCGAAGACGTTCCAGGAGGCGGTGGCGCCCACGGTCCATTCGCTGAACTCGCTGTCGTGGTAGCGGTTGCCGTCCACGATGGGGTCGTCGCCGGTGCGCGTGACGGTGAAGTCCGCGCCCACCTGGGGGAAGAGCCCGCTGCGCGCGATCTTGGCGTCCTGGGCGGCGATGTCCACGGCCTTGGCGGCGATGATCATGTCCGGCCGCTTGGCGTAGGCCTTCTTGAGACAGGCGTCCAGGGGGCGGTCGAAGGGGGCGTAGCCCAGCTCGCCCACGTAGACCGGGGCGTGGCCGTTGGTCATGCCGAGCAGGGTGTTCAGGCGCACCTTCTGGGTCTCCACGGTGTTCTTGGCCTGCAGCAGGGCGTCCTCGGCGTCGGCCAGGTCCACTTCGGCCATGAGCACGTCGAGCCTGGGCTTGAGTCCCACGTCGTAGAAGGCCTGGGTGACCTTGAGCTGGGACTGGAGGCGTTCCACCGAGTCCTGCTGCGAGCGCACGTCCTCGCGGGCCTTGAGCAGATTGAGGAAGTTGGTCTGCACGTTGAGGATCAGGGAGAGCTGGGTGGAGAGCTCGGAGACCTCGCTCTGCTCGTGGGTCAGCTGGGCCTTGGAGTATTCGGAGAAGAGCTTGAGCCCGGTGAAGAGGTCCTGATGCACGTTCACGGACCAGGAGTAGAGGTCCGCGTTGCTGGTGGCGGCGTCGCGGTAGGGCTTCCTGTGGTCGCGCCGGGTGTAGCCGTAGGAGGTGGACAGGGACGGAAAGAAGGCGCCGAACTTGGATTTCACGCCCATGGCCGCCGCATCGGTGCCTGCGCGCGCCGATTCGGTGGACGGGCTGTCGGTCAGGGCCTTTTCCACGGCCTGGCGCATGTCCAGGGTGCCGCTGGTGGCGGCGTTCTTGCCGTCCTCGGCGGGCAGGGGCGGCACCGGCACTTCCACGGAGATCGGCGGGCCGTCGGGATTCGTGGTCGCAGCGGCCTCTGGTGTGGTGGGGATCTGCATGGTCCCTGCCTCGGTGTCCGCGGCCAGGACGGCCGTCGCGGAGGCGACGGCGAGGATCGCGGCCACGGCCAGGGCCGCGGCGAGCGAGGTTGTGCGCTGGGTAAGGCTCATAAGCATGACGCTCCTTGAAGATGTCTGTGCCCCGTCTCCCTGTATGCTCTTTTGTCCGTCCCTTCAAGCTCCGGTCACCCCCCCTCGGGAGCGGGCGGAGCGTTTTGACGTGCCGGTTGACAGCCCTGTGCCACATGCGTAGTTGTAGTGTCAAGAATTGTTGCTACAACAAAAAAACAGGGTCGCGGAACATGGACAAGTCCCGTTTTATCCTCAACGAATCGTTGGGTTTTCTGCTCGCTCGGGTGCATTGGGCGCTGAAGACGCGCTTCACGCGCAACCTGCGCGAACTGCTGCCGGGCATGACGCCCGAACAGTTCGCGGTGCTCTGCCGCCTGTGGGAGCGGGACGGCTTGGCGCAGTGCGAAATAGCCGAGTGTATTCACAAGGATATGGGGAATATAACGAGGATCGTCGATGCCCTGGAAGAGAAGGGCTACGTGCGGCGGGCGTTCGACCCCAAGGACCGCAGGCGCAGGATCGTTTCGCTCACGGAATGGGCCCGGGACGTTGAAAAGGACCTGAGCCGGCACGCGGTGCACTGCCGCAACAAGGTGTTCTCGTGTTTCGACGAGGCGGAGTACGCCACGTTCGCCGAGCTGCTGAACAGACTCTACGACCATCTTGAGAAGGAGAACGAGGAATGCAGTTGATGCACAGAACGCTGGCCGCGCTGCTTTTGACGGCGGGGCTGGCGGCGTTCGCGCAGACTGGGTTCGCCGCCGAGGGGGCGGCCCAGGGACAGCCGCCGGCCCCGGTCGTGGTGGCGCAGGCAAAGGGAGGCATGGTTCGCCCGACCACGGAATTCGTGGGCACCATCTATTTCCCCGAGGTTTCCGAAGTGGCCAGCGAGATCGAGGGCCGGGTCACGGACCTGTACTTCGAGGAGGGCGGGCACGTGAAGAAGGGCCAGCAGCTCGTGCGCATGAACGCGGACCTGCTGTCCAAGGATCTGGCCGCGGCCGAGGCCGAGTACGAGCAGATCCTGGCCGACCTGGAGAACGCGCGGAAGGATTTTTCCCGCAAGAGCGAACTCTACGAAAAGGGCACCATTTCCGGCTCGTCCTACGACGAGGCCAAGTTCACGGCCCAGGCCCTGGACCGGCAGGCCTCGTCCAAGCTGGCCGAGGCCGAGCGGCTGCGCATCAAGCTGTCCAAGGTGCGCGTGCCCGCGCCCTTCGACGGCGTGGTGCTGGAGAAGAAGATCGATCGCGGCGAGTGGCTCTCGCCGGGCACGCCCGTGGCCACGGTGGCGCGCGACGACTACGTGGACGTGGTCGTGAACGTGCCGGAGAAGGTGCTCGCCCTGGTCCGGCCCGGGGACACGGCCGCGGTGCGCGCCCTGGGCAGGAACTTCGAGGGCAGGGTCTTCGCGGTCATTCCCCAGGGCGACGTGGCCACGCGGACCTTCCCGGTCAAGCTGCGCGTGCGCAACACCGGGTTCCTGGCCCAGGGCATGGAGGCGCGCGCCCGGCTGCCCATCGCCGAGGCGGTCTCCTCGGTGCTCGTGCCGCGCGACGCCGTGATTTCCGCGCGCGGAACGCTCGTGGTCTGGACCGTGGCCGAGGGCAAGGCCGTGGCCGTGCCGGTGGAGGTGTTGGCCTACGAAGGGCTGCAGGCCGCCGTGACCGGGCAGGGGCTGACCGAAGGCGCCTCCGTGGTCGTCAAGGGCAACGAGCGCCTGATGCCCGGCCAGGCCGTCGCGCCCACGCCCCAACGGGACGCAAAGGGGAAGTAGGCCATGGACATCATCCGTGCGGCAGTCGACAAGCCGGTCGCCGTGCTGGTGGGGGTCATCCTCATCGTGCTCTTCGGCGTCATCTCGCTGAACTCGCTGCCCTACCAGCTCAGCCCCACGGTCACCGAGCCGGAGATCACCGTCTCCACCACGTGGTCCGGGGCCACGCCCTACGAAATGGAGCGCGAGGTCATCGAGGAGCAGGAGAAGGTCCTCAAGGGCATTCCCGGGCTCGTGACCATGGAGTCCACGGCCTACAACGCCTACAGCGAGATCTCCCTGACCTTCGAGATCGGCACCGACGTGGACAACGCGCTGCTGCGCGTCTCCAACAAGCTCAACGAGGTGCCGGAGTACCCGGACAACGTGGACAAGCCCGTGATCAGCGCGTCGGGGGCCTCGGCCTCGCCGGTCATCTGGCTGATCCTCAAGCCGCTGCCCGGCAACGACACGCCCATCAACACCTACGGCACGTACTTCGAAAACGAGGTCCGCCAGCACCTGGAGCGCGTCAAGGGCGTGGCCGACCTGTTCATCTTCGGCGGCACGGACCGCCAGATGCAGGTGATCGTGGACCCGGACAAACTCTCCGCCTACGGGCTGACCGTGAATCAGGTGGTCCAGGTGCTGGAGTCCGAGAACGCCAACGTCTCCGCCGGGGTGCTGGGCGTGGGCCGCCGCGACTACCGCATCCGCACCGTGGGCCAGTTCAATTCGCCGGAGCAGATCGAGCGGACCGTGATCACGTCCTCGGGCCAGCGGCGCATCACCGTCGCCGACGTGGCCCGGGTGGAGTTCGGCTACGAGAAGCTGCAGAACGCCATGCTGCTCAACGGCGAGCGGGGCATCGTCTGCGGCGTGGAGCCCGAGACCGGGGCCAACATCCTCGAACTGACCGACGCCATGGAAGCCGCGGTCAATGACCTCAACGCAGGCAGGCTCAAGGAACAGGGCGTCTACCTGGAATGGAACTACGACCAGCGGCCCTACATCAACGGCGCCATCGATCTGGTCAGTCGGAACATCATGGTCGGCGCGATCCTGGCCGTCATCGTGCTGCTCACCTTCCTGCGCTCGGCCTCGTCCACGTTCATCGTGGCCGCGGCCATCCCCATCAGCGCCGTGGGCTGCTTCATCTTCCTGAACGTGATGCACCGCACCCTGAACGTGGTCAGCCTTGCGGGCATCAGCTTCGCCGTGGGCATGCTCGTGGACAACGCCATCGTGGTCCTGGAAAACATCGACCGGCACAGGAAGAAACTCGGCAAGAGTCCCCTGCGGGCCTCGCTGGACGGCGCCAAGGAGGTCTACGGCGCGGTGCTCGCGTCCACGGCCACCACCGTGGCCGTGTTCCTGCCCGTGGTCTTCATGGAGCAGGAGGCCGGGCAGCTCTTCAAGGACATCGCCATCGCCGTGACCAGCGCGATCCTGCTCTCCATGCTCGTGTCCGTGTGGGTCATCCCGACCATGGCGACCCGGCTGTTCGCCATCTCCGAGCGCCGCGCGAAAAGGCGCAACGGCAACGGGACCAGAATCCCGGTCGGCTCGGCGCTCAAGGCCGGGGACAAGGTCGGTGGGGTGGTCATGCGCCTTCTCATGGCCATGGTGCGGCTGGCCACGCGCAACTGGGCCACGCGCGTCGTGACCATCGGCACGCTGACCACCGTGGCCGTGGGCCTGGCATGGGGCCTGATGCCCAAGATGGAATACCTGCCCCAGGGCAACCGCAACCTGCTGCTGAACATCATGATCCCCCCGCCGGGCCTGTCCTACGAGGAGCGGCGGGACATCGGCAAGTACGTCTGGAGCCGGATCGAGCCGCTCCGGGACAAGGAGGAGGTCGAGCTTCCCGGCCTGGGCAGGGTGCCGGGCGTGAAGACGGTCTTCTACGTGGGGGCCGACCGGATCATGATCTTCGGCGCCATCTCCACGCAGGAGGACCGCGCCGGCGAACTGGTGCCCTTCATGTCCGGGCTGATGAACTCCATCCCCGGCATGTTCGGCGTCAGCCTCCAGGCCGGCGTGTTCCAGGAGGATCTGGGCGGCGGCCGGGCCATCGACGTGGACCTCTCCAATCCGGACATGACCAAGCTGGTCGGCGGCACCGGCGCGCTGTTCGGCGCGCTCGCGCAGGCCATTCCCGGGGCGCAGATCCGGCCCGTGCCGTCGCTGGAACTGCTCTTCCCCGAGGTGCGCCTCATCCCGGACCGCGACCGGCTCCGGGCCGCGTCCATGACCACCGAGGAACTGGGCGTGATCATGGACGTGCTCATGGACGGCAGGGCCGTGGACGACTTCAAGCAGGAGGGCGAAAAGAAGATCGACCTCGTGGTCAAGGCCGACGACGAACGCTACGACACGCCCGAAAAGCTGTACGACGCGCTGGTCTACACCGAGGAGGGACGCACCGTGCCCGTGTCCTCGCTGGCCACGCTCGACCGCGTCAACGGCATGAACCAGATCCGCCACCTGGAGCGCGACCGGACCATCACCCTGGAGGTGACGCCGCCCAAGACCATGCCGCTGGAGCAGGCCATGGACGTGATCACGAGCGTGGTGGGCTCGATGTCGAACGGGCCGCTGGAGGGCCTCGACTTCAAGATGAGCGGCGCGGCGGACAAGCTGACCACGGCGCGCTCCGCGCTGCAGTGGAACTTCCTGCTGGCCGTGCTCATCACCTATCTGCTGATGGCCGCGCTGTTCGAGAACTTCATCTACCCCCTGGTGGTCCTGTTCACGGTGCCGCTGTCCGCGGGCGGCGGCATGGCCGGGCTCTGGCTGGAGAACACCCTGGTGCGCCAGCAGCCCCTGGACATCCTGACCATGCTCGGCTTCATCATCCTGGTCGGCGTGGTGGTCAACAACGCCATCCTCATCGTCCACCAGGCCCTGGTGAACATCCGCGAACTGGGCATGGAGCACCGCGAGGCCGTGCTCGAATCGGTGCACACGCGCATCCGGCCCATCTTCATGTCCGCGACCACGTCCATCTTCGGCATGCTGCCGCTGGCCGTGGTGCCCGGGCCGGGCGCGGAGCTGTACGCGGGGCTGGGCAGCGTGGTGCTGGGCGGCCTGGCCTTCTCCACCATGTTCACCCTGTTCGTCACCCCGTCCATGCTCCTGTTCTTCCTGGGCATGGAAGGGAAGCGGCCGGACGACGGGAGCGGCCCCGGCGCGCCGGAGCATCCGGACGGGCCCGAGGGGGCCGCGGCCGCCTGACCGCAACCGGCCCGCGCGGGCCGGTTGCGATGCGCGAAGGCAAAGCCCCCCGGCGCAGGGTGCCGGGGGGCTTTGTTAACGTTTGGTTAAGTCGCCCGCGGCCGTTAAAGAAACCCCAACGCAATACCGATAGGACAAGAGTAAGGGGAACGAGTCGTCAACAGGGGGTCGAGTCATGTTGGACTATTACCGGTTCAAGGACGCATACGATTTGATGCTGCAGGGCCGGATCGATGAGGCCAAGAAATTGCTTACGGATCTGCAGACCAAGTACATCGAGGTCTGCGAGGAGAACACGATCCTCAAGACGCAGATCCAGGAGTTCGAGGATATCCTTTATCTGGCCAAGAATCTGGTCTACGACGGATCGCACTACTGGCTGATGACCGGTTCCATCAAGCAGGGGCCGTTCTGCCGCAACTGCTACGACAAGACCGGCCAGCTCATCCGCCTGAACGAGGCGGCCAAGGGCTGGAAGTGCTACACCTGCGGCACGCGCTACGGCGACCGCGAAAGCGCGCGTTTTTCGCTGGACATCGACGCGGAGAACGTCAAACGGCCCACGGCCAAGGTCATCCCGCTGTACAAGTAGGGTTTCACCCGCACGGCCTCTCTGTCGCATACCGAAGACGGGCGCGCCCACGGCGCGCCCGTTTGTTTTCGGCGGGTGGGGCCCGTTCCCCGCCCCGCTCCCGTCCCGCCCGTCCCGTCTTGCCGCTTTACAAGAACGCCGCCCGATGCTTTGTTGCGCACATGCAACGCTTCACCGTGTATCTGGCCGCCGAGGGCTTTGTGGACGAACTGGTCGCCGAGCTCGGCGGCCGCGTGACCCAGGTGCGCGACCGGCTCGTGTTCGCGCAGGGCGAGCCCGTGGACGCGGCCTGGGCCCAGAACGTCTGGCTCGATCCCCAGTACCTGCCCGTGGCCTCCATCGGCGACGCCGTGAAGAAGCTCAAGGCCGTGCAGCGCAACTGGGCGCTCTTTTCCGTGGACCACCACCGCCGCGCCGCGCTCATCCAGGAACAGCTTCCCAGGGTCTCGGCCAGACCCCTGGCCTTCGGCGATCCCGCGCCCACGGCCCCGCTGGGGTCCTGGACCCTGCTGGAGCCCGGCCTGGTCCTGGCCTCGGCCGCGTGCTCCTCGCCCTTCGCCCACGGCGGGGCGCGCTTCGTGGAGGACCGCGAGGGCCCGCCCAGCCGGGCCTACCTCAAGCTCTGGGAGGCCCTCACCCTGGCCGGGACGTTGCCGCGGCCCGGGGAACTCTGCCTGGACCTGGGGTCGAGCCCGGGCGGCTGGTCCTGGGTGCTGGCGCGCCTGGGCGCACGCGTGTTCAGCGTGGACAAGGCCGACCTCGCGCCCGGCGTGGCGGCCATGGCCAACGTGGAGCACTGCCGGGGCAGCGGCTTCGGCCTGGACCCGCGCCACTGCGGCCCGGTGGACTGGCTCTTCTCGGACATGGCCTGCTATCCGGACCGCCTCCTGCAGCTCGTCACGCGCTGGCTGGAGCAGGGCGAGTGCCGCCGCTTCGTGTGCACCCTCAAGTTCCAGGGCGCAACGGACCACGCGACCGCGCGGGCGTTCGCGGCCGTGGAGGGCTCGCGCCTGGTGCACCTGCACCACAACAAGCACGAGCTTACGTGGATGAAATTGTAGCCAGGACCGGCGAGGGGGGCGGGCCCGGAACGGGGGCGCCGTCTTCCGGCATGCGGATGTCCCAGGCCGTGCCCAGGATGGGCAGGGCCGCTTCGAGCTGCGCGGGTTCGGAGTAGCGGATCTCGGCCAGGGGCTCGCCCGAGGCCGCGCGGTCGCCGGTCTTCTTGCGCAGGATCACGCCGCAGAGCGGGTCGATGGGCGCGTTCTTGACCAGCCGCCCCGCGCCCAGCCGCACGCAGCCCCGGCCCACGGCCAGGGCGTCCACCCCGGCCACCACCCCGTCCCGTTCCGCGCGCAGCACGTGGCTGCGCGGAGCGCGGCCCAACCGGCGCGCCTCGCGCAGCGTGGCCATGTCCGCGCCCTGGGCCTCGGCCATGGCCAGGAACCGGGCCAGGGCCGATCCGTCCCGCAGCGTGGCCAGGGCCCGCGCCGCGCCTTCCCCGGGCGTGGCCGCGCGGCCGCCCAGGACGAGCATGGCTCCGGCCACGGCCCCGCACACGGCCTGCAGGTCCGCGCAGCCCGGCGGCTCCTCGCCGCGCAGCAGGGCCAGGGCTTCCTCGACCTCCAGCGCGTTGCCCACGCGCGCCCCCAGGGGCTCGTCCATGGCCGTGACCAGGGCCGTGACGCGCACCCCGGCCCGCGCGCCGATGTCGGCCATGGCCCGGGCCAGTTCCGTGGCGCCGGCCGCGTCGGGCATGAACGCGCCGCGCCCGGCCTTGACGTCGAGCACCAGCCCGTCGAGGTTCTCGGCCAGCTTCTTGCTCATGATCGAGGCCGCGATGAGTCCGGCGTGGGCCACGGTGCCGGTCACGTCGCGCAGGGCGTAGAGCTTCTTGTCCGCGGGCGCGATGTCCGCGGTCTGCCCGGCGAAGCACAGCCCGGTTGCGCCGAGCACGCGCGCGAAGCGGCGCAGGGAGAGGTCCGTGCGCAGGCCGGGGATGGCTTCGAGCTTGTCCAGGGTGCCGCCCGTGTGCCCCAGGCCGCGCCCCGAGAGCTTGGGCACGACCACGCCGCAGGCCGCGGCCATGGGCCCGGTCAGGAGCGAGACCTTGTCGCCCACCCCGCCGGTGGAGTGCTTGCCGATCTTGGGCCCGGCCACGTCGGAGAGGTCCGCGCGCACGCCCGAGGCGAGCATGGCCTGGGTCAGCGCGTGCGTCTCCCGGCGGCTCAACCCCTGGAAATAGATGGCCATGAGCAGGGCCGCGGCCTGGTAGTCCGGACACCGCCCGGCCGTGAAATCGCGCACGAACGCGGCCAGCTCCCGGGAGGTGAGTTCCTGGCCGTCGCGCTTGGCCTCGATGCAGGCGAGCATGTCGCGGTCCACGCGGTTCATGGGTCGGTTGTGCCCCAATCGGGTCCGGGCGGCAACAGCAACCCGGGCGGTTTTCGCGGCGAGGAGCCGGAGCGGGCGGCCGGAAGGCAGGCCAGGGCCCGGGCGGCGGCAAAAACTCCTCGCGCCCGCCCGCGCTCTCGCTTAGGATCGAACCCCGGCGCGCGTCAGGCGCACAAGCCGGACGCACGGATCGGACGCACGGATCGGACGCACGGGCAAGGCCGGGCGGCAGGGAATCGGCCCCGCGGAAATGTTCCCCCGGAAAAACCCCCACGGAAAGCTCATGGACTGGCTGCTGCTGGCGTTGATTCTTTTCCTGGTCCTCTGGGATCCCTTCTGGCGGCTGCTCGGCGTGCGCCAGCTCTTTCCCTGGGAGCTCAAGCGCATCCTGCGCGAGCACCCGGAATCCGTGCGCCTCGTGGACGTGCGCACGGACCTGGAGCACGCCCTGGTGCGCATCCCCGGCGCGATCAGCGACCCGGCCCTGGAGTTCGCGCGCACGCCGGTCGGCGGGGATGCCTCCTCGTCCGGGGCCGCGCCCCTGCCCGGCGATGCGTCCTTGTCCGGCAATGCCCCGCGCACCGTGGTCGTGTGCATGACCGGGCACCGCTCGCCCCTGGCCGCCTGGCTGCACCGCCGCGCCACGGGTCGCGAGACCTGGAACCTGACCTGGGGCATGGTCGGCTGGCTGCTCTTCGGCGGGCCCTCCGCGTTCGGGCGGCCGAAGCGGGATCGGCAACGGAAACGCGATATGAACACACGCAACCACGGAGACGACGCATGAGCGCAGCCCGGCGCAGGCGGGAGTGGGACGGAGACGGCGGGGACGGCTGGGGCGGGGAGTGGGACGACGCGCCCGCGCGGCCCAGCAAGTCGCAGATGAAGCGCGAGATGACCGCGTTGCAGGACCTCGGCCGCGAACTGGCCGGTCTGCCCGCGGAAACGCTGCGCGGCATGGACATGCCGCCCGTCCTGCTCGCGGCGCTGGAGGATTTCCGCGCCATGGTCAAGCACGAGGCGCGGCGGCGGCAGTTGCAGTACATCGGCAAGCTGATGCGCGAGGCGGACGCCGAGGCCCTGCGCGCGGCTCTGGACGCGGCCCGCGAGCCCGGCCGCGACGCCGCGCGCGAGCAGCACCGCCTGGAGCGGCTGCGCGACGAGCTTTTGGACGGCGGTCCCGAGGCCGTGGGCCGCTTCGTGGACCAGTGCCCTGGGGCCGAACCCCGAAAGCTCGCCCACCTGGTGCGCGAGGCGCAGAAGGAGCGCGCCGAAAACCGGCCGCCCAAACAGTACCGCGCCCTGTTCCGCTACCTGCGCGAACTGGGCTGCGGCGCGGACGGCGACCGGCCCTGAGGCCGCGCCCGGAAGCCCCCACGCGATTCTTCGCAAAAAAAAAGCGCCCGCCCCCTTGCGGGGGCGGGCGCACCATTTTCCTCCTCCGGCCGGCGCTACGCGCCTTCCTCCAGCGGGTCCAGCAGGGCTCCCCGGCTCCCCTTCTCGTCGTGCCCGTCGTGGCCCACGTAGGCCTTGACCGTGTACTTGACCACGGCCCACACGTCGCCCAGCGCGGCCTTGCGGTCGCGGGGCGCACGCGGCGCGTGCACGCCCTCGATGCCCGGCAGGACCGGGCCCGCGGGCGCGAGGGTCACGCCCATGATGCGCCGGAATACGGCGCGGGGGCGGCCGAAGCGGCCGTTGCGGCCCAGCTCCTTGGCGAGCATGGCCGCGGCGCGGTTGGGGCGCTCGGCGAAGTGGCAGACGCGCTTCATCTCCTCGAACAGGCGCGGGTTCTCGCCCGCGCCCCTGGCCGAGCGCTTGTTGCACAGCGCCGCGATCTCGAAGCACGCGGCCGCCTGGGAAAAATCCCCGCCCTTGACGTAGTCGCGGGCGATGTTCACGCACGGGTCGCCCGCGTGCGGCGCGCGCTCGCGCAGTCTGAGCGCCGCGCGCACGGCCCGGTTGGGCTCGCCCGAACGGGTGAAGGCGCGCACGGCCATGTGCATATAATGTATGTAGCGGTTCGGGTGGCCCTGCCCGCGCCAGGCCTCGGCCAACCCCACGTAGGCGTCGCCGCTGCCGCCGCTGGCCGCGGCCTGCTCGGCCGCGCGCGAGAATTCGGCGATGGCCTTGGCGTACTGGGCCGCCTCCAGGAACACGCGCCCGCGCTCCAGGGCGCGCAGCTCGGCGCGCGCGGCGTCCAGCTCGCCGCGGCGGCGGGCCACCTCGCGCTGGAACTCGGCCTCGTCGGGCTCCTCTTCGCCGCGCGCAAACGCCAGGGCCGAGGCGGACGCGGAAAAGGCCCGCATGGTGCCCTTCATGGCCCGTTCCAGGTGCCCGGCCAACGACTGCACGGAATAGGGGCGGATCAGGTAGCCCGCGCAGCCCGCCTCCAGGGCTTCCAGGACCTGGCCGCGGGTGTTGCCGGGCGAGGCCATGACCACGGGCAGCCGGCGGCGCAGCTCCGGGTGCATGCGCACCAGGCGCATGAACTCCAGGCCGTCCATGTCTTCGAGCTTGTCGTCGAGCAGGACCACGTCCGCGGGCTTGCGCGCCAGGCGCTCGGCGGCCTCGGCGCCGTTGCTGAAGAGCTGCGGCTCGGGCAGGCCGAGGCGCCGCAGGCATTCCTTGTCCACGCGCGCGTGGGCCTCCTCGCCGCTGACCACGATGATGTCCAGGGTTGCGGGGCTCTGGGCTTGGGCGACGTGCATGAGCTTCTTCCTCGCGTTGGGGTGACGGTCCCGATCTCGCGGGCACGGCCGGGGTGGGGCTGTGCGGGAAGGCCGGGAGGAGCGGCGCGGCGCGCCGTCCTTCACCCGTCTCATCGGCGGTCCGGTGGGGGGCTTTAGGAATTTTCCGGAGGCTTAACGCTTTTGTTCGCGGGGCCCGCAAGGGGTCGCAACGCCGTTTTCCGAGGTTTTTTTCGAGAAGGGGATAAAGGACAATTTTTACGATAACTATCCAATTTATTTGGGTATGAGAGATTGAAAGGAAACCTTTTTGACGCTCGGAGCCAATAAAAAACGCACTTGGCAAAAAAATGTCGTTGACAGGTGGGGGCCCCCCATGTAGAACCCGCTTCTCGCAACGAGGAACGGCGACGGCAACGCGGCCGACTCCTCAAGCGATCGGGTTCCTTGACAATTAAATAGCGAGCTGGGTTTAGAGAACTACGCAGTAAGG
>JACCQO010000021.1 GCA_015709205.1 Desulfovibrionaceae bacterium
GGGCGGGGAGGAAGAGGGAACCCTTTGGGAAAGGGCTTCCCTCTTCCTCCCCGCCCCTCCCCCGGCTTCTTCGCTCTCTTCTCCGCCCCTCCCCACCGACGCCGCCACAAAAATAAAGGTGTCTTTTGGGTTGGAATTGGGTATGGTGCCTTCCTAGAGCCATCTGCGACGTTTTTCCGGGCGGGTTCCGTGGTCCGAAACGTCGTGTCCCGGTATTTGCGCCGGGTTTCGCGGGGGGAAAATTCCGAATGCCGAGTGCATTGCGCGCTGGTCGGCGTGGAGCCGACGGGTTTGTGGCGTCTGCGGGCGGTGGCCTGCCGATGGCCGCGCTGTTGCGCGATCGCCTTGCGGGTCGGTCCGTTGCGCAATCCTCCCCCCGTGTGCGTTCCTCTTTTTCCATAGGCAGCACCGGTTCGCGTTTCGGCGCGGGCCGACACCCCCACTCCCAGCGGGAACCTGTGGGCCGTTGCGCCCGCCACGGCGAGGACCGACGCCGGGGCACAGCGGCCCCAGGTTCCCCAGTGGGTGTCTGAACTTTTCCCTTTTTTACAATCGGCGGCGCGTCCGGCCGAACGGCGGCGCAGCGGGCCCGGGCCGAAATGCGGCGGCGGCCGGCGCGCGGGGATCCGCGCCGGGCCAGCAACCGCCCGAGGTGCGTGGGGCGGCGTGCAACGCGCGCATTTCGTGCACCTTTTCCGCCGGGCCGCGGCCTTGCCAAGAGCGGCGCGGGGCGGTAGCACGGAGGGCAGGAGCATGCCATGAACAGCACCGTGCAGCAGCGTATCGACGAGGCCTGCGCCCTGTGGCGCAAGGCGCATTGCGTCCTGACCGTGACCGGCGCGGGTATTTCCGTGCCGTCGGGCATTCCGGATTTTCGCAGCCCGGGCGGGCTGTGGACCAAGTTCGACCCGGACGAGGTGGCCTCGCTCACGGCGCTCAAATCCAGGCCGCGCAGGGTCTGGGAGTTCCTGTTGGAGGCGGCCAGGGTCTTCGGCCGCGCCGAGCCCAACGCGGCACACCTGGCGCTGGCGGAACTGGAACGCGCGGGCTTTCTGGCCGGGGTGATCACGCAGAACATCGACGGGCTGCACCAGCGCGCCGGTTCGGCGCACGTGATCGAGTTCCACGGCTCGGCCGCGGAATACCACTGCATGCGCTGCGGCCGGGACCATCCGCGCCAGGCGGCCGAGCGGCTGCGCGAGGACGAGCTGCCGTGGCTGTGCGAGTGCGGCGGGGTGATCCGGCCGGACATCGTGTTCTTCGGCGAGATGATTCCGCCGCACGCGCTGTCGGCCAGCCGCGAGCTGGCCTCGCAGGCGGACCTTTGCGTGATCGTGGGCACCTCGGGCGAGGTGGCTCCGGCGAACACGCTGGCGCACGCGGTGGCCGCGTCCGGCGGGCGGGTGGTGGAAATCAATCTCGGGGCCACGGCCTACGGGTCGCTGGCGGACGTGCGCATCGATGCGCGGTGCGAGGAGGTCCTGCCCGCCATCCGCAACGCACTCGTTTCCTGACCTCTTTTGCGGTCCAGCGGCGCAGGCCCCGTCCGGCGGACCTTTGCGCCCCCTTCAAACCCTTTCCGAATTGCGGTATGCCAGGGGCGGCCCAAGGGGCCCAGCCCGATGTCCCCGCGCTGCGCCGGTCCGACCGGCCAGGCCCGGCGGACGTTTGCGCGGAACCACAAACCCGGCGGCCCCCGCCGCATCCGGAGCCCGATCATGCCTGAATCCGGCATTCTTTCCCTGCTCGGCCAAGCCACCCTGGTGGTCAAGATCGTCCTCGGCCTGCTCGCCTGCATGTCCCTGGGCAGCTGGACGATCATCTTCGTGAAGAGCTTCGTGCTCTCGGCCGCGCGCCGCCGCGCCGAGGCCGACACCCGCACCTTCCAGGACGCAGCCAGCCTGCGCAAGGCCATCAAGGCCATCGGCGCGCTGCCCAAGTCGCCGTGCTATCCCGTGGCCGTGCAGGGCGTGAACGAGCTCAACCGCCTGGAGGAGATCGACCCCAAGGATCCGCGCGCCAAGGAGGCGGGCACGATCATCATGAACAACATGCGCCGGGCGCTGCGCCGCGGCGTGGGCACGCAGATGGCCGAGCTCACGGGCTCGCTCTCCTTCCTGGCCACGTGCGCCAACTCCGCGCCCTTCATCGGCCTGTTCGGCACGGTCTGGGGCATCATGCACTCGTTCCATTCCATCGGGCAGATGAAGACCGCGACCCTGGCGGCGGTGGCCCCGGGCATCTCCGAGGCGCTGGTGGCCACGGCCATCGGCCTGGCCGTGGCCATTCCCGCGACCATCGCCTACAACACCTTCCTGGGCATGGCCACGCGCATCGAGACCGAGATGATCAACTTCGCGGGGCTGTTCCTCAACCGCGTGGAGCTGGAGTTGCCCGGCATCGTGGGCCGCCGCACGGACATCGGCAACGGCGACATCTAGGCGGGCCTTCCGGGCGGACCGCAACGGACCGCAGGCCCCGCGCCCCCGCCCCGCCCCCCAACAAGACCCGGAGGCATCATGGCCGGCATCAGCCCCCAGAAGGGGTATATCGCGGAAATCAACGTCACGCCCTTCGTGGACGTGATGCTCGTCCTGCTCATCATCTTCATGGTCACGGCCCCGCTGCTCACCCAGGGGTTGGACGTGGAGTTGCCGCAGACGCGCGCCGTGGACGCGCTGCCCGCGGACAACGACTCCATCGTGCTCTCGGTCAAGGCCAACGGCGACATCTACCTGGACGAGTACGAGGTCGCGCTGGACGAACTGGCCGGGCACGTGCAGCGGCTGGTCACGGAGAAGAACAAGCGCCTGTTCCTGCAGGCGGACAAGTCCGTGCCCTACGGCGAGGTGGTCAGGATCATGGGCGAGGTCAAGTCGGCCGGCGTCACCAACCTCGGCGTGGTGGCCGAACGCGAGGAGCAGGACGGCAAGGCGTCCTCCAAGGGCGCCAAGAAGAAGTAGCCCGCACCCCCATGCGTTCCATCGGTTTCCTCCTCTCCCTGTGCCTGCACGCGGGCATCCTCATCTTCGCCCTGGCCGGGCCGTCGCTCATGGGACCGGCCATCGACCTGGGCGTGCCCGTGTACAGCATCGACCTGGTCAGCCTGCCCGCGCCGCCGGGGCCCAAGAAGCCCGGCCCGCCGCCCGCTCCCAAGATCGAGAAGCCCGCGCCCGAAGCGGCCCCGGCCCCGGCCCAGATCGCCGAGGCCGCGCCGCCCAAGCCCGCGCCCAAACCCGAACCCGCCCCCGAGCCCAAGCCCGAGGCCGTGCCCATCAAGAAACCCGACGCGCCCAAGCCCGAGCCCCAAAAGCCCGAGGCCAAGCCCGTGCCCAAGCCCAAGCCCGAGCCCAAGCCGGAACCGAAAAAGCCCGAGCCCGCAAAGCCCGAGCCGAAAAAGCCGGAACCCAAGAAGCCCGAGCCCAAGAAGCCCGAAAAGAAAAAACCGCCCGAGCCCACGCCCGAGCAGTTGCTGGCCCAGGCGCTCAAGGCCGCGGAAACGCACGTGGCCCGCGACGAGGCCATGGAGCGCAAGGCCCTGGAGCAGGAGCTGGCCGCGCTGCGCCAGGGCGTGGAGCAGCAGCAGGAACAGAACGCCGAGACCGGCGGCGGAGGCGGCATGGAAGGCGGCGTCGAGGGCGGGCGCGAAGGGTTGGTCGGCGTCTATTCGGTCATGGTCGAGCGCATCATCAAGGAGCACTGGAGCTTCCCCAACGTGGCCGGCCGCGAGGTGCTCACCTGCCGCGTGGAGATCAATCTGGACAACGCGGGAAATATCCTCAATTATACGCTCCTGGCCTCCTCGGGCAGGGCGGACTTCGACGCCTCGGCCCTCAAGGCCGTGGCCGACACCAAACTGCTCCCGCCGCCGCCCCGGGCCGATCTCACCGTGATCCGCATCAACTTCAACCTCCAGGATCTGGCACAGTGACCCATACGCGCCCCCTCTTCCGCCTCGTCCTCGCCGCGGCCCTGTGCGTCGCGCTCGCCGTGCCGGCGGGCCTGACGCTCGCGACGCGCGCCGAGGCGGCCGCCCCCCTGACCATCGACATCTACGGCCCCGGCCAGAGCAAGCTCAAGGTCGCCCTGGCCCAGCCGCTCTACGGCCCGGACGCGAACGCCACCGCGCCCGTCGAGGCCGTGGACCTGCAGAAGCACCTGGTCCACAACCTGGACTACCTGCCCTTCATCGAGCGCATCGCCGGGGGGACCATCCTGGGCGGCGACCGGTTGGACGCCTTCTCTGGACCCGATGTGGACTTCCGCCGCTTCCAGCTGGCGGACGCGGACCTGCTCGTGACCACGGGCTGGTTCCCGGCCAAGGAGGCCGGTTCGTGGACCGTGGAGCTGCGCGTGTTCCAGGCCTTCACCGGCAAGCTCCTGGTGGGCAAGGCCTACTACGACATCACCGGGCCCCAGATCCCCCGCCTGGCGGACAAGTTCTGCGCCGCGTTCATGGAAAAGCTCACCGGCCACGGCGAATTCTTCCTGGCCACGCTGGCCTTTTCCAAACGCCTCGGCCCGCGCGACAAGGAGCGCAACATTTGGACCGTGGGCGCCACGGGCCGCGACCTGACCCAGGTCACGGACCTCAAGGGGCTGTCCATGAGTCCGTCCTGGTCCAACGACGGGCGCTACATCATCTTCACGCACCTGGGTGCGCGCTACCATTCCCTGGGCGTGTGGGACCGCGCCACGCGGCAGACGCACCAGATCAAGTTCCCGGGCAACACGATCATCGGCCCGACCTTCACGCCGGAGAACAAGGTGGCCGTCAGTCTGGCCTCGCGCGGAAATCCGGACATCTACCTGCTCAACCACATCTTCCGCAAGGAGCAGGTGCTGGTCCAAAACTGGGCCATTGACGTCTCGCCGAGTTTCAGCCATGACGGCACTCGCATGGCCTTCACTTCGTCCCGGCTGGGCAATCCACACATCTTTCTCAAGGATTTCACCACCGGCGAGGAGAAACGCGTGACCTTCAACGGCAACTACAACACGGATCCGGATCTCTCGCCGGACGGCACGCTGGTGGCCTTTGCCCGGCGCACGTCCGAGGGACACCGGATCTTCGTCATGGACCTGAAGAGCGGCCGCGAGCGTCAGGTGACCTTCGGCCCGGGCAACGACGAGCAGCCCGCCTTTGCGCCGGACGGCTACTTTCTGGCGTTCACGTCCAATCGCAGCGGCAAGTACGAACTCTACCTGACCACGCGCCACGGCGACACGCCGAAAGAGGTGCCCACCGGGCCGGGCGAGGCCAACTTCCCGGCCTGGGGCATGGTGCCGGGGCAGTAGTCCACAAGGAGATCATGAACAGGCTGCTTGACAAGGAAAAATCAATCCCGCTAAAGTTGTTAGTATTATTAGACGTCATAGGGTTGTCACACCCCCCTGATATGCGGTAGCGTACAGAGCACGGGCTATTTCCCGTGCGGCAACATAACGGAATCTTTAGAGCTTGAGGAGGAAGGCAAATGAACGCGATGAAATGGCTCCGGTTGGCCGTGTTCCTGACTCTGTGCATGACCGTGGCCTTCGGATGTGCCAAGAAACAGGTCGAAACCGCTCCCATGGAGCAACCCGCCGCCGCGCAGCAGGCCCCGGCGGCCGAGCAGCCCGCAGCCGCGCAGTCCGGTTCCGACCTGGCGTCCAGCGAGCTCACGCAGAAGCTCAACCAGGCCAAGGCCGAGATCACCGGCGGCCGCATCTTTTTCGATTTCGACAAGTTCGACCTGAAGCCCGAGGCGCGTGACGTGCTCAAGGCCAAGGCCGCTCTGCTCAAGCAGTTCGGCGACATCCGCGTGCTCATCGAGGGCCATTGCGACGAGCGCGGCACCCAGGAATACAACCTGGCCCTGGGCGAGCGCCGTGCGCGCGCCTCCTACGAGTTCCTGGTCCTGCTGGGCGTTCCCGCCAGCCAGTTGGAGATGGTTTCCTACGGCGAGGAATATCCCCTGGATCCCGGCCACGACGAGGCCGCCTGGGCCAAGAACCGCCGCGACGAGTTCAAGATCATCAAGTAGCCTTCCACTCGCTATTCGAGCAGCACCGCGCCGCGTCCTGGGGAGGGACGCGGCGCTTTTTTTTGCGCGCTGCGGCGGGGGGCCCGGTCGGAAAACGCGGCGGCGAAGCCGGGCGAGGCCGGGCGAGGCCGGAACCCGGGCCCATGGAGGGCGCGCTCTCCGGTCCGGATCGGACGCGGAAGGCAGATCCGGGCCGCCGCTGCAGAGGCGCGGTGGCGCGGAGAGCGGGACCGTACGAGGATGCGCGGAAGGAGCGGTTGCGGAGAGGCGTCGGGACGGACGCAAAAGGCAAGACGCCGAACAGGAAGACGACTCGGCGCAGGGAGACGATTCGGCGCGGGAAAGACGGTTTGCGGGGGAGACAGTCTGAAAAAAGAAACCATCCGGGGAGAGACGAAGCGCGGCCGGGAGGGGCAAAGCCCGCAGGCCGGACGGAGAAGACGAGGCCGGGCCTAGAGGGGCAGCAGGAGCAGGACCGCCTGCAGGGCCGCCAGGGCGTAGAGCCCGGCGACCACGTCGTCGATCATCACGCCGTAGCCCGCGGCCAGCCAGTCTTCCGAGGCGCGCACCGGCCAGGGCTTGGCGATGTCGAAGACGCGGAAGAGCACCAGCCCGGCCGCGAGCTGAGCCGCAGACGCGGACGCGGCCAGGGGCAGATAGGCCAGCCACTGCCCGAGCACCTCGTCCACGACCACCTCGCCGGGGTCCTTCCTGCCCAGCACGCGCTCGGCGCGCGTGGCAGCGACCCCGCCCAGCCAGAAGAGCAGCGCCAGCAGCGCGACCCGCCCGAAAAACGGCAGCGGCAGAAACACGAACGGCGCCAGCAGCGCGGCCACGATGGACCCGCAGGTGCCGGGCATGACCGGCGACAGCCCGGCGGGCCACACGCGCGCCACGGCCAGGGCCAGGCGATCCGGCCATTGCGCGCGCCCTCGGCCGTCGGCGGGGGGCGTTCCGCCGACGCGGCCCAGCGCGACGGGATCGGCCGGATCGGGCCGGTCGGGACGCGCGGCCGACGGCTCGCGGTGCGGGCGGGAGCGGAGGACGACGGACATGGGCCCGTTGTGGCCCAACCCCGCGCAAAGCGCAACCCCGCGCGCGGGCCCGGCCGGGAACGGGCAGCCCACGGTGGCCGGGACTACGCTTCCGGAGCTACGCGGCCGGGGCCGCGTCGGCCACCGGGAGCGTGAAGAAGAAGCGGCTCCCGCTGCCCATCTCGCTCTCCACCCAGATGGCGCCGCGGTAGTGGGCCACGATCTCGCGGCAGATGGCCAGTCCCAGCCCGCTGCCCTTGAGCGTGTGCGGCAGGGTGTCGCCCTGGTCCACCTGGCGGAACTTGTCGAAGATCCGCGCGGCGTCGGCCGCGGCCACGCCCACGCCCGTGTCCGCCACCTCCACGCGCACCACGTTCGACGCCGGGGCCGCGACGCGCACGCGCACGCAGCCGCGTTCCGTGAACTTGGCCGCGTTGTTGAGCAGGTTGACCATGACCTGAAGGATGCGGTCGCCGTCGGCGTGCACCGCGGGCAGGTTCTCCTCGCACTCGACCACGAGCTCCACCTCGGGCCGGTCGTTGAACTCGCCGCGCACCGAGGACACGGCCAGATCCACCAGGTCGGGCAGGTACAACCGCCGATCGCGCCAGTCCATGCGGCCGGTCTCGATCTTGGAGAGGTCCAGGAAGTCGTTGATCAGCCGGGTCAGCCGACGGCCTTCCTCGGTGATGATCTCCAGGTTCTCCACAATGCGCCCGCCCTTTTTGACCAACGTCTGGTCCGTGGCGAAGGGCAGGAAAAAGTGCTCGAAATCCCGGCGGATGAGCTGCGCGAAGCCGCGGATGGAGGTCAGGGGCGTGCGCAGGTCGTGGGACACGGTGGACAGGAACGCGGACTTCATGCGGTCCAGCTCGGTCAGGCGCATGTTCGCGGTCTTGAGCTGCACGGCCTGTTCCTCCAGCAGGCTCGTGCGCTCGTGCACGATCTCCTCCAGGTGCAGGTTCAAGGCGGCCAGTTCATCCTCGGTGCGCTTGCGCTCTGTGATGTCCGTGACCATCCAGAGCACGCCCTTGGACATGTCCGGTCGCTCGGCCTGGTCCACGGCGGCCCCCGAGAGCAGCATCCACAGGGATTCGCCGTCCCTGCGCCGCAGCTGGTACTCCACCTGGATGCGCTCGCCGCGCGCCAACTCGCTGTAGTGCGTGTCCCCGAACTCGCGGTAGCGCTCCCGGCTCAGGTGCAGTTCCAGCATGTTGTGTCCCAACATCTCGTCCCCGTCGGCGTAGCCGAAGAGCTCGGCCGCGCGCTGATTGGCGCGGTGGATGCGGCGGTCGCCGCGCAGCAGCAGGATGCCCACCTGGCTGTTGTCGAAGATGGAGCGCATCTCCCCAAGGGCCAGGCTCAGCCCCTGCTGCACGCGGCGGCGCTGGAGGATGTTCGCCCCCATGGCGAGCAGGGCCCCCAGCAGGCAGACCAGCAACCCCGCGGACCACCACACGGCATGGCGGTACTGCTCGTAAAAGGACGCGGGCCGGTTGACCACGAGGCTGCCCGAGGGCAGCAAATCCTCGCCCACGCCCGCGCGCACCAGGGCCGCGTGGTCGAACATGTAGCGGCTGGGCACCGTGCTCACGCGGGGCAGGGTCGCCGTGTCCTCGCCCGCCAGCACGCGGGCCGCCAGACGGCCGGCGGCCATGCCCTGGCGGTAGGGGCTGGCGAGCAGGCCGCCCACGATGCCCCGGCCCAGCGAGGTGTCCAGGAGTCCGTAGACGGGCGCGGAGGTGGCAGCGCACAGTCGCGCGCAGACGTCTTCGCTGTCGAGATAGGCCCCGCTCGCGTCGCGGTAGAAGACACAGAAGAAAAACACGCTGTGCGGGGGCGCGGAGCTCGCGCGCAACACGAGTTCGTCCACGGTCAAGTCGTCGAGCACGGTCGCCTCGACCCGCCCGGCCAGGGCGGACAACGGGCCTTCCAGGGCCTGGCGCACCTTGCGCCCCGTGTTCGTGCGGTCCAGGACCACGAAGAGCCTGCGCGCGTCCGGATGCAGGCGCAACCCCACTTCCAGCCCCTGGCGCAGGCCGAGGTCCTCGGAAATGCCCCAAAACCCCGGGTACCCCGCGATGTCCCGCTCGGTCAGGTCGTTGGCCCCGCAAAAGACCACGGGCGCGCCCGGGAACAGGTCGTCGCGGTGCTGCCTGAGAAAGTCCAGGGCGTTGTCGTCCGAGGCCAGGACGAGGTCGAAGCGGATTCCGGCGAACTTGCTGCGGTAGCCCTGATAGAGGCGCCTGAAATGTTCGGGCGAGGAGAATCGCTTGGAATCCATGTATTCCACGAGCAGGTCGATGGGGCCGGTCCGGCCCAGGCCGTCGCGGATGCCCCGAAAGATGTCGTCGGAATACTTGAGCCCGGCGTGGTAGGAGCTGAGGTAGAGCACCCGCCTGGCGTGCGGGACGGCATCGGCGGCGCGCGCCGCCCACGGCCCCAGGGTCCACAGCGCGCACGCCGCCATCAGCGCGCACAGCCATGGCCCGACGATCCGCCCCCCCCTTACGTTCAACGCGGCCCGAGGTCCCTGCATGGCTCTCCCCGGGACGGGGCGCGCCCCGTCCGTTCCGGGCGGCGCTCCGGGCGTGCAGGACAACGTCCGGCACGCACGGACCACCACCCGCGCGATGGTTCCCCGCCCCTCGCCTCGCCCCCCGGTGAGCCGACGGCCCCGTTTCCCCCGCACGCCGAACGTGCGACAGAATACGGTGAGTTCAATGTATACCCCTTATCTCCCCCTCTGTCATCCAACCTGCGCCAATAATTCATGTTGCGCCGAAACCCGGACGCCATGCGGATTCGCGCGTCCCCGACGGACGCGAGGAGCGCAATGTCGCAACACGACGACAAAAAAAGTACCGTATAAACATGTTGTTGAACGGAAGTCGCCGCGATGCGCGGTCCGAATTCCCGGCCCGATATCCCGAACGGACAATCGGAACGGATGCGCGATCACGGCGGGGAGCCCGACGCCCACGAAACGGTTCAAGGACGGGGAGCGGGCGGGCCTGCGGCCTCAGGACCGGCCGGTCCTGCCGGAACGACCGGCGCAGACCTCGCCCAGGGTGCGCAGCAGCTCGCGCATGGACACGGGCTTGGACAGGTAGGCGTCCATGCCCGAGCCGAGGAAGCGGTCCATGTCGTCCTTCATGGCGTGGGCCGTGAGCGCGACCACGGGCACGCGGGAGCAGTGCGCCAGTTCCGGCGCGGTGCGGATGGAGCGGGTGGCCGCCAGGCCGTCGAGCACGGGCATCTGGACATCCATGAGCACGCAGTCGAAGGAGGCGTCCGCGAGCAGGTCCAGGGCGATGCGGCCGTTGGCGGCCGTGGTCACCTGCACGCCCCGTTTCTCCAGGAGCTTGCGGATGCTCATGCGGTTGACGGCCTCGTCCTCCACCAGCAGCACGCGGAGCGCACCCAGGCCGGTCGCAACGGACAGGGCCTCGTCCGGGGCCGCATCGGCGCCGCTCGCGGGCCCCGCGTCCGGACCGGCATCCGGTTCCGGGGCCGATCCCGCGTCCGGGATCGCGAAGGGCGGAAGGGGGGCCGCGGAGATGCCCCACATCGGGCCGGGCCGGGCCACGGCGCACGCATCGGCCGGGCCCAGGGGGATGCTCACGTAGAAGGTGGTGCCCCGCCCCTCGGCGGAGCCCCCTGCTCCGGAGTCCTCAGTCCTGGAGTCCTCAGCCCTGGAGTCCACGGCGATGGTCCCGTGCATGAGGGCCACGATGCGCTTGACGATCTGCAGCCCCAGCCCCGCGCCCTGGAACCGCCGGGTGTAGGAGGTGTCCGCCTGGGTGAAGGGCTCGAACACGTAGGCGAGCTTATCCTCGGGGATGCCCGCGCCCGTGTCCGCGACCGTGAAGAGCACGCGGCAGGCCGCGCAGGCCGGGCCGAAGCCCCCGGTGCCGGAGCCCTCGCCGGGGCCGGAGCCCTCGCCAGGGCCGGAGCCCTCGCCAGGGCCGGGCTGCCACTGCAGGTCCGCGCGCACGCGGATCTCCCCTTTTCCCGTGAACTTGACCGCGTTGCCCGCAAGGTTGAAGAGCACCTGGCGCAGGCGGATGGGGTCCCCAGTGAGTTCGCAGGGGATGCGCGGGTCCAGGGACACACGAAAGCGCACGCCCTTGGCCTCGGCCACGGGCGCGTAGGTCTCGCGGAGCATGGCCAGGATGTCGGCCACGTTCAGCCGCTCCCGGGCCAGGAGCATGCGTCCCGCTTCGACCCTGGAGAGGTCCAGGATGTCGCTGAGCAACCGGGTGAGGTTGTGGCCCGAGCACAGCGCCGTGCGGATGTATTCGTCCTGTTCCGGGCTCGTGTCCGTGGTCTCCAGCAGTTGGAGCATGCCCAGAATGCCGTTGAGCGGGGTGCGCACCTCGTGGCTCATGTTGGCCAGGAATTCGGTCTTGGCCCGGCTGGCGGATTCGGCGTGCTCGCGGGCGCGTACCTGGGCGGCCTCCTCCTCCTTGCGGCCGGTCACGTCGCGGGCCACGGCGTAGGCTACGCCGAACTCGGGCCAGGGCTGCGCGACCCAGTTCAGCCAGCGGTAGGTCCCGTCGCTGCAGCGGTAGCGGTTCTCGAAGCGCACGACCCCCTCGCCCCGCGCCAGCTTGTTGCGGAGCACGTCGAGCGTGGCATCCAGGTCGTCGGAATGCACGAAGTCCAGGAAGGGACGGCCGAGCAGTTCCTCCTCGCCGTGGCCCAACAGGCGCGTGAAGGCCGGGTTGACCTTGATGAAGGTCGCGGACTCGATGTCCGCGATGCAGATCAGGTCCAGGGACATGGTGAAGATGCGCACCAGGTCTTCCTGGAGCCGCTTCTTCTCGGTGATGTTCACGCCCAGGGAGGTCACGCCCTGGGGCAACCCTGTGCGGTCGCGGTCCATGGCGTTGGTCCAGCCGATGATCAACCGGGTTCCGTCACGGCGCAGGATGGCGTTCTCGTAGTAGCCGAAGGCACCCGGATCGCCCCGATCCAGGGTCTGGCGGAACACGGTGCGGATGGTTTCACGCTCGGCAGGCTGGATGAAGAGGTCGAACCAGTCCCGGCCCATGACCTCCTCCGCCCGATACTCCACGAGGTCCAGGAAGTAGGCGTTGGCAAAGACGATGCGCCCCTCGCGGTCCAGGGACAGGGCCACGAGATCGACGTTTTCCAGGAAGCTGCGGAAGCGGAACTCCGAGGTGCGCAGGGCCTCCTCGGCCTCCCGGCGCGCGGTGATGTCCTGAAAGGTGCCCACCACGCGCACGCAGCGGCCGTCGCGCAGCACGGGCTGGCCCACGGCGCGCGCCCAGAACGGGGTGCCGTCCGCCCGGGTGCAGCGCGCCTCGAGGTCGAAGGGCTCGCCCTGCTCCACGGCGCGGTTCATGGCAGCGGCCACGCGCTCGCGTTCGTCCGGCGGATAGAAGGCGAGGTGCTCGTCCGGCCCGGGCGGCGGCGTGCCCTCGGGGATGCCGACGATGGCGTAGGTCTGGGAAGTCCAGGCGGCGGTGCGGGTGACGAGGTCGTGCTCCCAGCCGCCGATGCGGGCGATGCGCCCGACCTCGGCGAGCATGGCCTCGCTCCGGCGCAGGGCCCTGTAGGAGGCGCGCTGCTCGGTCACATCCACGAAGACCGTGGCGAAACGCCCGGGTTCGAGCCGGAAGGCCGCGACCTCGAAATAGCGGCCCAGCGCGCTGGAGAAGCCCACGAAATGTGTGGGGTCGCCTGTCGCGACCACGCGTCCGTAGGCCCGGATCCAGGATTCCTCCACGCCCGGGAGCACCTCGCGCACGGTGCGGCCGACGATGTCCCGCGCCGACAGCCCGGTGAGCCGCCCGAAGGCGGGGTTCACGCTCAGGAACCGGTAGTCCGTGGGTTCGCCGCGTTCGTCCGTGACGATCTCGTGCACGGCGAACCCGTCGAGCATGGCCCGGAACAGGGTGCGGTACTCGCGCTCGGCGAGCTTCTGGGCCGAGACGTCCAGGGCCACCTCGAAGACCGCCGTCGCGCCATCGCTGTCGATCAGAGGCGCATCGTAGAGCAGCCATTCGCGGCCCCTGCCGTCGGTCCATTCGCGCGCCACCGGGCCGCCCGAGCGCAACACCCGCTCGACGATGCAGGGCACGCAGGGGGTGGAGCGGCCGTTGAATATCTCGTGGCACGTGCGGCCCACGGGGTCGGCGCAGAAGGCGCGCCTGAAGGCGCTGTTGGCAAAGCCGACGACGTGGCCGGCCCGCTGCACGAGGACGGGCCAGGGCAGGCTCTCCATGAACTGCTCCAGGCACGGCGTGCGCGTCTGCACGGCCCGCTCCCGGCTCCCAGGCGTGCACCCGGCGCAACGGCCGCCGCCCGTTCCGCCAGGCCCTCCTGCGGCCAGACGCGCCTCGGCCTCGCGCAACGCCGCCAGCAACTCCGCGCGGCTCATGTCCTCGTAGCGGCCCATGGTCCCCCCGTCCCCTCGCCTTCCGGGCGTCCGGCCGCCTTTCCACGCCCAACGGCCCGGAAAACGGCGGTCATTCTTGCCTCCTTACCCTCAACCACTTTTTTTGGGAAATGATAATTGGTTCACGGCCGCCCGTTGCGGACGACGCGCCGGGGCGTCCCAACGGCACGGACAAGGGGCGGCGCACGCGCCGATCCGCCGGAGCCCGGCTGCGGCGCACCGCCCGGCTCCGGCGGAACGGGCATGGCGCCGACGGGGCTCCCGCCGACGCGCCCGCTGCACGCCGGGCCGGTACGCACTTGCATTGCGGCATTTGTGTTGATAGTATCAACACAAATGCCTTGACCCGACGCCGTTCGCGGCCGGGGCGGACGAGGCAGGAGCGCCCGGGCCATGCCCGGGCCATGCCAGAAGAACAAGATGGGAGGACGCCATGCACCGTTGCGTCGCCGCCTTTCGGCGGTTCAACCGCTTCCACACCCGACTGCTGGGGCTCTTCAGCCCCCGCCTGCTGGCCACGCCCCTGAGCCTGGCCCAGGCCCGCACCCTGTACGAGATCGCCGCGCGCCCAGGGACGCACGCCGCGGCCCTGGGCCGCGACCTGGGTATGGACCGCGCGCAGGTCAGCCGCATCCTCGCGCGCCTGCGCGACCAGGGGCTGATCCGCCTGCTGGACCCGGCTGCGGGACGGCGCGGCGCGCCTCTGGAGGCGACGGACAAGGGGCTGGAGACGCTGCGCGACCTGAACCGCGCGGCCGACGCCCAGGCCGCGCGGCTATTCGCCGGGCTGAGCGCGCACGAGCGCGCGCGGCTGGCCGGGGCCCTGTCCACGACCCGCGCCCTGCTCGCGCGCGGCGAGACTCGGGCCGCGGCCCAGTCCGAAATGCGCGCCCACGGCGCGGCTTCCGAAAACCCGGACGCTCCCGGCCAGTCCGGCCCACAGGCGTGCGCTCCTGCCGGCGCAACGGCCGGGAGAGACGCTGCGCAGGACCGGACCATGGCCCGACAGGCCCCGTGGACCCCGCAGACCCCGCAGGAGAGCGCCGCAACCCCCACGCCGGGCGCAGTGGCCCTGCGCCCGGCGCGCTCCGGCGACATGGGCCGGGTCATCACGCACCACGCGGACGTCTACGGCGCCGAGTACGGCTTTACCGGCGAATTCGAACGCTACGTGCTCCTGGGGCTCGCGGCGCTCGCCCAGGGGAGCAACGAGCGCGAGGGGCTGTGGATCGCGGAGCGCGACGGCGCATTCCTGGGCTGCGTGGGCGTGGTGGAGGCGGAGGCCAACGCCGCGCAACTGCGCTGGCTGCTGGTGCTGCCCGAGGCGCGCGGGCTGGGGCTGGGGCGGCGGCTGGTGGAATGCGCCGTGGACTTCTGCCGCGCGCAGGGCTACGCGAGCATCCTGCTCTGGACCCTGCGCGCCCTGGACGCGGCGCGCGGCCTGTACGCGAGCAGCGGCTTCCACCTGGCCGAAGCCCGAAACGGCACCATGGGCGGCCGGCCCCACGTGGAGGAACGCTGGGAAATGGAGCTGGTGGCGCGGACCCCACGGCCCGACGACGGCCAGCCCTGATTCCGCCGAAACAGGATCGCGCCTCGGCCGCGCGGCGGCGCAAGCCGACAGCACCGCGAGCGGCAGCGGGCGGTGTCCTCCGCGTCCAGCCTGCGCCTCCCCTTCCGCGTCGCTACGCACCGCCACAAGCACCCTCTCGCGTCACCTCCGCAGCCCCCTGACGGCGCGGCATCTCCCCCCACAGCCGCGAAAGGAATCCGGCACTCCCCCTTGCCATCGGCGCGGCAAGGGAATAACGTTTGCACTTACGTAGGCAACTACTAATATCCATCAGGAAGGAATGCCATGGACTTGTTGCAGGAACTCGGGCCGGTCGCCCTGGGCAGCCGGCTGCGGCGGCTGGGGGACACGTTCGCGGCGGACGCGGCGCACATCTACGGACTTTACGGCGTCACGCTCCAGCCCCGCTGGTTTCCGGTCTTCCACCTGCTCTGTTTGCAGGAGGAAAGCACCATCACCGCCATGGCCCGGGACATCGGCTGCTCGCACCCCGTGGTCAGCCAGGCGGTCAAGGAAATGCGCCGCGCCGGGCTGGTGGAGACCGCGCCCGGCCGCACGGACGGCCGGGTCAACGTGGTCCGGCTCGCGAAAAAGGGCCGCGCGCAGGTTCCGGGCATGCAGGCCCAGATGCGCGACGTGGCCGTGGCAGTGGAGCGGCTGCTGGGCCGAATGCGCCACGACCTCTGGCGCGCCATCGAGGAGCTGGAAGCGCTCCTGGACAAGGAGGGCCTGTACGCCCGGGTGCGCACGGTCCGCAAGGAACGGGCGGCGGCGGCGGTCGAAATCATCGATTACGAGCCGCGCTTCCACGAGGATTTCCGGCGATTGAACCGCGCATGGGTCGAACGCTATTTCGAGCTGGAGGAGGCGGACAACGAGGTCCTGGATAACCCGGAAGAACGGGTGATCGGGCCGGGGGGGTGCATCCTGCTGGCGCGCCGCGCCGGGGAGATCGTGGGCACGGCGGCCCTGCTGCGCATCGACGCGACGACCTTCGAGCTGGCCAAGATGTCCGTGAGCCCGCGCGAGCAGGGCAAGGGCATCGGGCGGCGGCTGGCCACCGCCGTCCTGGACCGGGCCCGCAGCCTGGGGGCCCGGCGCGTGTTCCTGGAAAGCAACACGCGGCTCACGCCGGCCGTTTCCCTGTACTCCTCGCTCGGGTTCACGCCCATGGCCAGCCAGCCCTCGCCGTTCAAGAGGTGCAACATCCAGATGGAATTGCTGCTGACCGGCGGCGCATCCGATTGAACCGCCGCGCCCGGGTGCCCCCCCGCAACGAGCACAGGGAGAAGGACATGAAATTCGACACCAAGCTGGCGGTCGTGGTCCGCGAGGACCTGCCCACGTGGCAAAAGCTGAACGTCACGGCCTTTACGGTCAGCGGCATCGCGGGAACGCAGGACGTGCTCGGCGAGCCCTATGTGGACGGCTCGGGCGTGGTCTCGCTGCCCATGGTCCGCCAGCCGATCCTGATCTTCGCCGCGGACCGCGAGCGGCTGCGCGCCATCCACGCGGCCGTGCGGCAGAGCGACATCCGCTTCACCGTGTACACCGAGGAACTCTTCGCCACCGGGCACGACGCGGCCAACCGCGCGGCCGTGCGCGCCGTGGCCAGCGACGGCCTGGACATCGTGGGCCTGGGCCTCTACGGCCGCAAAAAGCCCATGGACAAGGTGCTCAAGGGCGTGCCCCTGCACCGCTAGACGGAGGCTGGCCCGGCCGGGACTCAGCCGCGCCCGGCCCGGCGGCGGCGCAGGGCGCGCCACAGCCCCAGCAGGCTGATGCAGGCCCAGAACCCCTCGATGAGCGCGGCCGCGAGGTTGAAATCGTGGGCCAGGGAAAAGAGGATGGCCGCCGCGCCCAGGAAGTTGGCCACGGAATAGCCCGGCGAACGGCTGTCCACGCGCTCGGTCTGCAACAGCAGGTACGCGCCGAGGATCGTCAGCGACCCGGCCACGCCCACCACGTCAGCAATCCACATCCTCGCCCTCCCGTTCGAGCAGCTTGCGCTTGCGTTCCTCGCCCCAGCGGTAGCCGCCCAGGCTCCCGTCGCCGCGCAGCACGCGGTGGCAGGGCACGGCCACGGCCAGCCGGTTGGCCGCGCAGGCCCGGCCCACGGCGCGCGCCGCCCCGGGGCTGCCGATGCGCGCCGCGATCTGGGCATAGGTCGCGGTCTCGCCCGGAGCGAGCTCGCGCAGCGCGGCCCAGACGCGCTCCTGAAAGGCCGTGCCCTGGATGTCCAGGGGCAGCTCCGGACCGGGCCCGCAACGGGGCCGCTCGATGCCGGCCACCACGCGCTCCACCAGGGCGGCGAACTCCGCGTCCCCGGCCTCCAGCCGCGCGCCGGGAAACCGCTCGCGCGCCAGCCGCTCCAGTTCCTCGGGCCCGTCGCCGAGCTCGATGGCGCACACGCCCCGCGCCGACGCCGCCACCAGCACCCAGCCCAAAAAACAGCGCGCCACCCTGTAGCGGATGGCCAGCCCGGCCGCTCCGGCGCGGTACTCGGTGGGGGCCATGGCCAGCCGCCGCCCCGCGTTCTCGTAGGCCCGGCTGCTGGAGCCGTAACCCGCCGCGTACACCGCGTCGGTGACCGAATCGCCCTGGTCCAGGCTGGCGCGAAAGCGCCGGGCCTGGTGCGTGGCGGCATATTGGCGCGGGGTCACGCCCACGATTTCGCGGAACACCCGCTGGAAGTGCCAGGGCGAAAGCCCGGCCTCGGCGGCCAGGGTCGCCAGCGGCGGCGGCGCGTCCGCCGCCTCGATGGTCCGGCAGGCGCGCACCACGGCCGCAAGGCGCGCATCCGGCGGCCCGTCGCCCTCGGGGCGGCAGCGCCTGCACGGGCGATAGCCCGCGGCCAGGGCCTCGGCCGGGGTGGCGAAGAACTCCACGTTCTCCGGCCGGGGCCGCCGCGATGGGCACCAGGGGCGGCAGAAGATGCGGGTGGTGCGTACGCCGTAGACGAACGCGCCGTCCGCATCGCGGTCGCGTTCGATCACGGCGCGCAGCCGTTCCTCGGTGGTGGCGTAGGCATTGCTCTTGCCGTTCATGATTCGCGCCTCCCTGCCGCGCTCGCGGCCTTGCGCCGCAGCGCGCCGCCGACCAGGCCGCGCCCCCGGGCCAGCGGACGGCCGTCCACCGCGGCCAGCCCCAGGCCGAGCAGGGCCAGACCCGCAAGATGCCCGAGTCCGAAGCGCTCGTCGAGGAACAACACGCCCAGGACGTTGGCGCTGACCGGGACCAGGAAGGTCACCAGGAGCACGTTGGTGGCCCCGGCCGTGGCCAGGATGCGGAAATAGAGGATATAGGCCAGTGCCGTGCAGGCCAGGGCCAGGCCGAGCACCGCTCCCCACGTGGCCCAGCCCGGCGCGGGCAGCAGCCAGGGCCGCTCCGCCAGCAGCGCCGCCGGGGCCAGGAGCACGGCCGAGGCCGTGACCTGGCCCGTGGCCGCCGCGAGCGGGGGCACGCCCAGCGCGGCGAAGCGCCGCCCGAACGCGCCGCCCAGGGCGTAGGACAGGGCCGCGCCGAGCACCGCGCACTGCGCCGCCAGGACCACACCCCCGCCCTGCACGACTGCCCCGCCCTGCCCGCCGGACGCGCTAGCCAGAGCCCCGGGCCCGATCAGCCAGACCACGCCCGCGAACCCCGTGAGCACGCCGAGCGCACGGCCGGGCGTGATGCGCTCGTCACGCGTGGCGCAATGGGCCACGAGCACGGAAAAGAGCGGAGCCGTGGCGTTGAGGATGGCGGCCAGGCCGCCGGCGATGTGCGTCTGGCCCCAGACGATGAGGCTGAAGGGCACGGCGTTGTTCAGCGCGCCCATGACGGCGAAGGCCGCCCACAAGTGCGCCGGGCGGGACGCGCCGGACGAACGCGCCGCCCGCCCCTTGCCCGCCGTGCGCCTTCCGCGCACCGCGACAATGGCGTTGAGCGCCAGCGCGGCGAGCCCCACGCGCAGCCAGACGATGGTCAGGGGCGGCAGCTCGCGCACGGCCACGCCCACGAAAAAGAACGAGCCGCCCCAGATCGCGGACAACCCGAGGAGCATGGCCCATTCCAGCGGCCCCATGGCCCTGACGGCGGAATTCGCGTCCATGAACGCCCTCCTGTTTCGAAGGACGTGTAGCCGCAATCCGCACGTGCGGCACTCCGCATCTTGCGGTGCAATTCGCCGCGCCCGGCTTCGCGCAGGGCTCAGTCCGTGAAGCCGCGCTCGCGCAGGGCGTCGGCGTTGACGAACCGGGCCATGCCGGTCCTCATGCGCCGGAAGCCGAGCCGCTCGTAGAACCCCTCCTTGCCCGGTGCGGCGTAGAGGATCACGTTGCAGTGGCCCACGCGCGCCAGCAGGGCCTCCACGATGCGCCGCCCCGCCCCGCGCCCCTGGCATTCCGGAAGCACGGCGCAGTCGTAGATCGCGGCCTGGTAGGCTCCGTCGGAAATGGCCCGGCCGAAGCCCGCCAGCACGTCGCCGTCGTAGACGAACACCGTGGCGTAGCTGGCCTCGAAGGCCGCGCGGTGCACCTCGGGCGCATGATGGGCCATGCCCACGCGGCGCAGGATCTCCGCCACCCGCGCCCAGTCCACACCCGCGCACTCCGACCGGTACTCCAGTTCCATGACGTCTCCCTTGCGGCGTCCGCGCCGCGTTCCGGCATGCATCCGTCGATATCCGCGCACCCGGCGGCGGGGCCTGCGCCCTGCTTTTGACGCCGGGAGACGCGCGGCCTATGCTGCGTGCGACACCCGCCCGCACCGGGCACACATCATCCGGAGGAAGGCATGAGCAACCATCCCGTGGCCGCAGGCAAGAGCAGCATCGACCTCATCGACCGCGAGCTGGCCTTCGCGCACATCGTCTCGGCCGACGCCGCGACCTACCTGGACCTGGCCTGCGGCGCGGGCCGCTACGCCCTGCCCCTGGCCGAGCGCGTCGGGCCCGGCCGCACGGTCTACGCCCTGGACCTCTGGGCCGAGGGCGTCGCCGCCGTGGAGCGGGAGGCCGCGCGCCTGGGCCTGGCCAACCTCCGCGCCATGCGGGCCGACGCCACGCTCCCCCTGCCCCTGGAGGACGGCGCGGTGGACGTCTGCCTGATGGCCACGATCCTGCACGACCTGCCGCCGGAAAAGCGCGCCGGAACCCTGGCCGAGGTGCGCCGGGTGCTCGCGCCGCGCGGCGCGCTGGTGCTCATCGAGTTCAAGAAGCGCGACGCGGGCCCGGGCCCCCGCAAGGAGCTGCGCGTCAGCGCGGCCGACGCCCTGGCCCTGCTCGCGCCCCTGGGCTTTGCCGAGGACGTGGCCCTGGACCTGGGCGAATTCACCTATCTCGCGCGCTTTTCCTTGAAATAGCAGAAGAAGAGCACGTCCCCGCCGCCATCTCCCGGCCCAAGGGCCGGGAGATGGCGCGCGAACGCCTTCCCCTTAGATCACGGCCTCGATGAGCCGCGGCCCGGAGCCGCGCAGGGCCTCGGCAAAGGCGTCGGCAAAGGCCGGTGCGGTCTCCGCGCGCACGGCCGGAACGCCCATGCCCTCGGCCAGATGCACCCAATCCAGCGACGGATTGTGCAGGTCCAGCAGGGACAGGGCCAGCTCGCCCTTGGACGCCGCCTGGACCAGGCGCAGCTCCTGGTTGAGCACGGCGTAGGAGCGGTTGGCGTAGATCACCGTGACCACGGCGAGCTTTTCGCGGGCCTGGGTCCAGAGGGCCTGCAGGGTGTACATGGCGCTGCCGTCGCCCTCCAGGGCGACGACCTTGCGGCCCGGCGCGCCGATGGCCGCGCCCGTGCTCAGCGGCAGGATGCCGCCGATGGAGCCGCCCGTGAGCGCCAGGTAGTCGTGGGGGGCCGCCGTGCCCAGCAGCCCGGCGTGCGGCAGGGTCGAGGTGATGCCCTCGTCGGCCACGATGGCCTCTTCCGGCAGCAGGGCGGCCACCACGCGCATGACGGCCTCGGCGGTCAGCGGGCCGTTTGCGGACGGTGCAGGCAGCGCGGGCGGATCGAACGGCGCCACAATCCTAGCCACGGCCCCGGGCCCGGCCCCGCTCGCGGTCGCGCCCACGGCCTCGGCAAGCATGGCCAGCGCCGCGTTGCCGTCCTCGTGCGCATGCGCGAGCGTCAGGATCGCGCAGTCCGGCGGCGTGAGCCAGCCCTCCTGGTCCGGATAGGCGAAGAAGGAGACCGGCGGCTCGCCGCCCACGAGCAGAAGCCGATCGAACTCGGCCAGCCGTTGCAGCACGGCCTGGCCGCGGTAGGCCAGCTTTTCCACCACCGGGGCCCCGGCCCCGGCGCGCCGGCGCGGGGTGAAGGTGTCGCAGAACAGCACGGCCCCGGTCTTTGCGGCGATGCGCCCGGCGGCCTCGAGCCCCGGTCCGTGCAGCGCGGCCCCGCGCAGCAGGATCGCGGTGCGCCCGCCGTCCGCCAGGGCGCGCGCCGCCGCCTCCACGGCCGCGTCGGAGACCGGGGCCGGGACGCAGGGTTCGAGCCGGGGCGCGGGCCGCTCGGCCGCGAGCCAGGCCGTGTCCGCGGGCAGGATCAGGCTGGCGATGCGCCCCGGGGCCTCGCACGCGGCGCGCACGGCGCGCGCGGCGTCGGCCGCCACGGTGCGCGGGCTGCGCGGGCGGCGGACCCAGTGGGAGATGGACTCGGCAAAGCCCGTGACGTTGGAGGTCAACGGCGCGTTGTAACGCTCGTGGTAGGTGGCGTGGTCGCCGATGACGTTGACCACGGGCGACTGCGCCTTGCGGGCGTTGTGGAGGTTGGCCATGCCGTTGGCGAAGCCCGGGCCGAGGTGCAGCAGGGTACAGGCGGGCTTGCCCGCCATGCGCGCGTAGCCGTCGGCCGCGCCGGTGACCACGCCCTCGAACAGGCAGAGCACCGGGCGCATGCCCGGGATGCGGTCCAGGGCGCTGACGAAGTGCATTTCCGAGGTGCCGGGATTGGCGAAACACACCTCGATGCCGCTTGCGACCAGGGTGGCCACGAGGGATTCGGCCCCGTTGAACGTTTCGGGAAGCCGTGCGCCGGCTTGGTTTGCGCTGGCCATTGTCTGACTCCTTGTTGCAGCGATGAAAAAGGGGGTCCCTGCGAACGCGCCGCGCGCGGTGCGCGGCGAAACGCGGTTTTTCCGGATGATCGGGCGATCGGACGCCGGGGATGCAGCAGGACCGTTCCGCCATGGACCCGCCTGGGTTGCGGGGCTGCGGAACACTGCGCGGCAAACCGGAAGCCTAGCGAAGCGATCCGGGCGGGTCAAGCCGGACCGGGCAAAACGGCCCGCCGCATCGACGGCGGCCGCGCCCGGGCTAGCCCAGCTCGAAGCTCGTCACGCCGAAAATCCTTTCCAGGCGCAGGGCCGGGGGCGGCCCGGCGTACATGCGCGCGGTGCCGAAGACCCGGCGCATGCCGTGGGCCCGCGCCAGGGCCATGCCCGGCGCGTTGACCTCGGGCACGTCGAGGTACACGGGGCCGCCAGCCGCCCGGGCGCACAGCGCGCGGAACAGCGCGTCCGCCAGGGCCGGATCGTCCGCGAACAGCGGCCCGATCTTGGCCCCCTCGCGGCACGGGCGGAGCAGCCCCCAGCCCGCCGGCCCGGCCCGGCCGAAGGCCCCCAGGGCCACGGCGCCGTCCATGGTCAGCCAGGCGCGCAGAAAGGGTTCGCGCGCGGCCGGAAACAACTCCCGCTCGTACGCGGCCAGGGCCGGAAGATCGGCGGCCGCCGGCGGGCGCAGCTTGATCGGACCCGCGGCCGGGTCCCCGGCGGGCTCCGCCCGGCGCGCCGCGTCGGGCAGCTCGAAGCGCACGTTGCTGTACTGGAACACGAACCCGCTCCGGGCGTAGTTCGCCTGCTGCTCGAACACGCCGTCCAGGCCCACGACGCGGCCTTGCAGCCGGTCCATGGCCGCGCGCCAGAGCCGCAGGCCGTGGCCCCGGCCGCGCAGCTCCGGCCGCACGATGTAGAAGCCGATGAACCCGAACCCGTCCGCGTAGCGCACGGCGGAGATGCACCCCGCGGGCTCGCCGTCCGCCAGGCCCAGCAGGAAGCCGCCCGGATCCTGCGCGTAAAAGGCGTCCGCGTCGCGCAGCCCCGGGTTCCAGCCCTCGGCGGCCGCCCTGTCCACGGCCCAGTCCACCTCGTCCCGGCGCATGGCGCGGATGAGCAGTGCGGACATCGCCTACCTCGTCGTTGTGTGTTCGTACCGGCCCCGGGATCCGGCCCGGCATCCCCCGAGGTCCTGCCGACGCCGGACCCTCGAGATAGGCAATGAATACAGGACCCGGGAGCCTTCCGTCAAAAGCGTTGCTTCCGGCCGGAACGGCGGGTATGCGGGCCTGAAGCGGCTCGCGGCGCGGTCTTCCTTGCCGCGCCGCGTCTTTTCCCTGCCGCGGCGTGGCCGCCTTGCGGCCCGCGCGGCGCAACCGACACGGAGGCTCCATGCGACCCAGGGAACTCGTCGGCAGGTGGGTGGAGGCGTTCAACAACGGCGATGCGGGCGCCCTGGCGGACCTCTACGCAGAAGAGGCCGTCAACCACCAGGTGGCCGAAGCGCCGGTGCAGGGCCGCCGGGCCATCCGGGAGATGTTCGCCCGGGAGTTCGCCCGGGCCGGGATGACCTGCATCGTGGAGAACCTGTTCGAGGACGGGGAATGGGCCATCCTGGAATGGCGCGATCCGCTCGGCCTGCGTGGGTGCGGCTTCTTCCGCGTCCAGGACGGCAGGATCGCGTTCCAGCGCGGCTATTGGGACAAATTGTCCTTCCTGCGCCAGCACGGGCTGCCCCTGCCCACGGAATAGCCGCCGTTTCCGCCCGCCGCCGGGCCGGTCCCGACAACTCCCGACTGCGGGGCGTGGCCTCTCAATGCACGACGACCTGGAGCGGGGTGGGCTGCATCGTGTTGGCGCACACCGGGCACAGCCCGACCACGCGGTCCACGAAGGCCTGCCGCTCCTCCGCGCTCAGCGGCGCATCGAAACGCACGTCCAGGGCGAACCGCGGAAATCCGATCCGGCTCTTTCCTTCCAGGGCCAGCCTGCCGATGCCCAGGGCGCCGCGCACCCTGACCCGGATATCGGCGATCGGCATCCCCTCGACCTGCGCAACCAGGCGCAAGGCGGAGACCAGACAAGCCCCCAACGAAAAGGCGTACATTTCCGGCGGATTGGGCGCCGTATCCGTGCCCGCGAGCGACTCCGGCTGGTCGGTATGCAGGATGTGCGTCCTGACCCTGCCTTCGATCCGCTTCCCCTGCCCCTGCGTTGCAAGCACATCCACCTCGTACTGCGGTCCCGCGTCCGTTGCACACATGTGACGCACCTCCACTGGCAAAGGTTACGAAATTCCGTCTCCGGCAACCGGCCCGGCCACCTCGATCCGATTCTTCCCCTTGGCCTTGCTGCGGTACATGGCCTGGTCGGCAAGCAGCACGAGTTCGTCCGGCGACGCCAACCCGCCCGCGGCGGCCGTGGCCACGCCGATGCTCAGCGTGACGAAGGCCGAGGCCGTGGAGGTGCGGTGCGGGATCGCCAGAGCGTCCACGGCGTTCCGGATGGACCCGGCCACGGCGGCCGCGCCGTGCGCGTCGGTGTTGGGCAGGAGCATGACGAACTCCTCCCCGCCGTAGCGCGCCGCGACATCCGCACCGCGCCCGCCGGCCTTCCTGAAGACCGCCGCGACCGCCTTGAGGCATTCGTCGCCGGCCTGGTGTCCGTGCGTGTCGTTGTAGGCCTTGAAGCTGTCGATATCGGCCATGATCAGCGACAGCGGCTGCCTGTTGCGCAGCATGCGCTTGTATTCGAGGTTCAGCATCGCGTCGAAGTATCTGCGGTTGAAGATGTTGGTGAGCCCGTCCATGTTCGCCAGCGCCTCGATCCGTATGTTCGCCGCGCTCAAATCCTTCTCCATGCGATGCATGTTCAGGATCAGGAACGAGCACGTGACCGCGACGGCGGACAGGATCGAGACAAGGATCGCCACGTTCTGCAAGACTTCATGGTTCGTGATGAACAGCACGACGCCATCGTGCGACAGAACGACGGCGATGCGAAACATCAGGCCGAAAATGGAAAACAGAAGAGAGGTTATGAGCAGCAGATCGGGCTCTCCCAATACGGCGGGCAGATGCCTGACCGCGACGTAGAGAGCCTGGACGAAAAAAATCGCCACGACGGAGCACAGACAAACGATCCTGAGGCACAGATTGGTCTCCACATAGGTGGCCCACAGAAACGTCAGCGTGAAGGCGGCGAGGACCAGCAGATTGACGACGCGCGCCCTGCATTTGGCCCCGGTGAAGATCACCAGGCCCTTCGTGAGCAGGAGCGGCCACAGGACGAGAAGAAAATTCGCCGCGATGATCGTGACGAAATCCGGCAAAAGGCCGCGCAGGGAGACCAGGACCCCGCCCATCCCGGCGCTCACGACGCCCCCGGTCCAGTGATGAAACCCCGGGTAGGCCCTTCGCGCCATCGAATAGTAGACCATGATCCCGGCGAGAACCAGATTGGCCAGCGCGCCGAGCAGCAACATCGTCCGAACATCCAGAAACTCGAGCATCACGATCCCTGGCCGCACCTGCACTGTTGGAGGTTGCCGCCCACTGTCCGCGCGCGGCAAGGGCACTCCGGCGCACTGCGCTGCCGACGGCCCGATCCTCTTGATCGGCGTCGTGCCCCCCAGCCATTAGATATGCCGAGCGAATGATGTCAATCCGATGGCGACGCGCCGGGAGCGGGCCGTTCCCTCCGGCGGCGACCTCCGGCGGCGTGCGGGATCGTGCACGTGGGCATTGTTCCTGCTTGCATGTGGCCCGGGGGCTGCGTATTTGGGTGGGCAGCGGGCCGAAGAAAATCCACCCGCAATCAAAGGAGAAAAACGTGAACAACACCACGCTGACCACCGCCGAGCTTGCCGCCGTGCTGGATCAGGTGCCCGCCGGCATAACCGTCACGGACGCCCAGGGGACTATCCTCTACTACAATACGTACTGCACCCGATTCGTGGACAGGAAGCCTGAATATATCGGCCGGAACATCCTATCCTGCCACAACAAGGAGCAAAGCATCGTCAAGATCAAGCAGATTCTAGCGGACTTGGCGGCGGGGACCTTGGATGAAGTCTACTACGAGACGCAACGGGGCGAGAACAGATTCGGGGTGACCGTCTCGAAATTCGTCTTTGCGGGAAAAGACGTCGGCCTTATCCAGTGCTTCTCCAAAGTCAACAAATAGCCTCGGCCATTGCCGCCCCTTGCGCGGCAATCGGGAATGCATGGGCGTCGTCCAGGGAACCGCGTCCGACCGGGATTTGTCAGCCTTCTCGGGGGACAGTGACGCGCCGCTCCACCGCGTCTTCAGCATCTACGCCAGGGGCAGGCCGACAACGTTGGCCAATCCGGCAAAACGATGACTGCTCGCCGTCCCCTGAGCTCCACTCCATCCGGCGCAACCGGGTGAGGCCCCGCGCGGGAGCCTCGGAGTTCATGCCATGCTCAAATGACATCAGCCTTTATTCGTTCAAGAGCAAGCAAGCCCCCGACAACAGATAGAGCCGCGCCGACAGTCACTCAAAAACGACCCTATTGCGTCCGGATTCCTTGGCCTTGTAAAGAGCGGCGTCGGCCCGCTGCATGACCCTCTCGATTGTTGCATCCTGGGCAGTCAGCATCGTCATGCCGATGCTGACGGTAATCTGAAATGTATCCTGGTTGATCTGGACTTCCATGTTTTCGATTTCACTGCGCAGGCGTTCCGCAGCCACAATCGCCAGCTCTTGAGACGCCTCGGGCAGGATGACCGCGAATTCCTCTCCGCCCAACCGTCCGAACAAATCCGTTTTCCTCAGAACGTCCTTGCCTCGAAAAGCCAGCGTCTTGAGGGCGCAATCCCCGCCATGGTGACCACGGGTATCGTTGACGGCCTTGAAATGATCCACGTCAATCATCAGGAATGCCAAGGAATGATCGTAACGCTTGGAACGAATCAACTCTTGTGCGCCATGCTCGATGAAGGTTCTCCTGTTCAGGATTCCTGTCAACGTGTCGATGGAAGCCAGTCGGGTCAAATCCTGGTAGAGGAATTCCCACCGCGTGAGGATGTAGCCCGTGATAGCGACCAGCATGGCCAAAGTCTGCATAAGCAAGGTCGATATCTGCAAAAAATTTGGGTCGACAAGTTTATAGTCGCTCAAGAAGAATATAAATACTCCGCGTATAATTGTGAAAATAGAGCATAGGGCGAGTACCATTCCTGAAAATTTTTGCAGCAAAGATGGTCTTGAAGCATAAAAAATCAAGAAAAAGGAAGGAATTCCAAAAGACAATGCAAGCATGATTGACGATATGGATATTATAAATGTAACGCTCAATGCATGTATCCATATTAATGACACTTCAAAAATAGCCATAAAAGCAAATAATATTTGTGTCCGCTTTGCAATATTGATGGCAAGAGACAACATACAAAGACCTTCAGCAGCGATTCCGCTAACGTAGAGGCTATTGCCGAGATTGAAGGAAAGAATGAATGGAATACTATTGCGAAGCAAGATAAGAGTCCATCCGATACCTTGCGCAGCCAAACTCACTATGAATAACGTATCATAGCGCAATGCGCGTCGATACATTGCAAATGCTACCAGTATTGCGGCAACGGAGTTTCCCATTGCCAAGAAGAGAACGATGGTCTTAACGTGAAGAAATTCTGACATCGTATTGATTTTGTGGATCAGGTCGTCTCGGGTCACCACCAGATGTGGTGGGGACCTTGCCTGAAACCTACCGCGAATGCACGAATTTTCAGTCTTGCCCTGGAATGACAACACCCCAGGATACCAAGACTTCCAGAACACGAGCCAGGGGCAGGCCGACGACGTTGGTGTAGGAGCCGCACACGTGCTCGACCAGGAAGGCCCCGCGGCCCTGGATGGCGTAGGCCCCGGCCTTGTCCAGGGGCTCGCCCGTGGCCGCATAGGCCGCGATGACCGGTTCGGGCTGCGCGCCCATGGTCACTTCGGTCTCGGCCCAGAATTCCTCGCGCCGCCGCGCACCCTCCACGTCCTGCGGCAGGAACAGGCAGCAGCCCGTGACCACCCGGTGCGTGCGCCGCTCGCCGCCGCACAGCAGGCGCAGCATCTCCCGCGCCCCGGCCTCGTCCTCCGGCTTGCCCAGGATGCGCCCGTCCGGCGCGACCACCACCGTGTCCGCACCCAGGACCACGGCCCCGGGGCGCGCCGCGGCCACGTCCAGGGCCTTGGACCGCGCTGCGCGCAGCGCATAGGCCTCGGGCGGCTCGCCCGGCTCCGGGTCCGGCTCGGCCCCCGGGCTGGGGACCACCTCGAAATCCAGCCCGGCCGAGGCCAACAGTTCCCGCCGCCGCGGCGAGCCCGAGGCCAGCACCAGTGCGCCGCGGGTCGCAAACGGCCCGAAATTCCGCTCGTCCATGTTTCCGATGCTCCTGTTGCCGTATTTCCCGCCGCCGTCGGCGCCCGACTGCGCCCGCGACGGGCATCGTGTCCGGCTTCGACGATTTTCCGCCCCCCCTCCGGCACGGGCGGTGTGGCGATTTCGCCCCGGCCGCAGCCCCGAACGCGCCGCCGGGGCCGGGCTCCGGACCGTTTTCTACGGCCCCGCCGCCTTCCGGACAACCCCCCTTTTCACGAAAATTTACAATTTCCGTTTTCGCGTGTAGAATCAGTGTATTGAAATACCAAAAAATATTTCAGAAAAAAGATGCCCGCGCCCTTAAGTCTAAAGGGTTTCATCCGATGAGATAAGCGAGGGGGTATGGTGCGTGTCCTACAAATCCTTCTACGTTCGTAACATGCTGCAGAAATACGGCAGGCAGCTTGTCAATGCCCGGCGGCTGGCGCGGTTCAAGCGTTCGCTCCGGGCGTCGGGCGTCGAGGACGAGGTCACCATCTCCCGGGAGGCCAAGCGCAGGGAACTCATCGAAAAGGTCGCCCGGGAGATCATCGAGAACCTGATCATCGCGGGCAGCGACAACCCCATCGTGCACGACATTACAGCCCGGCTGGCCGCGGACGTGGGCGAGGATCTGCAGTTTACATACCCTCCCTCGGAAGATGACCTGCAGATATTCAGAAAGAGCGACCAGGGGCCGATAGAGATTACATCGCAGGAGAAGATCCGCATCCTGAACCGCCTCTGGCAGATTACATTGGACAAGGTGAATGACACTATGCTCTAATCTTTTCCTGCCCCCGGGCCGATAAGAAGTGCAAGGAAGATTTGGACCATCGCCTTTCGGGGGAGGAGAATAGTTATGGAAATCACAAAGATGATGTCGGGGCTCGACCCCTACCGCCAGCAGGCCAAGGTCGAGAAGACCGACGCCGACAGCGCGCGCGCCAAGAACGCCAAGGGCTCTTCCGGCTCCGGGGACAAGGTAAGCCTGTCCGCCGAGGCCCGCCAGCGCACCGAGGCCTACAAGGAGGCCATGAGCGCCCCCGAGGTGCGCCGCGAGAAGGTCGAGGTCCTCAAGGCCCAGGTCGAGAGCGGCGAGTACCAGGTGGATTCGCGCAAGATCGCCGAAAACATGCTCAAGGACGATCTGGACCTGTTCCTCTAGCCGGACGCGGCGGCCACGCATGGGCATCCCCGTGCGCCGGACCGCCGCAGGGGCTGCCGCGTTGCGCGGACGGCAGCGCCTTTTTTCGTTCGAACGCGAACTGCGCGCCAGGGGTTGCCCCCTGGCGCGTTTTTTTGTGCGCTCCGAAGCTCCGGCGCGCTCGGCGCGGGAACGGCGCTCCGGCATGCGCAGGGCCTCCCGCCAACGCATGGGGCCTGGCTCAGCCCGTCGCCCGCGGGAGAGCCCGGCCGGATGCGCAAGCGACCAGACCCCAGCGAGCGGGCCGGACCCTGCCGGACGGCGGGCGAACCGCCCGAAAAAACGCGCCCGGCCATGGGTCGGGCGCGTGCCGTGTGCAGGGAACGGCGCGGCGCCGAGGCGGCCGCGTCGGGGCGACGGGCTATTTCCAGGTGCCGCCGTCGGGGCCGTGCAGGTAGAAGTGCCCGGGCAGCTTGGACTCCACCTGGGGCACCTGCAGGCCGATGCGCGAGGTGTAGTTGACCAGGATCGGGCCGGTCATGTTCAGGGCCGTCTTCTCCGGCTGGCCGCGCGGGATGGTCACGGTCACGAGCACGGCCACCTGGCGGATGTTCTTGAGCCGCAGGATCTTGCGCTCGGCCTCGCCGAGCTTGATCTCGTAGTCCGCGGTAAAGCTGTAGGGGTCCGCCACCAGCAGTCCCACCGTGGCGTCCTCCAGACTCTGCAGCACGAGAAACGGCGAGTCCTCGCGGATCTGCAGCAGGGTGAACTCGTGGTGCTCCTCCAGCCCGATGACGCCCTTGGGGAAGTACAGCACCTTGTCCAGGGTGATGCTGCGCCTGCCCAGCCGGGTCTGGATCACTCTTTCGTCTTGCCTTGCCATAACTGCGCCACCGCCAGCAGGTCGTCCTGGCTTGCTTGAAGGGAGAGCTCGTTCTGCTCCTTCACCTTGCGGTACAACTCTTCCCGGTACACGGTCATGTCGTCCGGAACCTCCAGGCCCAGCTTTATCTGCCGTCCCTGGACGTTCAGGATGGTAACCTTGATGGTGTCGCCCAGGTACAGGCTTTCACCGGGCCGCCGCGTCAGTATGAGCATGTGGTATCCACCGTGTTCGGCCGGACGATCCCTGTCCGTGCCGGCTCCGGCGTCCCCGGGCTCGCGTGCGGCGAACCTACGTCAGGGACGCCCGTGCGTCCAGTGCGGGTCTCCCGGCCCGGGGGCCGAAACGCTCCGCGTTCCTCATCACGCCGCGGGCCTGCCGCCCGCCGGGCGCGCCCGTGTCCCTGGCGGCGCGCCGTATCCCGCAAGCGGGCTAGATATAGTTGGTCAGGTTCATGCGCATGACCATGGAGGAGGACTTGAGCACGCTCTGGTAGATGAGCTCCTGCTGCGCGAGCTGGGTCATCAGCTCGGCCACGTCCACGTCCTCGATGGCGCTCATGCGCTCCTCTTCCGAAAGCTTGTTGTTGGTGTGCATGTTCGCGGCCACGGTCAGCCGGTTCTCGCGCCCGCCCACCGAGGCGGCGTGCGTGAGCACGTGCGAACTGGCCACGCGCAGGTCCTCCAGGGCCTGCGAGACGCCCGCCTGGTTGTCGGTCTCGAGATAGGCGAGCAGCTTGCCCACGGTCTCGAACATGTTCTTGGGCCCGCCGTCGAACATGGCCGAGGCGTTGGACTGCCCGGGCGCGGTGTACACGCCGCCGAACACGTCCTTGCCCACGGAATTGACCGTGATGAACTCGTTCGGGGAAATCTCGAAATTCACGTCCGCGCGGCGCGGGTGCACCAGGAACTGGTCGCCCGCGTGCACGATGTTGGAGCCGTTGGAGGTCAGCTGCAGGAAACCGCCCGGCACCACCAGGGTGGCCTCGCCCGGGGTGGCCGCGTTGGACACCGAGTTGCCCGTGACCCAGCTCTGGCCGCCGTCGCGCGAATAGGAATACTCGATGCGCCCGGCCAGCGAGGTGTCCGAAGCGTTGTCGATGCGGATGATGGTGTCCTCGGGAAACGCGCCCGAGGCCGAATAGCTCACGTCCTGGGTCGCGCCCATCAGGGTCACGTCGATGGCGTCCTCGTCGTCGCCCTGGTAGATGGCCGCGGGCCGCACCCACAGCCAGGTGCCGTTGTCCTGCACCGCGTTGCTGTCCGGGTCCACGGCAGAGACGGCGGTGCCGTTCGCCAGGGTCAGGCGCACGCCGTTCAGGTCGAGCACGTTCTGGCCCGCGGCCAGGGTGGCGTCGGTCCAGGTGTCCCCGCCGTCGCTGGAATAGCGGTAGTCGAGGTCCGTCGCGCCGCCCACGGCGCCGCTGTCCAAAAACTGCACGAGCACCGTGGAATCGGAGCTGCCCTCCACGCGGAAATTGGTCACGTTGGGATCGCTGGAGGTCAGGGACAGCCCCATGGAGAAGGCCGACTGCTCGGTCTTCTGCCCGGCGAAGATGTGCTTGCCCTCGTACTCGGTGTTGGAAAGGTTGATGAGCTGCTCGAAGAGCTGGCGCACCTCGTAGGATATCTGCTTGCGGTTGGTGCCGTCGTAGGTGCCGTTGGCGGCCTGCTCGGCCAGCTCCTTGATGCGCGTGAGCACGGTGTTGACCTGCACCAGGGTATTGTCGGCCAGGTTCAGCCAGCCCTTGGCCTCGCCGATGTTGCTCTGGTACTGGTCGATGGCCCCGATGGAGTTGCGGTAGCTGAGCACGCGCGAGGCGCCCACGGCGTCGTCCGAGGGCTTGTTGATCTTCTTGTGGCTGGAGGACTGGATGTTCAGGTCCATCAGCCTGGACAGCGAATTGTTCATGTCCCCCACCATGTGGGAGAACAGGTTCCTCTGCGAGACTCTCATGACCATGGCTCGTGCCTTCCTTTGCCCTGCGCCTAGTTCTTGAGCCCGAGCAGGGTGTTGAACATCTCATCGGCAGTGGTGATCAGCTTGGCAGCGGCGCGGTAGGAATGCTGGTACTTGATCAGGTTGCTCATCTCCTCATCCAGGTTGACGCCGGCCATCTCCTCCTGGCGGTCGTTGAGGTCGCTGGCCAGGGTGTTCTGGTAGGCGTAGGCGTACTTGGCCGAAGCGGTGTCCGCTCCCACGGTGGCCACCAGGGTGGAGACGTATTCCTGCAGGGTCTGGTTGGACGTGGTGCTGAAGGTCGTGGATACGGTCACGTCCTTCTTGGCCAGGTCGGCCACGGCCTTGGCCATGACGTTGTCGCCCGTGTTGGCCTCGCCCGCGCCGTTCACGGCCCCCGCGTTGATGTGGTTGAGATCCGTGGTGACCTCGGAGTTGAAGGCCAGGGTCGTGCCGTCGGTGCCGTTGAAAAAGGTGTTCAGCCCCAGCCCCGCGAACAGGCCGGACGTGTCCGTGCCGAAGGCGTACTCGTAGCCGTCGTTGGCCTGGATGCGCAGCTTGTTGTTGGTGATGGAGGCCGTGAGGAAGCCGCCGTAGTTGGCGTTGAGCGCATCGCGCACGTCCTCCAGGGAATGCACCGCCGGATCGAAATTCTGGATGCCCGCCGTGCCCATGTCGAAGTCCAGGGGGCCGAAGGACGCGGACGAGGCCAGTTCCCCCGTGGCCTTGTCGTAGCAGTAGATCATGGCGTTGCCTTCGGAGAGCTTGTCGAACCAGTGCAGGCCCGAGGATTCGCTCCCCAGGGGCAGGGAGGAATCGCGCACCTCGTAGGTGCCGGTGAGGTCGGCGATCTTGGTCAGCCCGGCCCCCTGGCTGTGCATGCGGTTGACCTCCCAGGCCAGGGTCTCGGCCAGGGCGTCGAGCTGGTCCTCGTATTTGCCCACGTAGGCGTCGCGGAAATTGCAGTACCCGGTCAGGATGCCCCCGGTCAGGCGCGAGGAGTCGTCCTGGCCGTCGAAGGCGATCTGCGGGGTGATGTTCATGAACGAGGAGGTGTTCTTGTACCAGTAGAGCCCGTTCTTGGGCACAATGGTCCAGGTGTCCCCGGCCTGGATGTCGTTGCCCGAGCCGGCATCGAACCAGATGGTCAGCTCGCCCACGTCCACCTTTTCGTCGTCCGGCCGGGCCGAGAACACGGCCTGGTTGCCGTCGGCGTCCTCCAGCCAGGTCTTGCCGCCGTCCAGGGAGACGCGGAAGGTGGCCGCGGAACCCGCGTTGGAAACCTGCCCGGACGTCAGGAATTCGATGGTGTACTCGTGCGAGTCCGTGCCCGAGTAGGCGATGTCGCCGTCGAAGGTGGAACCCGCGGTCTGGGACATGTACGTCTTGGGGCCCTCGAACTTGATGTCGTAGGTCACGGTCCCGTCCACCAGGGTCTGGCCGGCCTTGGTCAGGATCTTGAACTCGCCCCCGCCGTTGTCGATGACGTTGATGTCCATCTTGGTGGCCAGTTCGCGCACGAGCTGGGCACGGTTGTCGTAGAGCGTGTTGGCGTTGTTCACGCCCGGGATGTCGTGGTTGGAGATCTGCAGGTTGATGTCCGCGATCTGCTTGATCAGCCCGTTGACGTCGTCCACCTCCTGGCCGATGAAATCGTTCATCTGGTCCTGCATGCGCTGCAGGTCGCTCTTGGCGTTGTTGATGATCGAGACCAGGTTGGTGGTGTGGCCGATGAGCGCCTCGCGCGCCGAGAGGTCCTCGGGCCGCAGGGAGAGCTCCTGCCAGTCGGCGAAGAACTGGGTCAGGGCCGTGTTCAGGCCGCTGGTGTTGGACTCGTTGAACAGGCTGTCCACGGCCTGCAGGTTCGCGTACAGCGCCTGGTAGCGGTCGCGCGTGGAGGCCTTGGTGTTGTACTGCGCCTCGATGAACCCGTCGAAATAGCGGATGACCTCCTTGGCCACCGATCCCGTGCCGAGCTGGCCGGGATAGAAGTCCAGCGGGCTGTTCTCGTCGAAGAGCACACGCTGCCGGCTGTAGCCGGGCGTGTTCACGTTGGCGATGTTGTTGCCCGTGACGTTGATGGCTGCCTGGGCGCCGAACAGCGCCGTGGAGCCGATGTCGAGGATGGTGTTCAGACCGGACATCTAGAGCCTCCCGCTGAGCAGCCTCGCCTGTGTGGTGCCGGTGCGGGCGAGCCGTCCGGACCGGGCATAGGTGTCCTTGTGCGAGGGCGCTATCTTTTCGTGCAGGAACTCGAGCATGTCCTGGCCCTGGTCCATGAGCGCGAGCACCAGCTCGGCGTTGGACGAGGCCTGGCGCGAGCAGCGCTGCTCCAGCCGCTCGATGGCGTCGGCCAAGCCCTTCAGCTCGGAGGCCTCGTCGGCCATGGCCTCGGGCAGGGCGTCGGCCAGCACACGCACCGAACGCTCGGCCAGCTCGTTCTTCAGGCACAGCCGCTCGGCCGCCACCTGGCGCAGCAGCTCGTGGATGGAGAACTCGAGCTGGGTCACCTCCTGGGGCCTGCGCTCCATGAGGTGGGTAAATTCTTCCTGCAGGAGGTCGTCGAGGACCTCCAGGGCCTTGGACTGTCTGGTGAGATTTGCCTTGATCCGGGTCAGCATGGGGCTATCCTCTCTGGTTCGAGCGGCCGATGGGAAGACCCGCCAGCAAACGCTGCTGAATCATTTCCGGGTCCCAGGCCTGATCGCCCTGGCGCAGTTCGAAGTGCAGATGCGCTCCCGTTGACCGGCCGCTGCTGCCTACTTCTGCAATTTTCCGGCCAGCGCGCACCGTGTCGCCCACCTGGACGTCCAGTTCGCTGTTGTGGCCGTAGTAGCTCTTCCAGCCGTTCGCATGTTCCAGGACCACCAGGTTGCCGTAGCCCGCGTGCGGCCCGGCCTCGACCACGGTGCCGTCCCAGCAGGCGCGCACGGAGTCGCCCTGGTCGGCCAGGATGTCCACCCCGGCGTGGAAGGCGCGCTCGCCCGTGAAGGGATCCTTGCGCCAGCCGAAGGCCGAGGAGACATCGCCCTGCGTGGGCCAGCTCAGGGGCACGCTGTAGCTCGGACCGCCGCCCAGGGACACGGCCTCGCGCAGCCGCGCGGCCACGTCGGGCCGGGGCGCGGGCGCGGGGCCGCCGCGGCCGTTGACCGGGCCTTCGTTGCGCAGGATGGAGGCGGCCAGGGCGTTGACCCGGCCCTGGATCTCGCGCTGCGAGACCGGGCCCGAGGTCCGGGCGGCATCGGAATCGACGGCCCCGGAAAGACCACCGGAAGAGAGGCCGCCGGAAGAAAGACCGGAAAGAGGATCCGCACCCGCCGGGTCCGCCGCGGACGGTTCAAGGGCGAAGTCCGCCCCGGGGTCGGCCGCGGCCGCATCGTCCGTGGAGACCGCCGACTCCGCCACGCCCTGGGCCGCGGCCCGTTGCGCGCGAACCGCCTCCTCCTGGCGCACGCGTGCGAGCATGGGCGCCAGACGGCTCTGGTCCACCTTGTTACCCGCAAGGCGCGCGCGCGCGGCGTAGGCCGCGGCGGCCGCGCCGGGCCCGGGCGTTCCGCCCTGCCCCGCCGGCCCTTCGCCCTGCCCGTCGAGCACGGTCACGTCCGAATACATGGCCGCGGCGGAGCCGTCGAACTCCGGCTCTGGCGCGGCCTTGGGCGCGGCCGGCGCCGCGGCCGGGCGCAGGGGCCGCACCGCGTGGTGCAGCGCCATGGGGGCGCGCTCGCCGTTGGGAATGGTCTTGGAGCTGGAGCGCGCGAGCTGCTCCTTGAGCTGCGAGTACAGCTCGTCGCCCAGGCCGATGCCGCCGTCCTCGGACAGCTTCTTGGCCAGTTCCTGGTCGAACATGGAGAGGTAGAAATCCTCTTCCTTGGAATGCAGGAAGCCCTTGGGCACCGTGGAGCGCATCTGCTTCCACAGTTTGTTGATGAAGATGGACTCGAACCCCTGGCAAGCCTTGCGCAACTCCTTGTCCTTGTCCTTGGCGCCGGCCAGCCTGTTGCGCAGGGAACGCAGCGAGAGCTGCTTCTGCACCAGGTCCTGCTGTGCCTTGTCCAGGCTCGTGGCGGCCAATTGGGCGTCCATGTCCGCTCCGTTCATCATCCTAGATGACCTCCAGGTCCGCGTGCAGGGCGCCCGCGCTCTTGAGCGTGCGCAGGATGGAGATCAGGTCGCGCGGGGTCGCGCCCAGGGCGTTGAGCCCGTCGATCATCTCCTGGAGCGTGGCCCCCTCGACCATGACCAGCCGGTGGTTCTGCTCCTTCACGCCCACGTTGGTGGTCGGCGTGGCCACGGTCTGGCCCGGGCTGAAGGCCCCGGGCTGGGACACGTTGGCGCCGTCGGTGACCACGATCTGCAACGAACCGTGGGCCACGGCCACGCGCGACAGGCGCACGTTGCGGCCGAGCACCACGGTGCCGGTCTTCTCGTCAACCACCACCCGGGCGCGGGACTCGGGGCTCACGTCCAGGTTCTCCAACGAGGCCATCAACGGCACCAGGTTGCCCTTGAACTGCTCGGGAACCTTCATCTCGATGGTGGAGATGTCGCGCGCGTGCGCATAGTCGCCGAACAGGGCGTCGTTGATCTTGCGCACCACCTGGTCGGTGGTGGAGAAATCCGCGTCGTTCATGTGCAGGGTCAGGCCGTCCTGCTGGTTGTACTCGAAGGGCACGGCGCGTTCGACCACCGCGCCGTTGGGAATGCGGCCCACGGTGGTGATGTTCTTCTGGGCCGTGGCCGCCTGGCCCTGGACCGAGAACCCGCCCAGGGTCAGCGGGCCCTGGGCCAGGGCGTAGACCTTGCCGTCCACGCCCTTGAGCGGGGTGAGCAGCAGCACGCCGCCGAGCAGGCTCGTGGCGTCGCCCAGACTGGAGACCGTGACGTCGATGCGCGAGCCCGGACGCTCGGAAACCCGCATCTTGGCCGTGACCATGACAGCGGCCACGTTCTTGGGCTTGAGGTTGGACGAGTCCACGCCCACGCCGACCTTCTCGAGCATGTTGACCATGGACTGGATGGTGAAGTCCGCGCCCTGCTTGTCGCCGGTGCCGGACAGGCCGACCACCAGGCCGTAGCCCACCAGGTCGTTGGCGCGCACGCCGCCGAAGGAGGCGATGTCCTTGAGGCGCACGGCCGCGGCCGGGCCGGGGCGGCAGAGCCCGAAGGCCAGCAGCGCGGCCAGGGCCAGGACGCAGAGCGTCCGCGCACGCGGGGCGAACGGGATGCGCCCGGGGGGTGTGGGGAAAGAAGCGTTGCGGTTCATGGCGTTCCTGCCTGTGGTCTTGTGCATCCTGCGTTCGGGTCCGCTAGAAGGGCCAGACGTTCTCCAGCACCCTGGAGAGCCAGCCCGGGCGCTGCTTGTCCGCGAGCACGCCCTTGCCGTAGTACTCGATGCGCGAGTCGGCGATGTGCGTGGAGAGCACGGAGTTGTCCGAGGAGATGTCGCGCGGGCGGATGATGCCGCGCACGACCATGATCTGGGTTTCGTCGTTGACGCGCACCTCGCGCGCGCCCTCGATCTGCATCAGCCCGCCGGGCAGGATGCGCACCACGCGCGCGGCCACCGTGGCCGTGACCTCGGATTCGCGCTTGGTCTCGCCCGTGGAGTCGAACTTGGTGGTCGTGCCGCTGTTGATGATCGGCGTGCTGCCCACGTTGCCCTTGAGGCCGAGGGACCCGGCGAAGGGCAGGGGCACGAAGGTGTCCTTCTGGAAGAAGTTCGACACGCTGATGTCCGTGGTGGACTCGCGGTCCGAGGTGGTCTCGGCCTTGTTCTTGGCCGTGGCCTTTTCCACGATGCTCACGAGCACGATGTCGCCCACGCGGTGCGCGCGGTTGTCGGAAAAGAGGTAGTCCGCGCCCGCCTCGGAATACAGCGAGCCGGGGTTGTCCGCCGGGTTCTGGGGTTCCTCGGCCTGCACCGGGGTCATGGACTCCATGGGCCCGGGGGTGGAATGGTTCGGGGCGCAGGCCGAGAGGCCGCCCAGGGCCAGGGCCAGGGCCAGGGCCGCCGCCGGAGCCGTCCTCGAAGCCGTCCGGGAGGCCCGGGGGCCCTTGCCGTATGCCGTTTCATGCCGTTGCATCGTCGTCTCCTCCGTCGCGCCCGCTTACTGCACGCTCACCGTGCCGGAATCCACCACGCGGGCGTAGACCTGTCTCCGGCTTTGCAGGTTGCGTACCGGAATGTGGTCGCCGGGGCTGCCGTCGGCCATGGCCTCACCCTGGGCCTCCAGGCGGATGTGCGCGCCCTTGAAGACCATGACCACCTTGTCGCCCCGGCTGACCATGGGCACGGGTTCCAGGTTGTCGCGATAGAGCACCTGTCCGGCGCCCACGGGCCGCTTGACGCGCCAGGGGCCGCCGCGGCCGTCCCAGATCTCGCCGCGCAGGTAGGCCTCGTTCTTGCGCACCTGGGTCAGCGCGTCTGGCGTCACGGAATCCCCGTGGTTCAGGGGCCGCCCCGCGGCGGGCACCGTGCGCCACACGTCCACGAAGACCCCGGCCGAAATCGAGCCCGCCTCGCGGCCGTCCAGGGTGCGGACCATGAGGACCAGGGGCGTGCTCCCGGCCCGCAGTCCCGAGGGCAGCTCCACGCAGACCTTCTGCGTGGCGTCGTCCAGGAACAGATACGGCGGCAGCCGGAAGTCGCGCAGGGAGGCCTCGCCGCCGAGCGCGGGCAGCTTGGGGGTCAGTTCCTTGACGGCCAGGTTGCGCAGCTCGTGCTCCAGGAGCACCCGGCCCCCGCGCGCCAGGACCATGCGCAGGGGCATGAGGCACAGGGCCGAGGTCTTGCCCAGGTAGTGCTCCAGGGCCGCGGCCAGCTTGTCGCGGTTCACGGCCATGGGCCGCCCGCCCGCCGGGGGAGAGGACCAGAGTTGCTTGGAGGCCAGGGCCCGCCACTCCTCCGGTCGCATCTCTCCCACGGGTTCGGCGATCTCGCCCAGAAGCACCCGTTCCCCAACCACGACGGCTGCTTCCTTGATGCGGATGCGCCAGGGGGTCTGCTGCACCTGTTGGACCTGTTGGGCCTCGGCAAGCGCGGACCAGGCCAGGGCGAACAGCAGAACGCCTGAGAAAACCGCGGCCGCCGCCGTGGTCCGCGCCCTCCCCGCGCCGTCTCTGCCGTTTCCTGCAAACATCACGTCCCCCTATCGCTTGAGCTGGTTGGCCATCTGCAGCATCGAGTCCGCGGTCTGGATGGCCTTGGAGTTGGTTTCGTAGGCGCGCTGGCCCACGATCATGTTGACCATCTCGTCCACGATCTCGACGTTGCTCATCTCCAGGTAGCCCTGGCCGATGGTGCCGTAGTTGTTCTCGCCGGGCACGCCCTCGGTGGCCGCGCCCGAGGCGTCGGTCTCCACGTAGAGGTTGCGGCCCATGGCCTTGAGGCCCGCGGGGTTGATGAAGGTGTAGAGCGGGATGTCCGCGGCCGCGAGCTCGGCGCCGGTGTTGTCCAGGGCCGAGAGGTGGCCGTTCTCCGTGACCACCACGTTGACGGTCTCGGCGGGCATGGTGAACTGGGGCTGGAGGATGTAGCCGTTGGCCGTGACCACGTTGCCCTGGTCGTCGAGCTTGAAGGCGCCCGCGCGGGTGTACTGCATCTCGCCGTTGACGCTGACCTGGAAAAAGCCGTCGCCCTCGATGGCCAGGTCCAGGGGGTTGCCCGTGTTGGAGTAGTCGCCCTGGCTGAAGAACTTGTGCACCGTGGTCGGGCGCACGCCCATGCCGACCTGCATGCCCGTGGGGATGCGGTTGCCACCCGGGGTCATGGACCCGGCGATCTTCAGGTTCTGGTACATGAGGTCCTCGAACTCGGCCCGGCTCTTCTTGAAGCCCACGGTGTTCACGTTGGCCAGGTTGTTGGAGATCACGTCGATGTTCAGCTGCTGGGCGATCATGCCCGTGGCGGCCGTCCACAGGGAACGCATCATTTCGCATATCCTCCTTGCGCGCGGAGCGGCGCGCTATTTCACTCGTCCGACCTGGGTCACGGCCTTGAGGTCCGTTTCCTGGGTGTTGGTGATCATCTTGGTGTAGGCCTCGAAGGTGCGCTGGGCCTCGATCATGTTGACCATCTCCTCGACCACGTTGACGTTGGAGGCCTCCAGGAAGCCCTGGTTGACCGTGGCCCCGGTGGCGTCCACCTCGTTCAGGGGCTGGTTGTTGCGGCCCTGGTAGAGGCTTTCGCCGCGCTTCTCGAGCAGCGCCAAATTGTCGACGGTGACGACCTGGAACTGGTCCACCTCCGCCCCGTCGGCGAGGATCCGGCCCTCGCCGTCCACGGTGACGTGGGCGTTGGGCGGCAGGGCGATCTCGCCCCCCTGGCCGAGCACGGGCCAGCCCTGCTCGGTGACCAGCACGCCCTCGGGCGTGACCTGGAAGTGCCCGTTGCGCGAGTAGTAGTCGCCGTCGGGCGTGCGGATCTTGAAGAATCCGTCCCCGGCGATGGCCATGTCCAGGGGCCCTCCGGTGCTGCGCATGGAGCCCTGGCTGAAGTTGGTCAGAGCCAGGGCCAGGCGCGGACGGGCCACCTGCATGGGCCGCGGGAAGAGCTTGTCCGAACGCAGGTTGGCCACGGGCTCGTAGATGGTGTCGTGGGCGAAGCGGATGAAGGTGTCCTTGAAGGCGAGGTTGTCCTTCTTGTAGCCCGTGGTGTTCACGTTCGCGAGATTGTTGGTGATCGTCCTCAGGCGCATCTCCTGGGCCATGGCCCCGAACATGGCGCTGAACATACTGTTCTGCATGGTCCGCTCCTCCTTGGCCCGTGGATAGCAATTTGCGGGCCAAGCCCGGGAAGCCCCGCCCGGCGCGGCCCGACGAGTGCGCCCGGTCCCTGCCGCGCCGCCCTGCGGCGCGGCCGCTGGACTCTTGACGCGCCGGGAAAACCGACCCCCGAAAGCGGCAAACCCCTTGCGCGCGATTCCCGGATGTGCCACACGGAAGCATTGTTGCGTATTGTGAAAATACGTCAAATTCGGGACGAATTACACCGCACGGGGGGACCATGAACAGAATACACACCGCACTGCTGCTCGTCTGGCTTGCATCGCTGCTGGCAGGATGCGCCAGCAACTCGGGCATGATCCCGTCGTTCCAGGACATTACGACGGAAACGCGGCGTCACGGCTATCTGCACGGCCGCCAGTACGAGGCCATCTCCATTCCCGGCCTGCTGCCCTCGCCGGACGCCGGTTTTCTCTACGCCCACAATCCGCGCCGGTTCCCGCTGGCCAAGGTCGGCGTGAGCCACAACGCGACCTTCACGCTTGTGCGCACCATCGGGGCCAACTGCACCATGGCCCAGGTCAGCGCCCTGCGCGACGGGATCATGGGCATGCGCAGCCTGGCGGACGAGGTCGTGGAACTGAAGTACGAGAAGCGACAGGACGAACTGCTCAAGCTCCAGGCCGTGTACGACGCGGTCAACAGGGACGAGAAGCTCAACCTGGCCTCGGCCTGGTCCAACGGCAGCAAGGTGGGACTGAACGCCACGGAACTCGGCGCCCTGAACTTGCGATTGCAGAACGCCACCAGGGAACTGGCGAAGCAGGAGAAGGACCTCTACAGCCAGATCAACCAGCCCGGACTGATGATCTTCCGCTGGAACCGGGAGGACGAGTCCGCCACCTCGGTCCAGGCCACGGACATGGTCGGCGCGTCCTACGCCTCGTCCCGGGCGGGCAAGGGCTTCGCCGTGGTCGGCGGAGTGCGCGTGAGCACGCTCTTCGTGGGCACGGACATCCTCGACAACGCCCCGCACGCCCGGGACCTCGGGGTGATCCGCAACTGGCTGCCCATGCCCACCTCCCTGATCCAGGCCAAGTACATCACCTACGTCTCGGAGGTGGATTCGGCCCGCTCCTTCTCCCTGAAGGTCAGCGTCACGGCCGCGGAGCTCAAGGCCCTGGCCGCGGACTGGGAAAAGAACCTCAACCTCGAGCTGGCCTACTACCGCGCGCGCATCGAGAGCTTGAGCAACGCGGCCTTCATGGGCAACGGCACCCTGGAGGTGCGCAGCGTGCCCATGGTCAACGCGACCTTCCACAAGGACATGCTCGGCACCTACAACGGCACGGACGCCTGGGCGGGCATCTACGATGTGGCCACTCCCCTGAACACCCTGCAGATGTTCATGGGCAAGGTCGACGCGCCCCTGGAGGCTGGCGGCCTTTAGGGGACGTTGCGCCACGGAGCCGGGCGGCCGGGCAGGGAAGGCGGCGGGCCGCGGATGCGCCCCGCCGCCTTGTGCGCGCGCCGGGCGGATCGGGCCCGGCGGACCTGCGGACGAAAATCACGGGAAGCAAGGAATCACGGTATTTTTCCCCTGGACGTCGCTTGACAAACCCAGGGGCCGTCCGTATGAGAGGTTGTTTCCGAGAGCGGGTGTAGCTCAGTTGGTAGAGTACAAGCTTCCCAAGCTTGGTGTCGCGGGTTCGACCCCCGTCACCCGCTCCACTTCCGTGACCGTCTCACAGTCGGCCGCCGCGCGGCCGCTCACGGGGTGGATCCTCTGGATCCCCCCTTTTTTATTATCGGAAATCGGCCATGAAGGACTCCAGGACCATCCAGACCGTCACCGAACTCGCCACCCCCCTGGCCGAGGCCCTGGGCCTTGTGCTCTGGGGCGTGGAGTTTGCGGGCGGCGCGGGCCGCAAGAGCGTGCTGCGCATCTATGTGGACGCCGCGTCCTTGCCGAACGGGCCCGAGCCGGACGCGCCTGCAACCGAATCGGTCGCGCCTATAACAGACATGCGCGAAACGGGCATGGGCGCAACGAACGTGGACGGCGCGGCCGTCCCGGCGCAGGCCGGGGTGAGCATCGACCAGTGCGCGCGCCTGTCGCGCGACCTGGGCCTGGCCCTGGACGTGGAGGACGCCGTGCCCGGGTCCTACACCCTGGAAGTCTCCTCGCCCGGGTTCGAGCGCCGCTTTTTCCGCGTTGCGCAGTTGGCCGCCTACGTGGGCCACGAGGTGCGCGTGGAACTGCACGAGCCCCTGGACGCGCCCTTTCCCGGGCGCAAGAATCTCGTGGGCGCGCTCGACGCCGTGGACGGCGCAACCCTGCGCCTGACCGTGGACGGCGAACCCGTGCAGGCCGATTTCGCCGCCGCGAAGCGCGTGAGCCTCGTGCACCGCTTCCAGGATTCGTCGGCCCGGGGCAAAGGGCCCGCCAAGAAGAAGAAATAGAGGCGCCGCGCAGACCGGCCGTCCGGCACCGCGCCTTATTCCGGAGGAACGACAATGGGCATGGACCTGAAGAAAGCCATCGATCAGATCAGCAAGGACCGGGGCATCGACCGCGATCTCCTCATCGACACCCTCGAGGAGGCCGTGCGCTCCTCGGTGATCCGCAAGTACGGCGAGGACATCGACGTGGAGGTCGGGTATTCCGACGAGACCGGCGAGATCGAGGCGCACCAGTTCAAGATCGTCACCGAGGACGTGGAGGACTCCACCAACCAGATTTCCCTGGAGGAGGCCCGCCAGTACGACCCCAACGTGCGCATCGACGACGAGATCGGCTTCAAGCTGAAGATCGAGGAACTGGGCCGCATCGCCGCCCAGTCGGCCAAGCAGGTCATCATCCAGCGCATGCGCGACGCCGAGCAGGAGATCATCTACGAGGAGTACAAGGACCGCAAGGGCGACATCGTCAGCGGCATCATCCAGCGCCGCGACCGCGCGGGCTGGATCATCAACCTCGGCCGCACCGAGGCCCTGCTGCCCAAGGAGGAGCAGATCCCCCGCGAGCACTACAAGCGCGGCGACCGCGTGCAGGCCTTCCTCATCGACGTGCGCAAGGAGGGCCGCGGCCCGCAGGTCATCGTCTCCCGCTCGCACCCGGACTACATGAACGTGCTCTTCAAGCGCGAGGTGCCCGAGGTGGACGACGGCACGGTCACGCTCATGGGCGTGGCCCGCGATCCGGGCTCGCGCGCCAAGGTGGCCGTGGTTTCCCGCGACCGCGACGTGGACCCGGTGGGCGCGTGCGTGGGCATCCGCGGCTCGCGCATCCAGAACGTGGTCCAGGAGCTGCGTGGCGAGCGCATCGACATCGTGGTCTGGTCCCCGGACATCGCCACCTACGCCAAGAACGCCCTGTCCCCGGCCATGATCACGCGCATCACCGTGGACGACGAGGACAAGGAGCTCGAGGTCGTGGTGCCCGACGACCAACTGACCCTGGCCATCGGCCGCAAGGGCCAAAACGTCAAGCTGGCCTCCAAGCTCCTGGGTTGGAAAATAGATATCTATACGGAAACCCGTTACAACGAGCTCAACGTCGGCCGCCAGGCCATGGAACAGCTCGCCAGCGTGGCGGAGATCAACGTGGACGCCTTCCTCTCCGCGGGCTACGACGCCCTGGAAAAGGTGGACGAGGCTTCGGACGAGGAACTCGCCGCCGTGGAAGGTCTGACCCCGGAGAAGATCGCCGACGTGCGTTCGGCCCTGGGCATCCTGATGCCCTCTCCGTCCGCCCCGTCCACCCCTGACGAGACCGACGAGGTCGGCGAGGGGAGCGGGGAGCCCGAAGCGCCGGATGGCGACGCGGCCGGGGACGCCGAGGCGGCCGAGGCCACCGGGACCGAGGAAGACGGGGACGAGGAAGACGCGGCCCAGCCGGACGCCTAGGGGCCCGGACGCCGTGCAACGACAGGAACCAACCGCACCGGGCGACCGTCGCGACGACGGGCCCGTGCGCATGTGCTGCATCTGCAGGGGCCGCTTTCCCAAGGAAACGCTCCTGCGCCACGTCTGTCCCGGCGATGCCGGGGCCGGTGCGCCGGGCGGGCTTGTGCCCGACCCCGAGGGGCGCCTGCCGGGACGGGGTTTTTACGTCTGCGGCGACGCGGACTGCCGGCGGCGGTTCGAGAAGTACTCGGGCTGGCGAAGGAAGTGCAAGGGAGTGCGATTATGACGGAGAAGATGAGGGTCAAGGACCTTTCCGTGGAGCTCGGGATCAGCAACAAGGACCTGATCCAGGCGTTGCGGGAGCTGGGCGTGCAGGCCAAGAGCCACATGAGCATCGTCGAGGACGAGTACCTGGAGGACATCCGGGGCAAATTCCGCGACGGTGCGCCCGTGCAGCAGATGGAGCGCAAGGAGATCCAGCCCGGCGTCATCGTGCGCCGCCGCCGCAAGGCTCCGCGCGGCCGCGATGCGGCTGCGGAGGACGTCGGCGCCGAGACCGCCGAGGCCCCGGAGATCGACGAGGCCCCCGAGGGCGCCGAGCCCGAGGAGGCCCCGATCGAGGCCGCCGAGGCCGCGCCCGTCGCCGAGCCCGAGTCCCCCCGGCCCGCCGAGCCCGCCGCGCGCATCATTCGCCCGGCCGGAGCTGCCGAGCAGGAGCCGGAACCGGCCCCCGAGGCCGAGCAGGAGCCGGAGCCCGAGGCCCAAGCCGCCACGGAGGAATCCGCCGAGCCCGGCGAGGCCGCCGAGAGCGCCGAAGCCCCCGTGGCCGAGGTCGCGGAAACGGCTGCGGACGCGACCGCGGAAACGGCAGCGGGCACCGCGGCGGAGACCGCCGCGGATGCGGCAACGGCCGACGCGGCCGAAACCGAGGCCGCTGCCGAGGAGGCCGGGGAGCCCGCCGCCGCGAAGGCCGACGACGGCGAGGCCGAGCCCGCCGAGGAAGACGGCCCCAAGCGCAAGAAGAAGCGCAAGAAGAGCGCCGAGGGCCCGCAGGTCAAGGTCATCTCCCGGCCCGACCCCTCGCTCGCGCCCGCTCCCGCGCCCGAGCCGCGCGCCCCGCGCCCGGCCGGACCGCGTCCCGGCGGACCGCGCCCCGGTGGTCCCGGCGGCCCGCGTCCCGGCGGCCCGCGCCCCGGCGGCCCCGGCGGTCCGGGCGGTTTCCGCTCCGCGCCCGGCACGGACGGACCCGCTGCGCCCACGGGCGACGGCCGCGGCAAGAAGCGCAAGAAGGACCGCCGCGTGGTCGAATTTTCCCAGGACACCACCGAGGAGACGCGCCGTCGCGCCATGGACCACAAGCGCAAGAAGGGTTCCGACGTGGCCGACAGCACGGGCGGCAAGGTGCGCGCCACGCGCCGCGGCAAGAAGGGCGCCGCCCAGGAGCCCATGCTGCCCCCGTCCGCCTCGCAGCCGCTCAAGGCCGCCAAGCGCAAGCTCAAGGTCGAGGAGGCCATCCGCGTGGGCGACATGGCCCAGCAGATGAGCATCAAGGCCACGGAAATCATCAAGGTGCTCATGGGCCTCGGGGTGCTGGCGACCATCAACCAGTCCCTGGACCTGGAGACCGCCGGCGTGGTCGCGGCCGAGTTCGGCTGGGGCGTGGAGAAGGTCGGCTTCGACGAAGAGGACTACATCGTGCCCAAGGAGGCGGACAAGCCCGAGGAGCTCAAGCCCCGGCCGCCCGTGGTCACGATCATGGGCCACGTGGACCACGGCAAGACCTCCCTGCTGGACGCCATCCGCCACTCCTCGATCACCTCGGGCGAGGCCGGCGGCATCACCCAGCACATCGGCGCCTACCACGTGAACACCGACCGCGGCGAGATCGTCTTCCTGGACACGCCGGGCCACGAGGCCTTCACGGCCATGCGCGCCCGCGGCGCCCAGGTCACGGACATCGTCATCCTGGTGGTGGCGGCCGACGACGGCGTCATGGACCAGACCCGCGAGGCCATCAGCCACTCCAAGGCCGCGGGCGTGCCCATCGTGGTTGCGGTGAACAAGATCGACAAGGAAGACGCCGACCCGGACCGCGTCAAGCGCGAGCTCGGCGAGCACGGGCTGGTGCCCGAGGACTGGGGCGGCGACACCATCTTCGCCAACGTCAGCGCCAAGCAGCGCATCGGCCTGGACGAACTGCTGGAGCTGGTGCTCCTGCAGGCCGAGGTACTGGAGCTCAAGGCCAACCCGGACAAGCCCGCGCGCGGCCACATCGTGGAGGCGCGCCTGGACAAGGGCCGCGGCCCCGTGGCCACCGTGCTCATCCAGGAAGGCTCCCTGCGCCAGGGCGACTACTTCGTCTGCGGCCTCTACTCCGGCCGCGTGCGCGCCATGTTCGACGACCAGGGCAAGAAGGTGAAGTCCGCCGGACCGGCCATGCCGGTGGAGGTGCAGGGCTTTGCGGGCGTGCCCGAGGCCGGCGACGAGTTCGTCATGGTCGAGGACGAGAAGGTCAGCCGCCGCATCGCGGATTCGCGCCAGCTCAAGCAGCGCGAAAAGACCCTGGCCAAGGAGTCCAAGGTCACCCTGGAGACCTTCCTGTCCCGCCGCGCGGGCCAGGAGGAGACCCAGATCCTCAACCTCATCGTCAAGGCCGACGTGCAGGGCTCCATCGAGGCCATCACCGAGTCGCTGACCAAGCTCGGCACCGAGCAGGTCCGCGTCAACGTGATCCACGGCGGCGTGGGTGCGATCACCGAGTCGGACATCCTCCTGGCGTCCGCCTCCGAGGCCATCATCATCGGCTTCAACGTGCGCCCCTCAGTCAAGGTCAAGGAAATGGCCGAGCAGGAAGGCGTGGACATCCGCTTCTACGACATCATCTACAAGCTGGTGAGCGAGATCAAGGACGCCATGAGCGGCCTGCTCGCGCCGGTCATCAAGGAGGTCTACCTGGGCCAGGCCGAGGTCCGCGAGACCTTCAGCGTGCCCAAGGTCGGCACCGTGGCGGGCTGCGCCGTGGTCGACGGCAAGATCACGCGCAACTGCCGCGTGCGCCTGCTGCGCGGCGGCGTGGTCGTGTACACCGGCAAGATCACCTCGCTGAAGCGGTTCAAGGACGACGCCAAGGAAGTGCTCAAGGGCTACGAATGCGGCATGGGCCTGGAGAACTTCAACGACATCAAGATCGGCGACTTCATCGAGGCCTTCGAGGAGGTCGAGGAGGCCCAGACCCTGTAGCGGGTCGGGCCGCCCGGTTCCCCGGGCCCGGCCCGACGGGCGCGGACGGCGACGGCCGCAAATCATGCGGATGACCGCGCGCCCGAATGCGCATAGGATGCGGGCGAGCGTTCCGCCCCGCTCCGCCGACGCGGCGGAAGCGACGCCGGGCGGAACGAGGCGGACGGCCCCCCCGAAGAACGGGCCCGGGCAGGAGAGCGGAAGATGTACGTGGGCATCGCGCGCGTTGAATTCGCGCTGCACGGCAACGATTCGCTCAAGGGCAAGCGCCGCGTGGCCAACAGCCTGAAGCAGAAGATGCGCAACCGCTTCAACGTGGCCGTGGCCGAGGTGGAGGCCCAGGACAGCCACACCCGCCTCGTGCTCGCCGCCGTGACCGTGGGCAACGACCACGTGCACGTGCGCCGCAGGCTGGACAACTGCATTTCCATGCTCGAGGACATCTCGCCCGAGGAGATGACCGACAGCGTGGTGGAGATCATCAGTGGAGAATGACGGGCCCCGCGCCTCCGCGCACAGCGGCACGAGCCGCCCGGCCATCACGGAAACGTGCCTGGACCTGCTCGGCTCCATCCCCGAGCCCATGGCCCGCTTCCTCGACGTGCTGCGCGGCGAGGACGACTTCCTCGTGGTCAGCCACTACAACCCCGACGGCGACGCCCTGGGGTCCATGGCGGCCATGGGCCACGTGCTCCGCGCCCTGGGCAAGCGCTACGCGCTCTACAACGTCTCCGGCGTGCACCAGGCCTTCTCCTGGCTGGACATGTCCGCGCCCGTGCAGACCGCCCTGCCCCTGGCCGACGGCTTCGTCCCGCGCTGGACCATCGTGCTCGACTCCGGCGACACCGCGCGCGTGGGCGCGGAGATGGCCGCCGCGCTGCGGCCCGAGGCCACGCTGAACATCGACCACCACCTCAAGAACCCGCTCTACGGCACGGTGAACTGGGTGGACACGCGCATGTCCAGCGTGGGCGAGATGGTCGCGCTGGTCGCCCTGGCCCTGGGACTGGAGCTCTCCGGGCCCCTGGGCGAGGCCGTGTACCTGGCCATCGTCTCGGACACGGGCTCCTTCAGCTACGGCTCCACCAGTCACCGGGCCATGGCCCTGGGCGCGGAGATCATCCGCCTGGGCCTGGACCCCAGCGCCTTTACGGACAAGTTCCAGAACAACTGGTCGCACGGGCGGCTGAAGCTCTTCAGCGAGGCGCTGCACAAGGCCGTGTTCCACTGCCACGGCAAGGTCGGCGTGATCCGCGTCACGCGGGAGATGTTCGCGCGCACCGGGACCACGCCCTTCGACACCGACGGCATGGTGAACTACCTGCGCCGGGTGCGCGACGTGCTCGTGGCCGTGATCATGCGCGAGGAGGGCGACGGCACGGTGAAGTTCAGCCTGCGCTCCAAGGGCACGACCAACGTGCAGGCCGCGGCCGGCCACCTGGGCGGCGGCGGGCACCGCAACGCCGCGGGCGGCATCATTCCCGGCACCCTGGACCAGACCGAACGCGTCCTGATCACCACGGTATGCACGCACCTGGGGCTGGAGGTGCCGGACTGGGACGCCCTTCCCGGAGCCGGGGGAGCCGAAGGCGCCGGGGGCGGGCGTGGCTAGACGGCGCGAGGCCGCAAGCCAGCTGCACGGCCTGCTGGTCCTGAACAAGCCCTCGGGGCCCACCTCGGCGCGCTGCCTGGAGATGATCAAGCGCGACCTGGGCCAGCCCAAGATCGGCCACGCCGGGACCCTGGACCCGCTGGCCTCGGGCGTGCTCCTGGTGCTCCTGGGCAAGGCCACCAAGCTGGCGCAGTATCTTTTGGAGGGCGGCAAGACGTATTCCGGCCGCCTCAGGCTCGGCGTGACCACGGACACCTACGACGTGGAGGGCGAGGTCACGGCCGAGGCGGATTGGAGCCGCGTCTCCCCGGAACAGGCCGCCGACGAGGTGCGCGCCTGGGCCGGACTGACCGAGCAGACCGTGCCGCCGTATTCGGCGGCCAAGCACGAGGGCAAGCCGCTCTACCGGCTCTCGCGCGAAGGCTTGGAGACGCCGGTCAAGACGAAGGCCATACAGATTTCCCACGCCGAGGTCCGCAAGGTGGACCTCCCGTGGGTCGACTTCCGGGTGTCCTGCGGCGCAGGCACGTACGTACGGTCCCTGGTCCACAGCCTGGGGATGCGACTCGAGTGCGGCGCCATTCTGACGGAACTCATCCGGGAGTCCAGCCATCCGTTCAGCCTCGACCAGGCGCACGACCTGGACGACGTGCTGAACGAGCCGCACGCCTTTGCCGAGCGGGTGCTCCCCCTGGCCGAGGCGCTGCCCCATTGGCCGCGGGTGACGCTCACCCCGGCCGAGGCGGCGCTGGTGCGCAACGGGGCGCGCCTGCCGCTGGCGACGGGCGCCGGAGCGGGGGACGTCCCCTCCGCATCGGGATTGCGGGCCGTGTTCGTGGAGGACCGCGAACAGGGGCCCGCCCCGATCGCTCTGGTGGAAGCGCGGCTCGAGGACGGCGGACCGGTTTGGGCCATCCTGCGCGGCATATAGCCGCGCACGGCCCGGGACACGCCGCGCACGCGGCGGTAGGAACAACCATCGACCAGGAGGATACCGCTGTGGTTCTGACCGTTACGGACAAGGCGAAGATCATGCAGGACTACGAGCTGCACGAAGGGGACACCGGCTCCCCGGAGGTGCAGATCGCCCTCTTGACCGCCCGCATCGAGTACCTGACCGAGCATTTCAAGACCCACAAGAAGGACTTCCATTCGCGCACGGGTCTGCTGAAGCTCGTCGGCCAGCGGCGCAAGCTGCTCAACTACCTGAAGAAAAAGGACATTCAGCGCTACCGGGAGATCCTGCAGCGCCTGAACCTGCGCAAGTAACGCGCACGCAACCGAGCGCATGCCGGGGACGCCGCAGGGCGTCCCCGGCCTCGCCCCTCCGGCTTCATCCTGCGCGCAATCCGCCGACCCACGGACCCCGGGAATTTCGCACCGTCCGTGCATCGCCAGATTGCGGGAAGGAACGGACGGAGGGGAGCTCACAGCCGGGCCACCGGCCCGATATCCGAAAAGGAAGCAACATGAGTGAGAACATCTTCAACGCCACGCGCGTGACCGCCAAGGCGGGCGCGGGCGAGGTCCTGCTGGAGACCGGCCGCCTGGCCAACCAGGCCGACGGGGCCATCTGGATCCAAAGCGGCGGCACCGTGGTGCTGTGCACCGTGGTCACGCAGCCGCTCAACCGCGAGGTCAGCTTCTTCCCGCTGGTCGTGGACTACATGGAGAAAATGTACGCGGCCGGCCGCATCCCGGGCAGCTTCTTCCGCCGCGAGATCGGCCGCCCCAGCGAGCACGAGACGCTCTGCGCCCGGCTTATCGACCGGCCCATCCGCCCGCTGTTCCCCAAGGCCTTCCGCGACGAGGTCCAGGTCCTGGCCACGGTGCTTTCCGCCGACCAGATCAACAGCCCGGACGTGCTCGCCGTGACCGGCGCCTCCGCCGCGCTGACCATCTCCAAGGTGCCCTTCGGCGGCCCGGTGGCCGCCGTGCGCGTGGGCCGCATCAACGGCGAGTTCATCGCCAACCCGACCCACGACCAGACCGACGCCGCGGAAATGAACATCGTGCTCGCGGGCTCGCGCGAGGCCGTGGTCATGGTCGAGGGCATGGCCACCTTCATGCCCGAGAAGGTCGTGGCCGAGGCCATCGAGTTCGGCCACGCCGCCCTGCAGCCGCTCATCGACGCCCAGCTCGCGCTGCGCGAGCAGGTCGGCCGGCCCAAGATCGAGGTGGTCGCGCCCGAGGAGACCCCGGGGCTGCGCGCCGCGGTGGAGGAGATCATCTCCGCCGACCTCAAGGCCGCCCTGCAGGTGCCCGAGAAGATGGCCCGCAAGGACGCCAAGTCGGCCTGCAAGGCCAAGCTGATGGAGGCCCTGGCGGCCCGGCCCGAGTACGCCGAGGCCCCGGAGGTGCTGGGCGAGGCCGACGACATGCTCGGCGCGCTGACCAAGCAGATCGTGCGCGCGCGCATCAAGGACGAGGGCGTGCGCATCGACGGCCGCGACCTGACCACGGTGCGCCCGATCCTCTCCGAGGTGCAGGTGCTGCCCCGGGCCCACGGCTCCGCCCTGTTCGCGCGCGGCGAGACCAAGGTGCTCGTGGTCGCGACCCTGGGCTCCGGCTCGGACGAGCAGCGCATGGACTCCCTGCGCGGCGACGCCACCAAGCGGTTCATGCTCCACTACAACTTCCCGCCCTACTGCGTGGGCGAGGTCAAGATGGTCCGCGTCTCGCGCCGCGAGATCGGCCACGGCATGCTCGCCGAGCGCGCCATCACCCCGGTGCTGCCCAAGACCGACGAGTTCCCCTTCACCCTGCGCGTGGTCTCCGAGACCATGGAGTCCAACGGCTCCTCGTCCATGGCCACGGTCTGCGGCACGTCCATGGCCCTGATGGACGCGGGCGTTCCGGTCAGCGCTCCGGTGGCCGGCACGGCCATGGGGTTGATCAAGGAGGGCGAGGACTACTACGTGCTCACGGACATCCTCGGCGACGAGGACGCCCTGGGCGACATGGACTTCAAGGTCGCGGGCACGGCCGACGGCGTGACCGCCGTGCAGATGGACATCAAGATCGCGGGCATTCCGCCCGAGGTCATGGCCCGCGCCCTGGCCCAGGCCAAGGAGGCCCGGCTGCACATCCTGGGCGAGATGGCCAAGGTCATCGCCGCGCCCAGGGAGGAGCTCTCGCCCTTCGCGCCGCAGCTCGAGGTCATCCACGTGAACCCGGACATCATCCGCGTGATCATCGGCCCGGGCGGCAAGAACATCAAGGCGCTCACCGCCGAGACCGGCGCGGCCATCGACATCGAGGACGACGGCTCCATCTCGATCTTCGCCCCGTCCGTGGAGTCGCTGGAGCTGGCCAAGCAGCGCATCAAGTACTTCGACCAGACGGCCGAGCTGTACAAGGACTACGTGGGCACGGTGCGCCGCACCCTGGAGATCGGCGCCATCGTCGAGATCCTGCCCAACCTCGAAGCGCTGGTGCACATCTCCCAGCTGGACACCGAGCGCGTGGAGAAGACCGAGGACGTGGCCAAGATCGGCGAGCAGATGAAGGTCAAGGTCATCGAGATCAACGGCGACCGCATCCGCGCCAGCCGCAAGGCCGTGCTCCTGGAGGAGCGCGGCGAGGAGTTCGTGCCGCCCGAGCCGCGCCTGAGCGGCGGACGCGGCCGTGATGGCGGACGCGATGGCGGACGCGGCGGGCGCGACGGCGGCCGTGGCGGTCGCGACGGCGGACGCGGCGGACGCGACGGCGGCGGTCGGCGCGACGGCGGCGGCGGACGGCGCGAGGGCGGCAACCGCTAGCGCGCGCCGCACCGGCGAAGACGCACCGACGCAAGCGCATACAAAGGGAGCCCCGATGGGGCTCCCTTTTTTTCACCCCTGCCGGGCGAAGAACACGGCGGACCGAGGGACGACCGAACCGCGCGTAAGGCGCACGCCGCAACTGGCGCCGCGCCAGCCACCCGTTGCGCGGAGCGCAAAACGCCCCCGGCCGCGGGCCGAGGGCGTTCTTACCTGGCAAGGCCGGGCGCGCCCGCGCATCCGGCCGTTTCCCTCTTTCCGTCCGTTCAGCCCGCTTGGTCCGGCCTTTTCGCCTCCGCCCCATTCGGCTCCGCCCCGTTCCCGTCCGGCTTCCCATCGTCCGGCGTCCCCTCGCCCGGCTTGCCCGCATCCGGCGGCAGGGAGGCGACGAACGCCGCCGTGGTCGGGTAGGCCGCGCTGAAGGGCTCGCAGGAGGGATAGTGCAGCGGCGGCTGCGGGAAATAGGCCGCATCGACCTCCGCCAACGTCTCCGGCGTGCGTCCCTTTTCCTTTTCATAGCGCCGGATGGCCACCATGTACTTGAGCGAGGCCACGGCGTTCTGCATCTCGTCCAGGAGGCTCAGGATATCATCACCAACGAACACCATGGCCTTAAAAAGATCGGGCAACAACGTGGGCCGCAAAAATTCCTTTTCCACGGCGCGATATTCGACCATGTCCGCGCAACGCCCGGCAAAGACCTGCGCATAGCGGCGCGCGTACCGCAACGACCTGTGAAAGCCGAAGGATTGGTACAACACGACGGCGTTGTACGGAAAATCGACCGGATGCGGCACCAGGCACCCGAGTATGATGTCGCGGCTGGCCTCGACGCCCCCGGCGATGCCGGACTGGTAGTAACGCGTCATCTCCCGGATCGCGCCGAGCCGCCGATGCTGCGCGGCGAGCCAGCCCGCATCGGCGTGACCGAACGCCGCAAAGGCCCGCGCATTCACGATGTGGTGGAAGACCCTGTTGAAGCAGCCCACGTCGAAAAAGTCCATGTCCGAGCGAAGATAGCCGTCCATTATGGCGATGATGCCGCCGTAAACGGCATTGGCGGCCGCGAAATCCCCCTTGGCGAGCAGCGGCGGCAGGGACGCGGCGAGGCCGTCGAAGAACGTGGCGAACTCTGGGCACGTCCCGAGTTCAAGGCACATCGCGGGCGCGGCGTCCGCGCCTTCCGCGCCGCCGTCCGCCCGGGCAACGCCGCGCGGGCCGCTCCCGTCCGGCCGCAGGAAGTCCGCCATGCTCCGGCACGGCCGCACCGCGCCGCCGTTCAGGTCGGCCAGCACCTCCCGCCGGTAGCGCGCTCCGTCCGCGTAGTCCCGGGCCACGATCTCCCGCGCCATGCTCAACAGCACGAAGACCAGCAGGTGCGCGACCACCGGAATCAGCACGACTGCCGCGATGATTTTCAGAAACAGCTTCATGGGATTCCTCAACAGCCCTGGTGCCACGAAATCTCCATCGTGAAGCACCAGGGCCAATACATGCTATTTCCTTTTATACTGTTGCAGCCCTCTTTTGAGCAGATAATCCTGGTAAAACGTAGTCAGATTTGCACCGATCCTGCCAATATCTTGATATATTCTTCGCTGTCCCTCGGCAGCCCGGAGCAATGCTTCGTCATCATTCTCCCGAGAAGCTACTCCAAAATTATCGTGTGTTTCTTTTCGGTCCTCTTGGTACGCCTCCCAATCATCCATGAGAGAGGGTTCTCCCCGGCGCGCCTCCCCTTCTTGCTGGTCCTTCATGATCTCTCCCTTCTTGCGCAGGGAATCTCCGCTGCCTCCGCCTTGCAGCGTGTCGTCCCCGGCCTGGCCCTCGGTTTGGCCGCCCGCATCGAGCAGGGTGAGGTACGGCTGCCCTTCTTCCGTGCCCAACCGCCCTTCCGTATCAAGCTGTCCTTCCGGGCCCCGCGTCGTAATCCACCAATCCGGATGCCTGCGCCCCCGGGGAATGGCCTGCACCATGTTCGGGTCCGTCAGCAACGTGAACCGTCCATCGGAAAACTGAATCCATTGTCGGTTGTTCGATGCTAGCATTGGAAGACCTCCAGTGTCAAAATGCAAGAGCGCCGCCCGGCCACCCATTGCGGCCGACGGCGAAAGAGAAAGGACTGTCCGCTTGTGGAATTGCAACGACGATGCGGCACGCCGCACCAGCAACAACGGTCGCTCCTGGCGCGCCCAACGTGGACGAGAGAAGAAAGAGGAGAAAAAAGAGACGGCGATAGAGGGGACAACAGCGTGCGCTGTTTTCTATTCGACGAAATATCTCTTCCCAAACATAGACTTGTTTGTCAAGCCTGAGACCTCATCCCCCCGGCCCCGCCGTGCCCGACGGTCCTCCGGCGGCTTCATGGGACCTTCAACGCGGCACGCGGCCCTCCCGGCGCGCCCCACGCCGGGTTTGCCAATGGTGCGCGCTTCCTGTAATTCTAGGTCCGGAATCCGCTTCCGGCCGGAACGCGGTCGCCAACCCGGCAGCGCCGCAAGGCGCCAAACGCGACGAACGCGCCGGACGCGCCAACCGCGACGAATCGCAAGGGAATGCGCATGAAGATCCATTTCTGGGGCACGCGCGGGTCCGTGCCCGCCTCGCTCGGCCACGCCGCGGTGCGCGCCAAGGTGCGCGCCGCCCTGGAGATCGCCGTGCAGCGCGGCCTGCCCGAATTCGCGGACATCGACGCCTTCATCGACGAGCTGCCCTTTGCCGTGCGCGGGACCTACGGCGCAAACACCAGCTGCGTGCAGGTGGACGCCGGGGGGCCGGAATACCTGATCTGCGACGCGGGCACCGGGCTGCGCGACTTCGGCAACGCCATGCTCGCGGCCCACGGCGGCGCGCCGCAGACCTACCACATCTTCCTGTCGCACCTGCACTGGGACCACATCCAGGGGCTGCCCTTCTTCGTCCCGGCCTACATCCCGGACAACCGCATCGTCTTCCACTCCGGCCACGCCGAGGCCGAAACCGCCCTGCGCGTGCAGCACGCCTCGCCCTTCTTTCCCGTGGACTTCGACGAACTCGGCGCGGAGATCGAGTTCCGCCGCGTGCACGACGGCGGCAACCTGGCCGTGGGCGACGTGGACGTCTCGGTCCTGCGCCTGCGCCACCCGGGCGACTCCTTCGGCTACGCCTTCGCCCACCGGGGCCGCCGCGTGGTCTACGCCACGGACAACGAGCACACCCACGAACCCACGGACCCCAAACACCCCCTGCACCGCTTCGTGCAGGACGCGGACCTGCTGATCTTCGACGCGCAGTACACCTACGCCGAGGCCGCGACCAGCAAGCGCGACTGGGGGCATTCGTCGAACATGGCCGCCGTGGAGGTGGCCGCGGCGCAAGGGGTGCGGCGGCTGGCGCTCTTCCACCAGGAGCCGGGCCAGTCCGACGCCATGCTCGACAAGTTCCTGGCCCAGACGCGCCACTTCGCCGAACTGGCCGAAGGCGGCACGCCCGAGGTCTTCATGGCCTACGACGGGTTGCGCATCGAGGTCTGACGGCAGCGGGCGCCCTTCCCCCGCCCCCCCTCGCCCCGCCACGCAAAAGCGCCCGGACCAACCTCGGCCCGGGCGCTTTTGCGTGGGGTATTGCCCGAAGGGCCCGCCACCGCGCGCGGCTCAGCACTCGTTCAGCAACCGGTTCAGGATCTCCTGCACCACTCCGGCGGTCTCCTCCGGGTCCACCTGGCAGCTGCCCACGGCCGCGTGGCCGCCGCCGCCGAAGTCGAGCATGATCCGGCCCACGTTGGCGCGGCAGCCGCGATTGAGGATGGAGTGCCCGGCCGTGACCACGTCCTTGCCCACCGTGCGGCTGTGCAGCAGGAGCATGGACGCCTTGCAGGCCGGGTACAGCGCATAGACCAGAAAGCGGTTGCCCACGTGGATGTCCGTTACGGTGCGCAGGTCCGTGACCACCACGTCGCCGAAGTCCTCGGTGTGCTCGCGCAGCATGTGCCGGAACGGCTCGGCCTCCGCGAAATACAGGTCCACGCGCTCCTTCACGTCCGGATGCTCCAGGAGATCCTCCAGGCTCAGCCGCTGGACCAGATCGACCATCTCGCGCAGAAACGCCCAGTGGTCCTTGGCGAACGGCCTGCGGCCGATGCCGGTGCGCGGGTCCATGAGCAGCCCCACCAACACCCAGCCCGAAGGATGCTCGATCTCCTCGGCCGTGAGCTCGGCCGCGTCCACCCGGTCCACGGCGTCGAGCATGGGCTCGAAACGCGCGTCGAACCGGCGCGTGCCGCCGAAATAGTCCCAGACCACGCGCGCCGCGCTCGGAGCCTTCTTGATGGCCCCGCGCAAGCCCTTGAAGGCGTGCGTCTGCTGGCGCAGCCGCGCGGACTCGCTGACGTGGTGGTCGAACCACATGCCCGCGCCCTCCACAAAGGGCAGATTGGCCAGCACGTCCTCGGGGCCCACCGCGATCTTGCCGTCCTGCACGTCCTTTGGATGCGCGTAGAGGAACGAATCGATGATCCCGGCCTGGAGCATCATGGCCGCGCAACACAGCCCGTCGAAATCCGCCCTGGTTACCAGCCGCATCTGCGTCCCCCTTCTCGTTCGTGGTCCGCGCACGGCGCCAACGCCGCACCGCTCCTAGCCAACAAGCATACAGAAGCCCCCGGCACGCCGCAACCTTCGGCGGCCCCCTCCTGCGCCGCTGTCCCCTGCTTCCCCGCCCGCGTTCCGCGTCGCGTCCCCCGTTGCCCCCAGAGCATGCTATTTGTGCGATATCGCACACAAAGAACAACAGCGGAGATCCCCTAATATATTGCTTTGCAAGAGGAAAAAGAACTTATATATTTTTCCTATACTGTCTGCCGGAGACCATGGACAGGATGGCCGTGTGGCAAGGACTTTCAGCAAGACGGAGCGTGCGGATACGCACGCGTGCTATTCATTTGAATTTACAGAGTATTCAAGCACAGCCCCTATTGAATCTTTCAATTTGCCCGATAGGGGTGGGAGCAGTATGAGAATGACACGGGTTTGCCCGCAGAGCGGCCCGCAAATTCCAGGAGCACCGGGGGTCAGGACCGCCGCGGAACGCGACGGCAACGGAGGAAACCATGGAAGCCATCGAACTTCTCCAGCAACGGCACCACCGCCAGATGGACGAACTGCGCAAGATGCACCGCGCGGAGTCGCGCAAGCTCGAACGCGAACTCAAGGACATGGACCGCAACCTGTCCCGCCTGCGGCGGCAGATCGCCGAACTGGACAAACCCCAGTCCCCCCCGCTGCTCTGGACCCAGTTAAAATGGGTCTTCAACATCCTGCTGTAGACGCGTGAAGAAGCCGGGGGAGGGGCGGGGGAGGAAGAGGGAACCCTTTGGGAAAGGGTTCCCTCTTCCTCCCCCGCCCC
>JACCQO010000022.1 GCA_015709205.1 Desulfovibrionaceae bacterium
CGGCTCTTCACCCCCCCCCCCGCGCCGCCGGCTCTTTACGTCCGCCGCGAGCGCCGTGGCGTGGAGCCGCTGCGGGCGCGGGTTCGCTGTCGCGGCGTTTCACAAAACTTTACAATCCCCCTAAAGAACCACCGCTCCCGGACCGATCAGAATGTTGAACGGGCGCACAGGAACCCAAGGGAGGCGGAACATGTACATAGGGAGCGTGGACGGTGGATTCGGCGGACTCGTCGGAGCCTTCGAAAAGCAGCGCGAAGACGTGGAGCATGTGGACAAGGCCTCCACTCCCGGCAGCGACAGCCGCACCGCCGCCGAACAGGGGCTGGACCTGAACACCAAGGTGCGCGAACTGGCCAGCGCCGTTACCGGCATCGGCACCAAGCTCGACGTGGACGTCTGATCCACCGATTTTCCATTTGGCCGCGCCACTCAGCGCGGCCCGGCGGACGCGGCGCGTCGGCCCCCGGAGCGAACCCTTCCTCGACCGCCCGGGCCGCCGCCGCAACGGATGCTGCCGGAGGCGGACGCGGACCGCCTCCGGCTCTTTTTGTGCGTGCGGGAGGCAGGGAGGAGGAGGCGAAGAGCCGGGGGGAGGCGGGGAGGATGGAGAGCGGAGCGGGCTTGCCGGGCTGCCGCCGCCTTTGACGGCGGATGCGCCCTGGGGCGGACGGGAAAGAGGTGGAGGAGGCGACGATGCGGAGGGGAAGCGCAGGCAGACTGCAACGCCGTAGCGGCATCCCCTCAGGCGTTTTCGTTGACGATGGAGCCTTCGCTGATTTCGGGGACCGGGGCGCTGCCCACGTCGCGCGGACCGTGAAAGTTCGTGTCGCTGTCCGCGCGCTCGGGCATCTTCGATATCCACTCCTGCCCCGCGCGTGCGGCCTCGGCGTCGCGAAGGGCCAACGCCTTGTCCAGCACGCCCTTGAAGGCGGGCGAAAGATACGGCAGGTCGCGGAAATACCGGTTGTTCCCCAGCATGAGCTCGGGGAACGGATCGTAGATGTATTCGTCGTACCCGCCGGCGAGATGGCCTCGGATCATGCCCCACCCCCGTGTGGCGTCGATTGGAGTTCCGTTTCCTTTGTACCGCGCGCCGGGCGTTGTGTAAAGAAACCGCGCCCGCGCGGCGCTCCGCACGACTTGTGCGGCACGGCCGAAGATAGTATTGGACTGCCTCGGCGCGGAGCGCGCCGACGACGCCACCCAAAGGAGACGCCCGTGACGCAGCAGACCCCGGCCATCGACGTGGAGACCCTGGACCTCAAGCCCTATTTCGACCTGGAACTGCTCATGCAGATCAGCCAGTCCAAGCGCTTGGAGGGCGACGACATCGACCTCATGGCCGAATACTGGGCCAGGTGGATGCCCCATCTGCGCGTGCAGCGCCTCACCGCGGGCAAGATCCAATACCTCCTGGTCTGGCTGGACGAACCCGTGGAAAAGGAACTGGACGCCATGTGGGAGTCCTCGCCCGGCGACGCCTTCACCCTGGGGATCGTGGCCCAGGCCCTGCCCATGGGCGCGGTGCGCGACACGCTGCCCGACGTGGCCGCCGTGGGCTGCGCGCCCGTGCCCAAGCCCACGGACAACCTCCTGCGCGCCCTGGACAAGGCGGGCGTGCCCTGGGAGGCGGACAACACCCTGGGTCGCCAGTTCGCCATGCTCACGCACTACCCGTTCAAGGGCGGCTGCGCCATCTGCCACTTGAACGATTCCTGTCCCAACGCCAAGCTCTAGCGACCGGTTCGCGATGCGCGCCCGTTCCCGGGCTCTTCCGGGACGCACGCAACGAAACGCCGCGTTCCCCGTGGGGAACGCGGCGTTTCGTTTGTCCGGGCCGCGGCGGATCAGGCCTTGGAGGCCATGTCCGGCTGCTTGCCCGAGCGCAACAGGCGGTAGAGCTCGAAACTCTCGATGGCGTTGGCGCAGTTCTTGAGGATGATCGTCAGGAGCGAAAGCAGGATGGCCGAGATGTTCTTGTCCTTGCGGCTCATGAGCCCCAGGAACATGCCCCGTGTGCGCGAACTGGTCGCCAGCACCTGCAGCACCATGCGGTACTTCTTGTCGCGCGAGTACACGGTGATCGGCCGGTTCTCCCGGATGGCCAGGGAGAAGATGCCGTTGTCGATGAGCTGCACCACCTCGCCGTCGAAGTATTCCTTGTACTTGGCCGGGGTGCAGACGTTCATCACGAAGTCGTTGGTGACCTCGTCCACGAGCAGGAACGCGGTGGCCTTGAAGTGGATCAGGCTTTCCACGCGGCCCAGGGTCTCGCGCAGGATTTCCGACGGCTCGTGCAGCTTGTTGATCGAGGTCTGGAAATCGCCCAGCGTCGAGGCCATCTCCAGAATGTCCAGGGTGAAGCGCGCCTGTTCCTCCAGGCTCTTCACCCGCCCTTCGAGGTCTTCTCGCGAGAGTCGCATCTTTCCCACCTACCCTTCCTGGGTGAAGAACTGGACGATCTCGCTGACCTGATAGTCCATCTGCGCGGCCGTCTGGGAAATGACCGACAGGGGCAGCCCGAGGGTGTCCCACATGGACGGCTCCAGGCGCGGCACGAGCCGCTCGCCGCTGGAGCCCATCTCCAGGGCGTTGGCCATGATGTCGGCGAACTGCAGGATGGAGGCCTCCAACCGGTTGGGCGCGCGTTCCGGCTCGTGGTGATACTGGACGTTCTTTTCCAGGGACACCGGGCACTTCCACCGCTTGAGCACGATGCCGCCGAGCTTGTGGTGCGTGAATCCGAGCACCTCGCGCTCGGCCTCGAACAGGAGCATGTCCTTGCGCCGGGCCATCTCCAGGGCGGCCAGCGACGGGTCGGGCAGGGTCTTGTACATGACCAGGCGGCCGATGTCGTGCAGCAGCCCGGCCACGAAGAAGCGTTCGGTGTTCGGCGTGTTGTGGTAGCTGGCCAGGATGCGCGCGGCGATGCCGCAGGCGATGGAATGCGTCCAGAAGGAGCGCATGTTGATGAGGCTGTCGGGGATGCCCTTGAAGAAGGTGATCACCGAAAAGCCCATGGCCAGGGACACGAGCTGGTTGGAGCCGATGACGGCCACGGCGCGGGAAATGGTGTCGATCTTGGACTGCAGGCCGTAGAAGGAGGAGTTGACCACCTTGAGCAGCCGCGCCGAGAGGTCGATGTCGTTGCCGATGACCTCGGCCACGTCCGAGGCCGAACTGCGCGAGTCGTTGACCACCTCCACGAGCTTGTGGAAGACCATGGGCAGCGATCCGAGCTTCATGTCGTCGTGCACGAGCTTGTAGGGATCGATCTCGCGGATGCCCGGATAGGGCAGGTCCGGCGCGTCGGCCGCGCCGCGCGCGGCCTCCTCGGACACCAGCCCGCCGGGCACCGAGCTGGAGGCGCTGACCTCCTCGGCGATGCGGTAGGTGCACAGCCGCACCAGTTCGGCCACGGCCTCGTGCTCCAGGTCGTTGTTCACGAACCGGCTGCGCACGTATTCGCCCGCGGCCTCCAGCACGGCCGGGTCGAGCTCCTTGAAGAGCTCTTCCTCCACGCTCTCCTGCGTCACCCCTTCCACGTCGGCTTCGGTGACGCCCCATATCTTCATGATCCGCAGATGCTTTTCCGCGAGTTCAACGCCCTTGCCCAGGAGCAGGCGGCCGTTGCGGTCCAGGACCGTGTCCGCCAGCACCATGCCGGGCTTGAGGGAGGTGATATTGATTTTGCCCATGGTTCTCCAATGATTTCCGGGTAGAATACGCCCGGGCCTCCCCCCCTGGTTGGTTCCGGCCCCTCAACCGGACGAGGCACACAACGGTGCGCACATTCTTGAAATACCCTTTCGCGGCCGCGAAGGCAAACTCGTGACCGCCACCCGCCCCGCGTTCAGCGCTGCTTCCAGGCCCCGCCGTTGTCCTGCACCCACCAGCCCTTGGGAGCCTGATCGCGCCACTCGTCGGCAAAGATGGCCTGGACCTTGGTCAACTGCGTGGCGTCGATCTGCAGGGCCGCGGCGACCTCCTTGTAGAGCTGGGCGCGGGCCTCGTTGTCCGCGTCCACCAGCCGCTTGAGCTGCGCCACCTGCGGCACGGCCATGCCCTCCTGGGAACGGATCACCAGGAAGCCGTCGCGGCCGATGCCCAGGTTGCCCGAGGCGTAGAACGGCGCGAGCTGCTTGTGGTTCTGGGCGATCTGCTGCTTGAGCCCGCGGATGGCCGCGTTGGAGACCGTGGTGGCCTCGGCCGCATGCGCCTCGGCCGGACCGAGCAGCGCCAGGAACACCTCGAGCTGCGAGGTGGGCTCCTTGGCCTCGCCCGTGGGTTGCGGCTTGCCGTAGACGTCCTCCACGATGTCCTCGGCCGCGTGTTCGACCCTGGCCGCCGGAAAATAGATGTTCACCGTGACGCAGGCCGTGAAGAGCAGGGCCAGCAACGCAACGCGCGCCGCCGTGGCCGGGAATGCGAATCTCATACGTCCTCCTGTTGTGTCCGCGCGCGGCGCGGGGGCGGGCTTCATGCCCCGGGTCCGGCGGCCGGACCGCTTCGGGCGCCCGGGCCGGACGCGTCGCCCACGTCCGGACCGGAGCCAGGGCCGACCACCCTGCGGATGCGCTCCAGCATGTCCTTGAAGCTGATCACGTTGTCCGGGTTGCCGTTGACCACGTTGATGCCGAAAAGAAGCGGCTTCCTGATAAGATACTCGACTCCCCCTTCCCGGATCAAGCCCCGAACGCGGAACACGTCGTTGCTCAGGTCGCAGGTGAAGCCGATGTCGCGGTAGGCGAACTGTTTGAAGAACGACGAGAACACGCCCACCCCCACGCCCGTAAGCCCGGAGCCCGTGCCCATGACCGAGATGGCGTTCACGGCCTTGAGGCTGATCTCGCGCCCGCCGGACGCGTTCCGGTTCGAGCGCGCCGTGAGCCGGAAGGCCACGGGCTGGCCGAAGGCGGCCTCGAAGTCGTCCAGGTCCAGGTCCATGCGCCCGGTGACGCGCCCCACGCCCAGGGCCTCGGACAGGGCCTCCAGGTCCATGGAGCGCACCGCGACGCTGCCGCCGATCTGGCGGTCCGCCTCCAGGGGGCGTTCCACGGCCAGACGCGATACCGTGAGCCTGCCGCCAAAAAAGCTGCCGCGCACGGACCGCTCCACGCTCAGGAGTTCCGGCGTGAGGCGCACGCGGCCCAGGTCGCCGGAAAGCTCGCCGCTCAGGGGGATGGCGGTCCCCAGGCGCGACAGATCCAGCCGCGCCAGGCGCGCGTTGGCCGAGCAGGCGAAATTCCAGGACAGCGGCCGATCCACGCGCAACCCGGAGAGCTCCAGAACGCCGCCGGGCACGGGCACGCGCAGGGACGCGCCGACCTCCAGCAACCCGGGCGCAAGACGCATGGGCGCGTCCAGCGGGTCCAGCGGCCCGGCGGGCGTGTCGCCGCCGCCCACGGTCAGCCGCCCCCAGGCGGGCTGGGCGGACGGCAGCGCATCGCGCGGGCCGTCGCCCAGCAGATAGGCGAAGGGCAGGTCCAGCTCCACCGGCCCGGCGCGCATGGCGTCGGCCGAAGGCGCATCATTGCCGGACGCGCCGAACGCGGTGCAGTTGACCGCGCCGTGGCGCACAAAAACGGTCCCGGCCACGGACGCGCCCGTGGCGTTGGCCGCAAAGGCCATGGAAAAGGCCCCGTCGCCGCGAACGTCCGTGGCCGCGGCCAGCGGACTGGTCAGGGCCAGCGGGTCGCGCACGAAGGTTTTGTAGAGCGCGCCCAGGCGCGCATCGGCGATCTCCAGCCAGCCGTCGGCGCGCAGCCCGGCGGCCGAACGGCGCAGGCCGCCCGAGGCCCGCGCCCGCGCATGCCCGGCCAGGGCCACACCGAACACGCCGTCCCAGGCGCGCTGCGGCGCGGCCGAGGCGGCCGCGCCGACTGAAACGGGAGAGACTGTCCGGGCCGAATCGGTGAAATAGGTATGCAGGTCCAGCGTGGCGTTGCACGGCGCGGCCGCGAGGTCCACGTAGACCGTGCCCAGCAGCAACTGCCCCGACCCGGCGTCCAGGCGCGCGCACAGTTCGCCGGAGCGGTCCACCCGGGCCGTCAGGCGCGCCGCGCCCTTGGCCAGCATGCGCTCGCCGCCCGGAGACAGAAACGCCAGGTCGCGCACCGCTATCTCGGCCTCGCCGGACGCGGGCAGGGCAGAGGCGGAGGGAGACGTGCCAGGTGCGTCCGAACCGGGCCACGGGCCGCTGGCGGAGAGTTTCACATCGCACGCACCCACGGGGTTCCAGCTCGCGGCGTCCACGCCCGCGACCCCGGCCAGGGCCGCGAGCCCGGCCACGTCCACCCCGCTTCCCGCGACCCGAGCCCGCCATCCGGACGGCCCGGCGGCCCCGGAAAGCTCCAGCACGCCCACGCCGTCGCCCGCCGCGGGCGCGGCGGCGGAGGCGGTGGCGGGCCGGGCGGCGGAAGCCCCGGGAGCCTCGGCCGAAGCGGCCGCCGCACCCAGCGCCAGCCGCCCGTCGCGCAGCACCCATTCCTCGCCGCGCGGCGACAGCCGCCCGGACAACCGCACGGGCACGCCCGCAAGCGCCACGTCGCCGTCCACGGCGAAACCGGATGCCAGCACGCCCTGGACAGCCACCCGGCCGGAAAGGCGTACCACCGGGTCGGAAGGAGATCGGCCGCCCTCCGCGCCCGCTTCACCGCCCGAGCGCAGAAGCACATCCCTGGGCCGCAGCACCAGCCTCAGCCAGGAGGACTCCACCGTGAAGACGGACCCGGCCCGTCCGGGGACATCCCCACCTGCAGTCGTCTTCGTGGCCAGAATGCCACTCAGGTTCCCACCTGGTTTGCCTCCAACGGCGACTGGTGACGACTCATTCCCACTCGTTATACGACCGGCCGTCCCGGCATCCGCCGCCGCGCCGCCCGCGCCAAGGGGCAAAACAACCTCGGCCTCCAGGCCGCAGGGGCCGGAAAGCACGCCCGCCGCATTCGCCGCGAACAGGGCCGCCAGCGCCCCCACGTCGGCCGCCTCGCCCCTGGCCGCGACACGCAACGCGCCGTCCGGCCGGACGCGCACCTCCAGCGCCAGACGCGCCTCCCCCGGCAGCCGCAACGCCGCGCCGCGCACCACCAGCCCGCCGCCCGGCGCAAAACGCACCTCGTCCGCCGCCAAAAGCGCATCCCCCGTGCGCAACGCCACGCCTCCGGAAAACGTGGTCCCGCGCCGCGCCGTGACGCGCACGCCCGAAAACACCGTGCCGTTGGCGGAAAAATGGACATCGGCCGCCGCATCCAGCACGCCCGCGCACCACGGCAGGGACACGGACCAGCCCGTCAGCTCCACGCGCAGCCCCAGGCCGCGTTCGTCCCACAGCGGCGCAAGCCGCACCCCACCGCCCATGGGCCGCGCCCCGCGCCCCAGCTCCACGGCCACGCGCCCGTCCGCCGCCGCACCGCCCAGCCCGGCCGCCGCGCGCACCGGAACAACGGCGAACACCGCCGCGACCAACAGCCACAGCAGGAGGAATTCCGCAACAAAGCGACCTGAAAAGAAGATGGCGAGCCGCCAAGACAAACCGGGCATCGCCCCTTATACCCTCCCATCCTCCGCGCGCGCAACAGGCGGGGCTCCGCCGAGGCGCTGCCCCGCACCCCGCTGGGGCGCTGCCCCAGACCCCGGTGGGACGCCGTCCCAGACCCTGCTGGGGCTCTGCCCCAGACCCCGCCGGGGGGGATCATCCCCCCCGGGCCCCCCGGTCGGGGGGGCCCGGAGATGGGTGCCTCGGTCCGGGTTTACTCCGGCGCACGAACAGTTCCGGGTCGGGGCAGGGCGGCCCGGGCGCGAGGCCGAAGACGGCCTCCCTCCCGAACCACCCTGCCCCGACCCGGAACGCCCGCACGCCGCCGCGTGCCGCTTCGCTGCGCTGCGCGGCACAGGGTCGAAGGGGAATGGTGGGATAAGAACATGGACGCAAACGACCCGGGAAATAGCTGGGGCGCTCGGGCGCGCTCGCGCGGCCGCGTCGTAAGCGGGCGGCAAGAGGAATCCATCGCGACAGGCACGCTCAAAAGAGGCCGCCATGCCCGTCTCTTCCCCCAGAGTACATCCGCCGCCAAGCGGCGGCAGCCCGGCACGACCGCACCGCTTCCACCTTTTCCGCTCTTCCCCGCCTCTTCACGGCCCCTCCGCCCTCTGGACGCAAACGGCGGGGAGAACGCCGTGCGTTCTCCCCGCCCATCCCCCTTTCCGGCAGCCGACCGGAAATCTTATTGCGGCAATATCGCTGCCGCCCTTTCGGCTGCGTGTCGCTGCCCCCGCTCTTTTCACAGTCGCATAGCGCCCAGCGCAGGCTCCAACATCTCTCCACCCTCACTCCGCGACCATATCTCGGGCCATCCGCCCTTTTCCCACTTCCCCCCAGGGCGCATCTGCCGCCAAAGGCGGCGGCAGCCCGGCGCGGCAGCAATGCTGCTGCACCCATTCATCACTTCCGCGTCCGCTCCCCTCCGTCCGGCATCCACGCGCACTCAAAAATCACCCCCGCCCTCATCCAACCAGCAGTTTTTGGGGGAGAGGTGGGGGGGAAGGAGGGCCGGGGGGAGGCGAGGTGGGGGGTAATAAGGAGGGGAGGACCCTTTTTTCGCCGAAAAAGGGTCCTCCCCTCCCCGCCTCCCCCCGGCTCTTCGCTTCATCGCTTCCTTTCGCCTAACCGCCCATGAGTTCGCGGTTGCCGGCGATGAGGTCCTCGACCACGCTCGGATCGGCGAGCGTTGAGGTATCGCCGAGGTTGGAGGTATCGCGCGAGGCGATCTTGCGCAGGATGCGGCGCATGATCTTTCCGCTGCGCGTCTTGGGCAGGCTTTCGGCGAACTGGATGACCTCGGGCGTGGCGATGGGGCCGATCTCCTTGCGCACCCAGGTGCGCAGTTCCTTGATCAGCTCCTCGCTTTCCTCGGCGTCGGCCTTGAGGGTCACGTAGGCGTAGATGGACTGGCCCTTGATCTCGTGGGGCATGCCCACGACGGCGGCCTCGGCCACGGCGGGGTGGGCCACGAGGGCGGATTCGATCTCCGCGGTGCCCATGCGGTGGCCGGAGACGTTGATGACGTCGTCCACGCGGCCCATGATCCAGAAGTAGCCGTCCTTGTCGCGGCGCGCACCGTCGCCGGACTCGTACATGCCGGGGAAGCCCGCGAAATACTGCTTGCGGAAGCGCTCGGCATCGCCCCAGACGCCGCGCAGCATGCCGGGCCAGGGTTTGCGGATGGCCAGGAAGCCGCCCGAGCCGTTGGTCTGCTCCTTGCCGTCCTTGTCCACGATGACCGGATCGATGCCCGGGAGCGGCAGGGTCGCCGAGCCGGGCTTGAGGGGCGTGGCGTAGGGCATGGGCGAGATGAGGATGCCGCCGGTCTCGGTCTGCCACCAGGTATCCACGATGGGCAGGCGTTCCTTGCCGATGTGGGTGTGGTACCAGACCCAGGCCTCGGGGTTGATGGGTTCGCCCACGGAGCCGAGCAACCGCAGGGCGGAGAGGTCGTTGCGGGTGGTCCAGTCCGTGCCTTCGCGCATCAGGGCGCGGATCGCGGTGGGTGCGGTGTAGAAGATGTTCACGCCGAACTTTTCGCAGATCTGCCAGAAGCGCGCGGGCGTGGGGTAGCTGGGCACGCCCTCGAACATCACGGAGGTCACGCCCAGGGCCAGGGGACCGTAGACGATGTAGGTGTGCCCGGTGATCCAGCCGATGTCCGCGGTGCACCAGTGCACGTCGTCGTCGTGCAGGTCGAAGACGTACTCGCAGGTGTGCGCCGCGTAGGTCAGATAGCCGCCGGTGGTGTGGAACACGCCCTTGGGTTTGCCGGTGGAGCCGGAGGTATAGAGGATGAAGAGCACGTCCTCGGCGTTCATGGGCTCGGGCTCGCAGCGGTTGGTGATGGCCGGGTCGGCCATGAGCTCGGTCCAGGCCAGGTCGCGGCCGCTTTCCATGGCCACGTTCATGCGCGCCGAGGGCACGACCACGACCTTTTCCACACTCGAGCACTGCTTGAGGGCCTCGTCGGCGTTCTGCTTGAGGGGAATCTTGCGGCCGCCGCGGTTCACGCCGTCGCCGGTGATCAGCACCTTGGCCTGGCAGTCGTTGATGCGGTCGCGCAGGCTGTTGGCGGAAAAGCCCGCGAAGACGATGGAGTGCGGCGCGCCGATGCGCGCGCAGGCGAGCATGGCGATGGCCAGCTCGGGCACCATGGGCACGTAGATGGAGACGCGGTCGCCCTTTTTCACGCCGAGCTTCTTGAGCACGTTGGCGAAGCGGCAGACCTCGTCGTGGAGCATCTGGTAGGTGTAGACCTTGACGTCGTCCTCGGCCTCGCCCTGCCAGACGAGCGCGGCCTTGTTGCGGCGGCCGTCGGTGAGGTGGCGGTCCAGGCAGTTGTAGGCCACGTTCAGCTCGCCGTCCTCGAACCACTTGATCTCCGGGCTGTCGAAGTCCCAGCGGAGGATCTTCTCGGGGGCCTTGAACCAGGTCAGCAGCTCGCGGGTGCGCTCGGACCAGTAGCCCTCGGGGTCCTCGATGGACCGCTTGTAGAGGGCCTTGTACTCGTCGAGGCTCTTGACGTGGGCCGTGGCCCGCCACTCTTCCGGGGGCGGAAAGAGGCGGTCTTCCTGCAACAGGTTCTGGATCTTCGTGTCTTCGGTCATTTCCGTCTCCTGCGATGCGCGCTTTGCCGTTTTCGAAAGCCGCGCGCCGCGGCGTGAGCCGTGGCGCCGGGCCGGGGGATGTCGTGTCCCGGCCGCCGGGCCGGGCTATGCGCAAAGGTATACTGCCCATCCCCACCTGCGGCACTCGTTTTTCGGTGAACGGCGGCGACTCGGCCGCGACCGCATGCCCGGCCCGGGGGTGCGGCATCGGGCGGCCGGTTTCGACCGTTCACCGGGCGCTCGACGCCGCCCGGCGGCGGCGGGGGTTTGCGGTGCGCGCGGGGGTGCGGAGCCGGACCGGGTGCAGAGGTGGACGAAACGGCATTTTTCGCCCCTTTTCCCTCCGGCGCGGCGAACGGGACGCGCGCCCGGATGAGCGGCGCGCCGCCGCGGTGAACGGGGCCGGAGCCCCGGCCCCACCTGCCGAAATGACGTTTTCCCTCCATTCACCGAAAATGGGATGCAATCGTGTTGCGCCCGGCTATGCTGTGCACAGGCAGGAACGGATCGGCCGTGTTTCGGCCATGGGAATCAACGCGCAACACAGGGAGGCGGTCATGGAAGAAGGAACGGGAACGGAAGCAAGGACGAGGGAAGAGGGGCGGATGCGGGAGTATTGGAAGAAGAACCTCGGCTACATGGTCGCGCTGTTGTCCGTCTGGGCCGTGGTCTCCTACGGCTGCGGCATCTTCTTCGTGGAGCAGCTCAACGCCGTGCGCATCGCGGGCTTTCCCCTGGGCTTCTGGTTCGCCCAGCAGGGCGCGATCTATTTCTTCGTGGTCCTGATCTTCGCCTACTACGTGCTGATGCAGCGGCTGGACCGCGCCTACGACGTGCACGAATAGGCCCCGCACGGCAACCGCAAACACATCCAAGGGGAGCGCGACATGTCCATACAAACCTGGACGTACATCATGGTCATCGGGACCTTCGGCATCTACCTGACCATCGCCTGGATGGCGCGGGTCAAGGACACCAAGGGCTTCTACGTGGCGGGCGGCGGGGTTCCGGCCCTGGCCAACGGCATGGCCACGGCCGCGGACTGGATGAGCGCGGCCTCGTTCATCTCCATGGCCGGTCTGATCTCCTTCATGGGCTACACGGGCAGCATCTACCTGCTCGGCTGGACCGGCGGCTACGTGCTCCTGGCCCTGCTGCTGGCCCCGTACCTGCGCAAGTTCGGCAAATTCACGGTTCCCGATTTCGTGGGCGACCGGTACTATTCCAGCACCGCGCGCGTGGTGGCGCTGGTCTGCGCCATCTTCGTCTCCCTGACCTACGTGGCCGGGCAGATGCGCGGCGTGGGCATCGTCTTCAGCCGATTCCTGGAGGTGGACGTGAACACCGGCGTGCTCATCGGCATGGCCATCGTCTTCTTCTACGCGGGGCTGGGCGGCATGAAGGGCATCACCTGGACCCAGGTGGCCCAGTACTGCGTGCTCATCCTGGCCTTCCTCATCCCGGCCGTGGCCATCTCCATGAAGATCACCGGGCACGTGCTGCCGCAGTTCGGCTTCGGCGGCAGGATCGTGGGCGGGCCGGACTCCGGGGCCTATCTCCTGGACACGCTCAACCGCATCGGCACGGACCTGGGCTTTTCCGAATACACCTCGGCCTTCGGCGCGGGGCAGAAATCCATGCTCGACGTGTTCTGCATCACCCTGGCGCTGATGGTCGGCACGGCCGGGCTGCCGCACGTGATCATCCGTTTCTACACCGTGCCCAGCGTGCGCGCGGCGCGGCTTTCGGCCGGATACGCCCTGCTCTTCATCGCCATCCTCTACACCACGGCCCCGGCCGTGGCGGCCTTCGCGCGCTACAACATGGTCAACAGCCTCTCCGGCGCGACCTACGCTTCCGCGCCCTCCTGGTTCAGGAACTGGGAGAAGACCGGGCTGATCGCCTGGATGGACAAGAACGGCGACGGCGTGATCCAGTACCACGCGGGCGCGCCCTTCCAGGGCAAGCCGGCCTACGCCGACGGGGCCGGAGCCATGGGCCAGCGCATGCTGACCAACGCGCCCACGGCCTCGCCCAACGAGCTCTACGTGGACCGCGACATCATGGTCCTGGCCAACCCGGAGATCGCCGACCTGCCCGCGTGGGTCATCGCCCTGGTGGCGGCGGGCGGCCTGGCCGCGGCCCTGTCCACTGCCTCGGGGCTGCTCCTGGTCATCGCCTCGTCCATCTCCCACGACCTCTACTACCGGCTGATCAACCGCCAGGCCTCGGAAAAGCGGCAACTGCTCATCGGGCGGATCATGATCGGCGTGGCCGTGTGCATCGCGGGCTACTTCGGCATCAACCCGCCCGGATTCGTGGCCCAGGTGGTGGCCCTGGCCTTCGGGCTCGGCGCGTCGTCCTTCTTCCCGATCATCGTGCTGGGCATCTTCTGGAAACGCGCCAACAAGTACGGGGCCATCGCGGGCATGGTCGGCGGCATCGGCTTCACCATGCTCTACATCGTGCAGACCAAGTTCCTGGGCGCGGCCCCGTGGCTGCTGGGCATCAGTCCCGAGGGCATCGGCGTGGTCGGCATGTGCCTGAACTTCGCCCTGACCATCGGCGTGTCCCTGGTCACGGAGCAGCCGCCCGTGGAGATCCGCGAGCTGGTGGAGCGCGTGCGCATTCCCAGGGGCGCGGGCGCGGCCCTGGACCACTAGGACGCAGGCCGCCCCCGGCCGGGCCCGCACGGGCCCGGCCGCGCGGGCGCGCAAGGAGGGAGCATGAGCGGAAACCGCGTGGGGGCCTTCCGGCCGCCGGTGGCGGAAAACGGCGCGGGCGCGAGCGCCATCGGCGCGTTCCTGCGGGCCACCCTGCCCTTTTGCGAGATCGACGCCGAGGCGTCGCTGACGCGGCTGACGCGCGCCTGCGTGGTGGACTTCGCGCCCGCGGGCACGCGGCTGATGGGCCGCGACCTGCCGCCGCCCGAGGACCTGCTCCTGGTGCAGAAGGGCGGGGTCAAGCTCTTCGTGCCCGACGCGGACGGCTCGGAGCGGCTGCTGGACTATCGCGGCGAGGGCGCGAGCGTGGGCGAGATGGCCCTGCTGGGCGAGGACGCGCCCGGAAACGCGCCCGGAAACGCCCCGGGGAACGCGCCGGAAGGCGCACCCCTGGAGGCCGTGACCCTGGAGGACACCTTCTTCGTGCGCATGCCCAAGGCCGATTTCCTCTGGGCCATGGAAACGCACGCCTGCGTGGCCAACTACTACCTCAAGAAATTCTCGGACACCTTCACCTCCAAGTTCCTGGCCGCCATGCGCGAGCGGCGCTCCGAGCTGCCCGCCCCGCGCTCCTTCTACCTCTTCAGCAGCGAGGTCGGATCCATCGCCACCCGCGCGCCCCTGGGCGTGGACGCGGGCGAGACGGTGCAGAACGCGGCGCGCATCATGGTCCGCCACAAGGTCGGCTCGCTCCTGGTGCGCGACGGCGAGGGCGGGACCGTGGGCATCGTCACGGACAAGGACCTGCGCACGGCCATGGCCCTGGGCATCGGCGGCGACGCGGCCGTGGAGACGATCATGAGCGCGCCCGTGGCGACCATCGGCGCGCACGAGGTCTGCTTCGACGCCCTGCTGACCATGATGGGCAACAAGATCCACCACCTGGCCGTGGTCGAGGCCGGGCGCATCACGGGCATGGTCACTTCCCACGACATTCTGGTGAAGCAGGGCAAATCGCCCATGTCGATCTTCACGGAGATCAAGGCCCAGACCGCGATCCACGGGCTCTACGGCCTGAGCGGCAAGCTCCCGGGCGTGGTCCGCACCCTGCTGGAGGAGGGGGCCAAGGCCGGGAACATCACGCGGATGATCTCGGTGCTCAACGACCTGATCCTGGAACGGCTCCTGCAGATCCTGGAACACGAGCTGGGGCGGCCGCCCGCGCCGTACTGCTTCCTGCTCCTGGGCAGCGAGGGCCGCCGCGAGCAGACCTTCGCCACGGACCAGGACAACGCCCTGGTCTACGACGACTGGGACGACGACATCGTGGCCCGCGCGGCCGAGGTCTATTTCGAGATGTTCGCGAAGCAGGCCATCCGCCACCTGGTCAAGTGCGGCTTCCCGCCCTGCCGGGGCGGGATCATGGCCTCCAACCGCAAGTGGCGCGCCAACCTGCCGACCTGGAAGCGGCTCTTCAGCCGCTGGATCGCGGTGCCCGAGCCGCAGGAGGTGCTCCACGCCACGATCTTCTTCGACCTGCGCGCCGGGCCGGGCGCGCGAGAGATCGTGGAGGACCTCAAGGGCCACGTGCTCTCCCAGGCCCCGCGCTCGGACGTGTTCCTGCGCCACCTGGCCGCGGACTGCCTGACCTCGCGCCCGCCGCTCACGCTCTTCCGCAACTTCATCGTGGAAAAGAGCGGCGAGCACCGCAACCATCTGGACATCAAGCACCGGGGGTTGGTGCCGTTCATGGACTTCGCCCGGGTCATGAGCCTCAGGCACGCGGTCTGGGACTCCTCCACCCTGGGGCGGCTGCGCGTGCTGGCGCGCGAGGAGCACATCCCCCGCGCGCTCTACAACGACGCGGCCGAGGCCTTCGAACTGCTCCTGCAACTGCGTCTGGTGCACCAGCTCGACCAGGTGGAGCGGGGGCTCGCGCCGGACAACTTCATCGACCCGTCGCGGCTTTCGGACCTGGAGAAGCAGACCCTGAAGAACGCCTTCGAGGTCGTGGGGCGGCTGCAGGCGTTCCTCAAGGAGATGTTCCGGCTGAACGTGTGACGGGACGGCAACGGGCAAGGGAGGGAGAGACGGAATGATCGCGGCCACGAACACGCTGTTTTCCACGGACGGCGCGGAACGGACGAACGGGCCGGACCGGGCGGTCGGGGCGGACGGGGCGGAGCCCCGGAAGAGGCTCCTGGCGCGGCTGTGGGCAGATACGGCCCGCGCGGCGCGGCGGGTTGCTGGCCGCGCGCCGGTGCACCCGGCCGTGGCCGCCAACCGCGCGCTCTTTCGCCGCGCGGACCAGGACCGGCCCCTGGCCGAGTGCTCCTTCGCCGTGGTGGACACGGAGCTCACGGGCCTGAACCCCCGGCGCGACGAGATCGTGTCCATCGGCGCGGTGCGCGTGCGCGGGCTGGCCATCGACCCGGCGGACGGGTTCTACGCCGAGGTGCGCCCGGCCGCGCCGCTGCCCAAGACGAGCACCCTGATCCACCGCATCACCCCGCAGTGCGTGGCCCACGCGCCGTGCATCGCCCAGGTGCTGCCCGACTTCCTGGAGTACCTGGGCGACTCCTTCATCGTGGGCCACCACGTGGGGCTGGACATGAGCTTTCTCAACGCCGCGGCGCGCCGCCACCTGGGCGGGCGCATCGCCACCCCGTGCGTGGACACCATGCGGCTGGCGCGCGCCTTTCGCGAGGAATCCTGGCGCTCGGTCTACGACGCCTACGACGGACGCATCTCCTACAACCTCGCGGACCTGGCCCGCGAGCTGGGGCTGCCGCGCTGCGACGAGCACAACGCCTACTGGGACGCCATGCAGGCCGCCTACCTCTTCGTCTTCCTGGTGCGCAAGCTCCGCAAGGGGGAGGTGCGCACCATCCGGGAACTGCACGCGGCCACGCGCCCCCGGCGCTGGTGCTGAACCCGAACCGCCCCGCCGCCACCGGGGGGCAAGGAGATGACCATGAAGGGATACGTTGTCCTGCTGGCCGTGCTCTGGCTGGTCAACGTGGCCGTGCGGCTGCTGAGCCTGACGCATCCGGCCGCCATGCTGCCCAACGCCCTGCTCGGCGCGCTCTACGTGGCCGACGTGGCGCTCTTCACCCTGTGCCTGGCCGGGAGCCTGGACGCCGCCTTCGGCACGCGCCTGACGCGGCGGCTCCCGGCCGGAACGTTGCGCCTGGCCTGGCGCGCCACCCTGGCCGAAGGGCTGCTCACGGTCCTGCTCATGGGCTTCGGCGACCGGCTCGGGCTGCCGGGTTTCGGCCCCGGCCCGGGGCTCGTCTCCCTGCTGCTCATCCTCCTGCCCTACGCGCTCTTCGCCGCGCCGCTGATTCTTGCCGAGCACGGCCCCGGGGCGCGCGCATAGCCCGGGGTGCCCCCCGGGCCCGACGCCCTTCGCCGGGCCGCGCCGCCCGCCCTGCGCGCCCCGCTTTCCTTTTGCACGGGCTTTTGATAGGCCTGGGCCATTCGTATCCCCCCCAGCAGCGAAGGGCGCATGAACATTCTCGACATCATCTTCGCGGTCATCGCCGGCTATCTCGTGCTGCGCGGCCTGTTCCGCGGCCTGGTCGTGGAGACCGCATCCCTGGCGGGCGCGGTCGTGGGCTTCTTCCTGGCCAACAGCTACGCCCCGGCCCTGGCCCCGTACACGGCCAAGGTGCTCTCGACCACGGCCTGGGCGCACACGGCCTCGTACTTCGCCATCTTCGCCGCGACCATGATCCTGGCCACCCTGCTGGCCAAGGCCGCGCGCCGGCTCCTGCAGATCGAGTTCGCGGCCTGGCTGGACCACGTGGCCGGGGGGCTGGTGGGGCTGGTCAAGGGCGCGCTGATCTGCTCGGTGATCCTCCTGGTGCTGGCCAACTTCTTCGGCGAACGCGACTTCATCATGGAGTCGCAGGGCGCGCGCTACCTGAGCGTGGGCGCGGGCTACCTGCAGCGCTTTTTGCCCGAGCAGTACCGGGGCGGCGAACTGGAGAAGCGCCTCTCCCAGCTGGAGGAACTGCGCGAGCGCGACCACCTCTGGGGCGACGACGACGCCGACGAGTCGTCTTCGTCCAAGGCCGACCAGCACGAGCCCGAGATCAGGACCTACGAGGGCAAGGGCAAGGGTTCCGGCCGCACGGACCGGGACTAGCCCGCCACACGCCCGCCCCGCGCGGGCGTTTTCATTTCGTCGCCGCCGCGCGCGGCGCGAACCGACCAACCGCCGCCGCGCCGCGCGGCGGACAAGCAAAGGAGCCGTCGTGAGCAGCAAGGAGCGCACCGCGCGGGACGCCGTGGGCGAACAGGAAAGCGAAACGGGACTGGCCGCCAGGGCCGATGGCAAGGACACCAGGACCGAGGAGAAGGACGCCGGGACCGATGGCAAGAACGCCGGGACCGAGGAAAAAGACGCCGGGGCCGCCGAGGCCATCCGCGAACTGCGCGCGGTCATCGACCGGCTGCTCGGCCCGGGCGGCTGCCCGTGGGACCAGCAGCAGACCCCGCTGTCCCTGTGCGACTACGTCATCGAGGAGGGCTACGAGCTGGTCGAGGGCATCCGCGCCCAGGACCCGGACATGGCCCGCGAGGAGCTCGGCGACGTGCTCTTCCTGTTGCTCTTCATCGCCCGGCTCTACGAGCGGTCCGGCGATTTCAGCCTGGAGGGATCGGTGCGCGAGAACGCGGCCAAGATGATCCGCCGCCACCCGCACGTGTTCGGCGACCTGGAGATCAAAAACCAGGAAGAGTTGCTGAAAAACTGGGAGCGCATCAAGCGCAACGAGCACGCGGACGCCGAGGACAAACCCGCCGGGGTCTTCGACTCCCTGCCCTCCGGCCTGCCGCCGCTGCTCAAGGCCTACCGCATCCATTCCAAGGCCGCGCGCGTGGGCTTCACCTGGAAGCAGGACGCGGACGTGGTCCGGCAGATGGAATCCGAGTGGGCGGAATTGCAGGAGGCGCGGGCGTCCGGCGACCCGGAGCGCGTGGAGGCCGAATTCGGCGACTACCTCTTCACCCTGGCCGAATACGGCCGCCGGTTGGGCGTCAAGGCCAACGCGGCCCTGGACCGCACGAACATCACCTTTCTTTCGCGCTTCCGGGCCATGGAATCCCTGGCCCGCGCCCAGGGCAAGGACATCGCCGAACTGACCCTCGACGAGCAGGACGCGCTGTGGCGGGAGGCAAAGAAGGCCGAGGAAGCGTAAGCCCGGCCCGCGCGCGGCGAACAACGCGACGAAAAGCGAAGCGGCGCGCCCCGTTCGGGGCGCGCCGCTTTGTTTCGTGTGGCGATACGGCGTTACGCGGCCAGCTTTTTGGCGATCTCGGCGATGTGGCGGCCCTGGTAGCGCGCGCCGGCCAGATCGTTCTCCGTGGGCGTGCGGGAGCCGTCCGGGCCCGCGATGGTCGATGCGCCGTAGGGGCTGCCGCCCGTGATCTCGGTGGCGTTCATCTGGCCCTGGAAGGCGTAGGGCAGGCCGACCACGACCATGCCGTGATGCAGCAGCGGGATGAACGTGCTCAGGATGGTGGTCTCCTGGCCGCCGTGCTGCGTGCCGGTGCTGGTGAACACGCCGCCCGCCTTGCCCACCAGCGCGCCCTGGGCCCACAAGGCGCCCGTGGCGTCCAGGAAGGCCTTCACCTGCGCGGCCATGTTGCCGTAGCGCGTGGGCGTGCCGAAGATGATCGCCCCGGCCTCGGGGAGCTCGTCCACCGTGGCCAGGGGCACGTCGGCCCAGGCCTTGCGCGCCTCCAGCGCGCCCATCTTGGCCAGCACCTCGTCCGGCAGGGTCTCGGGAATGCGGCGCAGCTGCGCGTCGCCCCCGGCCTCGCGCACGCCTTCGGCCACGGCCCGGGCCATGGCGTAGATATGACCGTAGGTGGAATAGAACGGAATCAGAACCTTCATGGCGGACCTCCTGTTTCCGGAACGCCTCGCGGGGCGCTCGTTCGTGGAACCGGACGCGGCGGCCGCACGGCCCCGCGCCCCGGACAAGGAGGCTTCGTGGTCGTATGGAAGCCTCAGCGCGCCAAGCGCGCTACCTCCATAATAAGGCGTTCGAAGACTTGGTCAACGTCCAGGTCCGAAGTATCCACGATCACGGCGTCGTCGGCCGGGCGCAGGGGCGCCTCGGCGCGGGAGCGGTCCTGGTGGTCGCGGGCGCGGATCTGCGCCTCGATGATCTCCAGGGGCGGGCAGGGCTGGCCCAGGGACTTGAGCTGCATGAAGCGCCGCCGGGCGCGCACCTCGGGCCGGGCGTCCAGGAAGAGCTTGCACGTGGCCTCGGGAAAGACCACGGTGCCCATGTCGCGGCCCTCGGCCACCAGGCTCGAAGCGTGGCCGATGGCCTGCTGCGCGCGCTTCTGAAAGGCGCGCACCGCGCCGATGGTCGCGATGTTCGAGGCCCACATGCCCACGGTCTCGGTGCGGATGTCGCCGGGCACGGGCTCGCCGTCGAGGCTCAGCACGGTGGCCCCGCCCACGCCCGCGATGGAGAAGACGAAGCCCTCCATGCGCCTAGCCAGTTCGGCCTCGTCCAGGTCCCACGCGCCCTCGCCCAGCTTCCAGGCCGTGGCGCGGAACATGGCGCCAGTGTCCAGATAGGCCACGCCCAGCTTGTCGGCCACGCGGCGGGCCAGGGTGGTCTTGCCCACGCCCGCCGGGCCGTCCAGGGTCACGATCAGCCGCTCAGCCATGCAGAATCTCCCGCGTCAGTTCGATGAACAGCGCGTTCTCGCGCTCGTTGCCCACGCTCACGCGCACCCACTCCTCCAACCCGTAGCTCTTGAGCGGGCGGATGATCACCCCGCGCTCGAGGAGCCGCTCGAACAGGACGCGCGCGCTCACGGGCACGCCGCCGTCCAGGGCGGCCACGGGCCGGAACATGAGGAAGTTGGACTGGCTGGGCAGCACCTCGCAGCCCAGGTTGCGCAGGGCGTGCGCCAGGTACTGCCGCCCCTCGGCCACCGCGCGCACGGTCTCGTCGCGGAAGACCTGGTCCTCGAGCGCGGCCAGCCCGGCCGCCTCGGCCAGGACGTTGACGCTGAAGGGCGGGCGCGTGCGCCACATGTAGTCCGCCAGCCACTCGGGCAGCACGCCGTAGCCCAGCCGCAGCCCGGCCAGCCCGTAGAGCTTGGAGAAGGTGCGCAGCACGGCCACGTTGGGGAAGCTCGCCAGCCGCCCCAGAAGCGAGTGCGCGGCCTGGTCGGCCACGAAGTCCATGTAGGCCTCGTCGACGACCAGCAGGCACCCCTGGGGCAGGCGCGCGGCCAGGGCCTCGAGCTCGGCCGCGGGCGGGGTGAAGCCCGAGGGGTTGTCCGGCGTGGTCACGAAGGCCAGGGCGGTATGCGCGTCGGCCTGGGCCACGAAGGCGTCCCAGGGAAAGGTGAAGTCCGCGTTCAGCGGCGTGGCGCGGAACTCCACGCCGCACAGGCGCGACTGCAGCCCGTACATGCTGAAGGAGGGCTTGAAGGCGATGACGTTGTCCACGCCGGGCCGCGCCAGCACGCGGATGAGCAGGTCGATGATCTCGTCGGAGCCGTTGCCCACGACCACGCGCGCGCTCTCCACGCCCAGGTGCTCGGCGATGGCGCGCACCAGGCGCGGGTTGCCGGACTGGGCGTAGCGGAAGGCCAGCCCCGCGTGCTCGCAGATGGCGCGCTGCACCAGGGGCGAGGTGCCCAGCGGGTTCTCGTTGCTGGCCATCTTCACGACCTGGGCCAGGCCGTAGCGTTCGCGGATCTCGTCGATGGACATGCCCGCCACGTAGGGCGAGAAGTCGCGCACTTCGGGTTTGAGACAGGCGGGCGACAGGGCGGGTCGCGCGGTGTCGATGCTCATGGGCTACTCCCTGGCCGCCGGGCGCATCCGGCGGCGTTGCGGAACGGGGCGGACAAAAAGAAAACGGGCGGCCCCTCGGACCGCCCTTGATACGTAGGTTGACATTTTTTGGCAAGCGTCCCGGCGCAACGAACACCCGCGCGCGATGCGGGCCCGCCCTGCCCGATGCGCCCCGCACGTCGCACACCCGGCCTCGGGGCCCGAGCACGTCTTGGCACGTCCGAACACGTCTTGGCACGTCCGGGACGCGCGGCGCGGCCCGGCCGCCCCCGCCCATCCCGCCGCTAGGCGGTGGGACGAATGGTCAGCACGGGCTGGATCGCGCTCTTGACCACCTTCTCGGCCACGGAGCCGAAGAGGATGCGGTCGATGCCCTTGCGGCCGTGCGTGCCCATGACGATCATGTCCACGGCCTCGTCGTCGGCCACGTTGAGGATCTCCTCGGCGGCGTAGCCGGTGACCACGCGGCCCTCGACCTGCATGCCCGCGAAGTTCTCGGCCAGGAAGTTGTCCATGGTCTTTTCCGCGCCGCTCACGATCTCGCCCACGAAGCTCTCGATGGAGTTGGGGGCCACGTGAAAGCCCACGTACTGGGACATGGACGGGGCCACGTAGACCACGATCACCTTGGCGTCCATGGCCTTGGCCAGTTCCACGGCGTAGTCGGCGACCATCACGCTCTGATCCGAGAAGTCCACCGCGCAGAGTATCTTCTTTATGGAAGCCATAGCTCCTCCTTTGCGTTTGCGCCCGGGGCCGCCCAAGTCTCAGCCTGTCGAATGGGGGTCCGCGGTCCGCCGGGCTTGGTTCAAGTATGCGCCATCCCTGCCCCATTCGACAAGATTTTTCTTCTGATCTATGATGGTTCCGCGCGAACGCCCGCCCGGGAGCGGCATTGGGGGCGCCCCTGGAGGCGACAGAATGCGTCGTTTTTTCCGCCCGGGCCGACGGCTTTCCGACGGGTCGCGAACCTTTTTTCCCGGCCCTTTACACAGGCCCACGACATTCCCGCGCGTTAGGAAGCATTGTAAAGTTGGCAAGGTCCTTGCTTCGACGGGGCGGAACCTGTTACCACGAGGTGTGCCCATGAAGATACGCACCGAACAACTCGAAGCCCTGCGCCAGCTGCAGGAAAAGCCCAAGGCCAAGCCCGGGGCGGAAGACGGAGGCTTCGGCGATCTGCTCGCCCGGGAGGTGGGCCGGTCCGACGGAGCGGCCGCCGATCAGGCCGCGTCCGTCGCGCCGCCGCCGCCGGGAGCCCGCGCCTTGGGCCTGGACCGGGTGGCGCAGTCCGAGGCCGTTTCCGGAACCGAGGCAGTGGCCGAAACCGGCGCCGTGAGTCCCACTTCCGACACGGAGCAGGAGATCATGGACGGCATCGCAACCGTGCTGGACAAGTGGGAAAACTATGCCGACCAGTTGAGCTCCGCGACCGCGGAGCAGGGCCTCAAGCAGGCCTACGGGAGCCTGACGGGCATCACTGCGGACGTGCAGGGCCTCAAGGACCAGCTGGCCGGACTGGACGGCGAGCGGCCCGAGCTGACGGCCATGGTCGACGAGCTGGACGTGCTGGCGACCACGGAAACCTTCAAGTTCAACCGCGGCGACTACATCTAGCGGCCCGCATCCCCCGTTGCCTCGGGGGGCGGGCCGTGCGCCGCGCCGTGGCCCGGGCGAACCGGACGCGGCGAATCATAACGGATCACGGCGGACCTCTGCGGACCGCGGCGGACCGGCCGCCGCCTCAAGCCGCCGCGCAACGCGGCGGCGGAAGGAACCGGGAAGCGCGCCCGGGGCACCACGCCGCGCAGAACGCAGGGCGACCGCCGTCCGGACGTAGCGCCCGGCGGCACACGGGGGCAGGGTACGCCACCGCGTCGAAACGAACATTTCAGCGGGCCGGGAAGGTCCGCAACGGCGTGTAGGTCGGCCCGGACGGGCCCAGCACGCTCTTCCAGAGCACGAAGCGCTCCGCCGTAAAGGCGGGCCACTCCATTTTTTCCACTTCCGCTTCCAGCGTCTCCCAATCGCGCGTCCAGTTGCCCGGCGCGCCGCTCTTGACGCGCGCCAGGGTCAGGTGCGCGGCAAAGGGCCGCCGCTCCGGGGCAAAACCCACGGACGCGCAGGCCGCGTCCACGGCGCGGGCCAGGCGCGCGGCCTCCTCGGCCCCGCGCGCCAGGCCCAGCCAGACCACGCGCGCCGCGCCGCGCGGCGGAAAGCACCCCGTCCCGCCCGCCTGGGCCGTGAACGGCGCAAAGGCCACCGCGTCCAGGGCCGCCTCCAGCGCCGGGGTACGCTCCGGCTCCACGTCGCCCAGGAACTTCAGCGTCAAATGCCAGTTGCCCGGACGCGTCCAGGCCAGTCCGGTCCGCTGCGGCCCCGGGGCCGGGACCTCCCGCCAGCGGGCGCGCAGCCGCGCCAGGGCCTGCTGGTGCGCCTCGTCCAGCGGCACCCCGACGAAGAGCCGCAGCGCGCCGCTACCCACGGCCGCCCTGCTGGTCCCGCGCATCGGGGTCATATGCGCCCGGGTCCGGCACACCAGGAACCTCCACGGCATGCAGCAGTTCCTCCAGGGCCGCGCGCACGGTCTGGGCGCGCACGGCCGCTCGATCGCCGGGAAAATGGCGCAGCGCGGTTCCGGCGCGCTCCACTCCGGCGTTCGTGCCGTCGCCGGTCCCGCCGGGGATTCCCCCAACGGACCAGCCCACGGACCAGCCGATCCAGACCGTGCCCACGGGCTTTTGCGGCGTGCCACCCGTGGGCCCGGCCACGCCGGACACGGCCACGGCCGCGCCGACCCCGAGCACGCGCCGCGCCCCGCGCGCCATGGCCGCAACCACCGGACCGCTGACCGCGCCGTGCGCCGCGAGCAGCGCCGCATCCACGCCGAGCACGTCGCGCTTGACCTCGTTGGCGTAGGCCACCACGGCCCCGGCAAACCACTCCGAGGCCCCGGGCACGTCCGTGAGCGCCCCGGCGATAAGCCCGCCGGTGCAGGACTCCGCGGTGCCCATGGCCAGCCCGCGCGCCGCCAGCGCGCGCCCCAGCCGCGCCGCGATTTCGCCGACGGGGATGCCTTCCGTCGCAATATTCCCGGCCGCCCGCGCGGCCTCTTCCGGCTTGTTCCGTTCGTCGTGCATGGTTCCTCGCTTGCGTTGCGCCCGCTGCGGGCCCGCCAGGGCCCGGTTCGGTCCGAAAAAAGCCGGCCGCTCGGGCCCGGTTCCGCACCCTAGCAGCCCCCCGACGCGGGATAAAGCCCCCCTTGCGCCGCCCCGAAGCGGGCAGTAGAGTCGTCTCGGGGCATCGCCCCTTGCCGCGCGCGCCCAAACCCGGAAACGCCGTACCCCGGAGGCCGTGATGGAACGCCTGCTCGAATTCGCCGACTCCCTGACCAACGAGGCCCTGGCCGATATGGCCGAGAGCTTCTTCGGCGAACGCCGGAGCATCGACGAGGAGGTGGACGTCTTCAAGGCCAAGGCCTCGCTGCTGGGCGAGCTGGGCCGCCGCGCCCTGAACCGCGCCTGCCTGCTGCACGCCCTGCTCCTGGACGCAAGGGCCGCGCCGGACTTCTACCGGCTCATCGGCGTCAAGCCCACGCGGCTGTTCGCCTGGGTGGACCCGGCGCGCGGCCGCCTGTTCTTCTCCCCGCCGCGCGGGCTCACGGCCACCAGCCGCTACGTCAAGACCCTGCTCACCGCCTACCACGGGGTGCAGGACGCCTTCGACGAATACATGAACGGCCGCTACTACACGGACCGCCGCCGCGGCCGCAAGCGGCTGACCATGCACTACAAGCTGTTGCGCGACTGGGCCGGGCACATCAACCGGCGCATCCGCAAGGTCAACGAGGGCCACGCCCCCTCGTGCGTACTCGGTTTCGCGCGGTCCATGGACGTGGCCGGGGAACGCAGAGCCGACGTGGCCGGGGCGGCCATCCCGGGCTATGCCTGCGCCCTGGACACGGACCTGCGCATGCGCCCGCTGGACACCAACGCCCTGGGCGTGCGCGAGCTGCCCGAGCTGCCCCCGCCCCAGGCGGTGGAGGACGCGCTCCGGCACTTTGCGCGGCGGCTCTTCAAGGAAAATCGGCCGGAACTGGAGGCCATCCTTCGGCGCGTGGCCGCCCGGGCCGAGGACAACGGCGAATCGGACTGACCCCCGAGCCGCCGCCCGGGCCGGGTGACGCCGGATCCGGCTGGCGGCCCTGGTGCCGCCCCGGCCGGGGGACGTCGCCCGAACGCGATGGCAACGCCCCCTAATCCCACCTGATCTTCATCCGATAAGACTCCGTGGACAGCTGCCGCGCGGGATTCCGTCGCCCGCGGCCGGGCGGTTGCCCCCACGGCGCCCAGGCGCTACATTCCAGCATGGACGACCGCCCGCACGGCGGCAAGCCCACGGAGTTCTCGCATGCACCACGCCCGGCGCACAGCGCCCCAGGCCCCGAACCCGGTTTCCGCGCCCCGTCGCGCGATCGCGCGGCTTTCCACGACAGCGCGGCTCCTCCTCGCGCTCGCGCCGGTCCTGGCGTGTCTCGCGCTCCTGTGGTCGGCCGAGCCGCGCCCGGCCCTGGCCGCGCCCGCGTCCGAACCCCTCAAGGTCATCTACGGCTTCGACCGCGAGTTCCCGCCCTACAGCTTCGAATACGAGGGCGAGGCCACGGGCTTCGACGTGGAGGTGATCAAGGCCATCTGCGACGCGCCCAACGTGGAACTGATCTTCCGGCCCCTGGCCTGGGACAAGGTCCAGCTCCAGCTCTCGGCGGGCAATGTCTTCGTGACCTCGGGCATGGCCAAGACCAAGCAGCGCATGCTGCTCTACGACTTCTCCGCGCGGCCCGTGCTCCCGCTCAACGTCAAGCTCTTCACCAAGGGCCAGCACCGGGTGGGCAACGTGACCCTGCTGCGCGGCAAAACCGTGTCCGTGCCCAAGGGATCCTTCTACCAGCGCGTCATCGAAGACTTCGGCGGCTACAACGTCAAACTCTACCGCAACGAGCTGGACGCGCTCAAGGCCCTGGCCGCCGACGAGGTGGAGGTCTTCTGCGGCGGGGACAAGACCGCCTACTACTACATCCGGAAATTACACATGCAGGACATCAGCGCCGTGGGCACGCCCATCCGCGTAACCCAGATGTTCCTGGCCGTGAACAAGGACCACAAGGACGTGCTCGACCTGGTCAACAACGGATTGCGCCGGATCATGGAGAACGGCGAGTACGACCGCATCTACCGCAAGTGGTTCGTGCAGGAGCTGGCGCCGGGCGAACGCGAAAAGCTCATCGCCGCGGCGCGCGACATCCGGGTCAACGCGTACGCGCCGTACACGCGCCAGACCGACGGCGCGGCCGTGCTCACCCAGTCCGGCCGGATCTACACGGGCGTGACCATCGAGAACGCCCTGCCCAACCTGACCACCAGCGCCCTCAAGGTCGCGGCGATGAAGGCCGTGAGCGACGGCGAGACCGAACTGCGCGCCGCCGTGGTCGTGTCCGCGAACGGCGACATCGTGCCCCCTTCCGCGGACGAGCGCCAGGTGCTCTTCGAGTTCGGCCGGGGCGTGCTCGCCGTGACCGAGCCGGTCAAGGGCACCTTCGTGGACCACATGGTCTCGGACCTGCTGCCCTTTGCCCAGGCCGCCGCGCCCAGGGACGACGGCAACATCTAGCCCACCCGGGCCGCGTGCGGCCCGCCGTTCTTCGCGCGGCCGGGACCGGTTGGTCCCGGCCGCTCCGTTTCGGACGGAAGGTCCCCGCCGCGCCCCCTCTTGCGCAAACCGCGGCGCACCGCGTAGGATGGAGATGCGCGCGCCCTTTGCGCGCGTTCGTTGCGCATACCCGGCCGCCGCCCGGCGGCCCGCCGGGCGGGAGCCGACCGGACGGTCCCGTCCCGCGTCCACCGCGCGCGGCCCCGCCGCGCCGCAAGCACGACCAGGCCCCGGCGGCCCGGCCCGGAACCGCACCATGCACGACCGACGCATGCGCACCCGAGTGGAAGGGGAATATCCCGGCACGCTGACCGCGCACGGCCGCAGCATGGCCGTGATCACCGACGACCTGAGCCTGCGCGGCGCGCGCTGCCGCGCGGAGCCCGGCACCCGCGACGCCGCCGCCCCGGCCGCCCCGGAACCCGCGGCCCACGAGCTGGCCCCTCACGAATTGGCACCAGACGACGCCTGCACCCTGACCATCCCCCTGGCCGCCTCCCTGCGCCTGGAGCTGGAGGCGCGCGTGGTGCGCACGGACGGCGCGGCCATGGCCCTGGCCTTCGAGCCCATGGAGCCGGAGACCTACGCGCACCTGCGCAACATGGTCCGGCTGCTGGCCCCGGACGCCGACGCCATCGACGACGAGCAGGCTCCGGGCCATGGCCCGGACCCCGTCAAGGGGCCCTGCCGATGACGCGCGCACGCCGGAAAATCCTGGCTGCGGACATCGGCGGCACCAACGCCCGCTTCGCCCTCTACGGGGCCGACGGGGTGGGCGCGGACGGCGCCGCGCCCGGGCCGCTGCAGTGCCTCTGGACCAGGACCTATCCCACGCGCGGCTTCGCGGGCTTCGCCCTGGTCGCGCACGCCGCCGGAGAGGACTGCGCCGCGCACCTCCGCCAAAAGGACCCGGACGCCGTGCTGCACGCGGACTGCGCCGTGGTCGCGGCGGCCGGGGCCGTGCGCGGGCGGCGCTGCACCCTGACCAACGCGCCCTGGGACGTGGACCTGGACCGCGACGCGCTGCCCGGCTCCCCGCGCCTGAGCGCGCTGATCAACGATTTCGGGGCCCAGGCCATGGCCTGCCTCGCGCCGCGCCCGGACAAGTTCGAGGTCCTGCAGCCCGACTCGGCCGGACCTGACGGAGCCGAACCCGGCGGGGCCATCGCCGTGCTCGGCGCGGGCACGGGCTGCGGCTTCTGCCTGCTGGCCGAAATACCCCGCTCCCTCTTGCAGACGGGTGGCACTCGCCGCCTGCCCCTGCCCTCCGAAGGCGGGCACGCATCCTTTCCCCTGCTCGGCGGCGAGGAGGCGCGCTATCGGGAGTTCCTGGAGGCCCGGGGCCTGCCGCCCACGCCGGACGTGGTCCTTTCCGGCGGCGGACTGGAGCGGTTGCACGAATTCCTCACCGGCGACCGGCTTCCGGCCAAGGATGTGGGCGAACTCGTGCACAGGGGGCTGGCCGCGCGCACCGAGGCGGCCTTTGCCCGGTTCTACGGCCGCGCGGCGCGCAACTGGGCCCTGCAGGTCCTGGCCCTGGGCGGGGTGGTGGTCACGGGCGGCGTGGTCGAACACACGCCGGAACTGGTGCGCCATCCCGCGTTCCTGGAGGAATTCCGCACCAGCCGCACCTACGGCGACCTGCTCGCGCGCCTGCCCGTGCACCTGCACCTGGACCCGGCCGCCGGGCTGGACGGCGCGGCCCTGTTCGGCCGCGACCTGCTGGCCGCCGAATCCGGGGCCTGAACCGCGGGCCCCCATCCAGGGCGTTCCGCCTCCGTTTCGTCCATGTCCGCCGCCACGCTGCAACGCCTGGGCCTGGCCGTGCTGCTCGCGGCGCTGGTCGCGGCCTTCTTCGCCCTGGACCTGGGCCGTTTCCTGACCCTGGACGCGGCCCGGGCCGCGCACGCGCGCTTCGCGGTCCACTACGCCGCGCACCCGGCGCTGACCGTGGCCGCGTACATGGGCGTCTACGTGCTGGTCACGGCCCTGTCCCTGCCGGGCGCGGCCGCACTGACCATGGGCGGGGCCGCGCTGCTGGGGTTCTGGCCCGCCCTGCTGGCCGCCTCCTTCGCCTCGTCCCTGGGCGCGACCCTGGCCTGCGGCGCGGCGCGCTACCTGTTCCGCGCGCCGGTGCGCCGCCGCCTCGGCCACCGGCTCGCGCGCCTGGACCAGGGCATGGCCGAGGAGGGCGCGTTCTACCTCTTCACCCTGCGGCTGGTGCCCGTGTTCCCCTTCTTCGTCGTCAACCTGCTCATGGGCCTCACCCCCTTGCCGTTGCGCACCTTCTACTGGGTCTCGCAGCTCGGCATGCTCCCGGGCACCATCGTCTACGTCAACGCCGGACGCGAACTGGGCGGCGTGGGGTCGGTATCCGGGCTGTTCTCGCCCGGGCTGCTGGCGGCCTTCGCCCTGCTCGGGCTCTTTCCCCTGGCCGCCAGGCGACTGGTGGCCTGGTTGCGCAACCGCCGGTCCCGGCGTACCTGATCAGCATGGGCACTCCCTTCGACTTCGACCTGGCGATCATCGGCGGCGGCGCGGCCGGGCTTTCCGTGGCCGCGGGCGCGGCGCAGCTCGGCGTGCGCACCCTGCTCGTGGAGCGCGAAGCGGCCCTGGGCGGCGACTGCCTGCACTACGGCTGCGTGCCGAGCAAGGCGCTGCTGCACAGCGCGCGGCTGCGCCGGGCCATGGCCACGGCGGGCCGTTTCGGCCTGCCCCAGCCCACGCGCATGCCGCCCGTGGATTTCGCCCGCGTGGCCGCGCACGTGCGCGGCGTGGTCGCGGCCGTGCAGGCCCACGACTCGGTGAAGCGGTTCACCGGCCTGGGCGCGACCGTGCGCTTCGGCGCGGCGCGCTTCGCCGACGAGCACACCATCGTGGTGGACGGCAAGCGGATCACGGCCGCGCGGCTGGTGCTGGCCACGGGCTCCTCAGCGGCCGCGCCGCCCTTCCAGGGCGCAGGCTCGCTCCCGCCGGGCGCGCTGCTCACCAACCGGGAAATCTTCTCCCTGGACCGGCTGCCCGCGTCCCTGATCGTGCTCGGAGCCGGGCCCGTGGGCGTGGAAATGGCCCAGGCCTTTGCTCGCTTCGGCACGCGCGTGACCCTGGTGCAGCGCTCGGACCAGATCCTTTCGCGCGAGGACCGGGACATGGCCGACGTGGTGCTGCGGCGGCTGTGGGAGGAAGGCGTGGAAGCGCACCTGGGCGCCACGGTGCGCGCCGTGCGGCCCGCTCCGGAGGGGGTGGAGGTCGATCTGGAGTTGCCCGGCGGCGGCGAACTGACGCTCACGGCGGAAAAACTGCTGGCCGCCCTGGGCCGGCGGCCCAACGTGTTCGACCTGGGGCTGGAGAACGCGGGCGTGCGCCACGACGCGCGCGGCGTGCGGGTGGACCGGCGGCTGCGCACCTCGCAGCGGCACATCTTCGCGGCGGGCGACGTGACGGGCGCATACCAGTTTACGCACGCGGCCGGGTACGAGGCCTCGGTGGTCGTGGCCAACGCGGTCTTCCGCCTGCCCCGGCGCACGGACTACCGGCTGCTGCCCTGGTGCACGTACACGGAGCCGGAGCTGGCCTCGGTGGGGCTCAACGAGAAGCGCGCCCGCGAAGCGGGCATCGGCGTCACCGTGCGCACGGAATCCTTTGCGCACAACGACCGCGCCCTGGCCGCGCACGCGGGCGAGGGGCTGCTCAAGCTGGTCCTGGACCGGCGGGGGCGGCCCGTGGGCGCGCAGATCGTGGGCCCGCACGCGGGCGAACTGATCAACGAATGGGTGGCGGCCCTGGGCGGGGGTGTGCGGCTTGCGGCCCTGGCCTCGGCCCCGCACCCCTACCCCACCCTGGGCGAGATCAGCAAACGCGCGGCGGGCGCGGTGCTGGCCGAAAAGCTTTTTTCCGAGCGCACCCGGGGGCTGCTGCGGCTGCTCTTCCGCTATCGCGGGCCGCTGGAGGATGGGGAGACGGGGAAGCGGGAAGACGCGACCGGCGAGGAACCGCCGGAGGCGTGATACGCGCCGCAGCGCCGCACACGACAGGCGGGCGCGCACCCACGGGGGACACGGGGCCCGCGGACGCAGGACGGGAACGGTCGCGCATCCGGCGCGTTCCGGCGCATCCCGTCCGTCCTTCCGGGCCGCGGCGGCCCGACATCGCGTCACGCACCAACGGCCGGCCCCACCCGCACCGCCGACGCGCGGCGGGCCGTCAGGCGCCGGCCAGCAGGTCCATGCCCTTGCGGGTCAGGACCATGCCCTCGATCTTGCTGCCGTCGTCGAACTTGGCCGAATACAGGGCCACGAGCCCCTGCTCGAACGACTCCCGAACCGCGACCTCGTCACAGGAGCGCACCAGACGCCGGGGCATGATCCCCCGGTAGGCGCGCGCCTTGCTGAATTCGTTGACGGCGTTGAGGAAACCCACGCGGCGATCCTCAAGAGCTTCCATTGCGTTCACCTCCGGTTTCCGTTGCACTCTCCAACAGAGCCCAACCCAAAATCCATGCACCCCGTGCTATAGCGCCGCCGCCACAAGGAAACAAACTTTTTTAATGCACGCCTTTATGCAAACACGGCGCAGGAGCGCAAAAAAAGGGCGGCCGAAGCCGCCCCGAATCGCACTCGTTGGCGCAACGCCATTACCGGCCCGCCCGGCCCGCCGGGCCCGCTAGCGCACCACCAGCCTGAGGAAGCGCTTCTTGCCCAGCTTGACGACGTATTCGCCCGGGCCGAGGGTCCGCTCGGGGTCGTCGCACTTCTCGCCGTCCACGGTCAGCGCGCCCTGGGCGATGAGCCGCTTGGCCTCGCCGCGCGACTTGGCCAGGCCGGAATCGGCCAGAAAGGCCAGGGGGCGGCTGGTTTCGCCCTGCGCGGCCACGTGCTCGGGCATGTCGTCGGGCACGCCGCCCTTGGCGAAGACCGCGTTGAAGCCCTCGCGGGCCTCCTTGGCCGCGGCCCAGCCGTGGAACCGCGCCGTGATCTCGGCGGCCAGCTCCTCCTTGGCGGTCTTGGGGTGCGCGCCCCCGGCCTCCACCTGCGCGCGCAGGGCCGTGACGTCGGCCATGGACTTGTCCGAAAGCAGCTCGTAGTAGCGCCACATCAGCTCGTCGGACACGGACATGAGCTTGCCGAACATGTCCGCGGGCGGCTCCTCGATGCCCACGTAGTTGCCCAGGGACTTGCTCATCTTGTTCACGCCGTCGAGGCCCTCGAGAATCGGCATGGTCAGGATGCACTGCGGCTCCTGGCCGTACTGCGACTGCAGGGTGCGTCCCATGAGCAGGTTGAACTTCTGGTCCGTGCCGCCCAACTCCACGTCGGCCTGCAGCGCCACGGAGTCGTAGCCCTGCACCAGGGGATAGAGGAATTCGTGGATGGAGATGGGCTTGTTGTTGTGCATGCGCTTTTCGAAGTCGTCGCGCTCGAGCATGCGCGCCACGGTGTAGCGCGAGCACAGGGTCACGAAGTCCGCGGCGCTGAAGCGGTCCATCCATTCGGAGTTGAAGCGGATCTCGGTCTTGTCCTCGTCCAGGATCTTGAAGATCTGGCGCTTGTAGGTCTCGGCGTTGGCCATGACCTGCTCGCGCGTGAGCACGGGGCGCGTCTCGGACTTGCCCGAGGGGTCGCCGATCATGCCCGTGAAGTCGCCGATGAGGAAGATGACCTGGTGGCCGAGTTGCTGGAAATGCCGCAGCTTCTGGATCAGCACGGTGTGGCCCAGGTGCAGGTCCGGGGCCGTGGGGTCGAACCCGGCCTTGACGCGCAGGGGCTTGCCCCGGCGCAGCTTCTTCTTCAGTTCTTCGAGGTCGATGAGTTCGGCGGCTCCCCTCTGGATCAGGTCAAGGCTCGGTTTGCGGTGCATGGCGGGTCCGTGTCTGGTGGTCTGGTGGTCTGAATGTGGCCGATGCGGTCTTTTTTTGCACAATGCGTGGAAACGTCAAAAAATCCGTATCCCCGTAGTGATGCCCATCTCGTCGTGGACCTCCACAAGGGCCCCCTGCAACACGCCGCGCCCCGCGGCCAGGGTGAAGCGCGTAGGCATGCCCGAGAGAAAGCGGCCCACGATGGGCTCCGGGGCCATGCCCAGGATCGAGCCCGTGGACACGCCGCACATCCCGGCGTCGGTCAGGTAGCCGGTGCCCGCCGGGAGCACGTGGGGGTCGTTGGTCTGCACGTGGGTGTGGGTTCCGAGGACTGCGGATACCCTGCCGTCAAGGTGGTAGGCAAGGGCTTTTTTCTCGCTGGTGGCCTCGGCGTGCATGTCCACCAGCCGCACGCGCACGGCGTCCGGCACCTCGGCCAGGAGGCGGTCCGCCGCGCGGAAGGGGCAGTCCACGTCGCCCATGAAGGTGCGGCCCATGAGGTTGAGCACGGCCACGCGGCGGCCGTCGGCCAGGGCGTGCAGGAGCAGGCCGCGCCCGGGCGCGCCGGGCGGGTAGTTGCCGGGCCGCGCGATGCGCTCTTCGGCGTCCAGATACCCATAGATCTCGCGGTGTTTGTAGACGTGGTTGCCGGTGGTCATCAGGTCCACCCCGGCGGAAAACAGCTCGCGCGCCGTGGCCGGGGTCAACCCCAGGCCGCCCGCGGCGTTCTCGCCGTTGGCCACCACCAGGTCCGCATCCAGGGCCGCGCGCAGGTCGCGGAGTTCGCGCTGCACGGCCTCGCGGCCCGGGCGGCCGACCACGTCTCCGAGAAAGAGGATGCGCATGGCGGCGTTCCTAGGGCCGGGTGGGCGTGTTTGCGGACGCGGGCGCGACGGGTGCCGGGGCCGCCGCGTTGCCCGGCGCGACGTGCGCATCGGCCGGTGCGCCGCCGATTCCCGGGGTGATGGGCGGGGCGGCCAGAAAGGTCAGGCCCAGGATGCGCTCGCGCAGGTCCGACGCGCCCGGGACTTCCGCGCCCGGGGTCAGCGTGGTGACCACGGCCTTGCCGATGATCCGCCGCCCTTCCCGGCCGCCGGCGTCGGTCACGCGCACGCCCCAGGCGTCGTGAAAGACCACGGGCCGCCCGTTGCGCGCGCCCACGTAGAGCATGATGTGCCCGCGCAGCCAGACCAGGGTGCGCCAGGGCACGCCGCGCTCCAGCAGCTCGCGCTCCTTGTCCGCCGGGGCCAGGGCCGCCACGTCCACCAGGACCCCGGCCTTCTGCGCCTGCTGGGCCGAGTTGCGCGGCAGCCACACGCCCACGCAGGCGAAGAGGTCGCGCAGCAGGGCCGAGCAGTCGCGGTTCTCGTAGAGCCCGCCCCAGCCGTAGGGCTGGCCCATCATTCGGTCGCCGACCACGGCCAGGACGCGGCGCATGGGCGGCAGGGGCCACGGCGCGCCCGCGCCGCGCGCCAGGGACGCGCGGCGCAGCACCGCGCGCCGGTCCGCGTCCGCCGCCGGAACGAGCACGGTCATGCCGTAGGCGTCGGGCGCGCCGTCCAGGGGCAGGAGCGTGCCCAGGTGCGCGCGCGTGCGGAACGTGCCGGAAAAGTCCGTGAGCGGCGTACCGTCCTCCAGGACCACGGCGTAGCGGCCGGTGCGAAAGGCGCGCACGAAGTCGTCGTCCACCCAGGCCACCTCGCCCGGCCGCAGCCAGCCGGACACGTGCCCGGCCTCGGCGAAGAGCCACGCCCCGTCCTCCGTGGCGTGGGTCACGAGCACGGGCGTGCCCGGCCAGAGCCCGGAGTTCTGGAAGTAGTCGAAGGGAAAGCCCTCGCCCGCGCGGGCCGGGTCGCCGAAAAAAGGACGCGCGGTGGGCAGCACGCGCAGGGCCGCCGGGGCCAGGACCACGGCGCGGCGGTTCATGGACGGGAACGCTTCGGGGTGCGCGTAGCGCGCCAGCTCCTCCGCATGGTCGGACGGCAGCACGCGCAGGTTCTCGCCCCAGCCGGGCTTGCCCACATACTTCTCCACGCCCCAGAGGGCCTCGGTGGCGTTGGCGTAGGAGGTGGCCGTCCAGGTCCAGGGCGCGAAATGGCGGGCCTCGAAGTCCACGGCCAGGGCCGCGTGCTCCTCGGGGGTGAAGACCCAGTCCTCGGACGTGTCCCGGACGGTCGGGTTCGCCGGGGCGGCCTCATCGGCCGGACCGGCCGGACCGGCCGGGTCGGCCGGGGCGACGAGGTAGGCGGCCAGGTCCTGGGGCAGCTCGCGCACGTCGCGCACGTCCGGGTCCCACGGCCAGGCGGGGGCGGCGGGCGCAGCGGCCTCCGGCCCCGGGGCGGGCGGCCCGGCCACCGGCGCGCAGGCCCCGGCCAAGACCGCGGCCAGCGCCGCGCACGCCGCCAGGCGCAACGCCCAGCGTCGCGCCTTCCACTCCCTCCGCGCCATCGCCGCCAGTCGCATGCTCATGCCTCGGCCTCCCCTTCCCCGTCCCCGTCCTCGTCCGCGCCCTCGCGCACGCCCAGGGCCTCGCCCATCTCGGCCAGCCGCTCGGCCAGGTAGGTGTAGCGCTTCTTCACGGCCTGGTTGCGCACCGCGATGGACAGGGCCTTCTTGGTGCCCACCAGGACCACCAGCTGCTTGCCGCGCGTCACGGCCGTATAGATCAGGTTGCGCTGGAGCATGATGAAGTGCTGGGTGAGCACGGGCACGACCACGGCCGGGTATTCCGAGCCCTGGGACTTGTGGATGGACACGGCGTAGGCCGGAGTCAGCTCGTCCAGCTCGTGGCTCTCGTAGGGCACGTCGCGCTCGTCGAAGCGCACCAGCAGTTCGCCCGCCTTCTCGTCCGCGTCCGCGATGCGGCCGATGTCGCCGTTGAAGACGTCCTTGTCGTAGTTGTTGCGGATCTGCATGACCTTGTCGCCCACCCGCCAGGCCCTCGCGCCGCGCTGGATGGCGCGCCCGGCCGGGTTCAGCGCGGCCTGCAGCTGGACGTTGAGGTTCTGCGCGCCGACCACGCCCTTGTGCATGGGCGTGAGCACCTGCACGTCGTTCATGGGGTCCAGCCCGAAGCGCGCCGGGATGCGCCGGGCCACCAGCTCCAGGATCATGGCCAGCACGTCGTCGGGGTCCTCGCGGCGCACGAAGTAGAAGTCCGTGAGCGGGCCGTCGGGGTTGTGCTCGATGTAGGGCACGCGGCCCTCGTTGATGGCGTGGGCGTTCATGATGATGGCCGATTCCTGGGCCTGGCGGAAGATCTCCGTGAGCCGCACCACGGGCACGGCGCGGGAGGCGATGCAGTCGCCGAGCACGTTGCCCGGGCCCACGGAGGGCAACTGGTTGACGTCGCCCACGAGCAGCAGGGTCGCGCCCAGGGGCACGGCGCGCAGCAGGTGCTGCATGAGCGTCACGTCGATCATCGAGGCCTCGTCCACCACGAGCAGGTCGCAGTTCAGCGCCGAGTTCTCGCCCCTCTTGAAGCCGCCCTCGGTGGGGCTGAATTCCAGGAGGCGGTGCAGGGTCTTGGCCTCGTGGCCCGTGGCCTCGGCCATGCGCTTGGCTGCGCGGCCCGTGGGCGCGGCGAGCAGGATGCGCGCCTTCTTCTGCTCGAAGATGCGCAGGATGGCGTTGATGATCGTGGTCTTGCCCGTGCCCGGGCCGCCGGTGATGACCAGGACCTTGGAGCGCGCGGCCGCGGCCACGGCGGCCTGCTGGCGCTCGGAGAGCCGGATGCCCGTGCTCTCGTAGACCGACTTCACGGCCGCGGGCACGTCGATGCGCCCGGTGGACGCGGCCATGGAGAGCAGCGCGCCCAGCCGCGCGGCCACGTACTTTTCCGCCGCGTGCAGCCCGGCCAGATACACGGCCGTGCCCAGGCCGTAGTTCAGTTCCTCGATCACGGCCCAGCGCCGCTCGGCCACGGAGCGCACCGCCGCCTCCACCTGTTCGCGCTCAAGGCCCAGGATCTCCTGCGCGGCGGCCACCAGTTCGGGCAGGGGCACATACACGTTGCCCTGGTCGCTGGACTGGCGCAGGGCGTAGATGATCCCGGCCTCGGCGCGCAGGTCGCTGTCGCGCGAGAACCCGAGCTTCATGGCGATGGCGTCGGCCGTGAGAAAGCCGAAGCCGTGCACGTCCATGGCCAGACGGTAGGGATTTTCCGTGACCTTGCGCACGGCGTCGCGGCCGTAGTGGCTGACGATGCGCACGGCGTAGCCCGCGCCGATGTCGTAGGACTGCAGAAAGAGCATGGCCTCGCGGATTTCCGAGGTCTCGCGCCAGGACTCCGTGATCTGCTTGAGGCGCTTCCTGCCGATGCCCGGCACGGCCAGCAGCCGCTCCGGGTCCTCGTCGAGCACGCGGATGGTGTCCTCGCCGAAGAGGTCCACGATGCGCCCGGCGTAGAGCTTGCCGATGCCCTTGGTCAGGCTGGACTCCAGGAAGTTGCGGATGCCGTCGATGGTCGCGGGCGGCGCGTAGCCGCAGTCGTCGGCCTTGAACTGCGGGCCCCACTTGGGGTCCTGGACCCATTTGCCGCGCGCGGTCACGGCCAGGCCGGGGGCCGGGTCCACCAGCGCGCCCACCAGGGTGGCCATGCCGCGCTCGCTCTTGCCGCGCACCTTGATCCGCAGCACGCAGAACCCGTTCTGGGGGTTGTGGTAGACCACGCGCTCGATCTCGCCGCGCAGCTCCTCGCGACCGTCGGGGAGTTCCGGGCCGTCGGGCAGGCCCGGCAGCCGGGGACGCGCGTCGGCCCCGGCCGGGCCGCCGTCCTCGGGATGCGCGCGTTCGGGCCGGGCGTGCGGGGCGTTTCTGGCGGGCCGTCCGGACATGGCCTACCCCGGCATCCTGCGCTGCAGGAGCCAAAAATCGGCCAGGGTCAGCAGGACCATGGCCCCGAGCACGGGCACGATGCGCGGAATGGCGCTCACGTCGTGCCGCCCGCCCACGGAAAGATCCACGGGCTCGCCCGCCGCGTTCACGGTCTTCTGCACCGTGGCGATGGAGGGAATGGGCTTGACCGAGGCGCGCACGACCACGGGCTGGCCCGAGGACACGCCGCCGAGGATGCCGCCCGCGTTGTTGGAGGCGAAGCGGTCCGGCAGGATGGGGTCGTTGTTCGCGGCCCCGGTCAGTCGCGCGGCCGCAACGCCCGCGCCGATCTCCACGGCCTTGACCGCGCCCACGCCCATGCAGGCGTAGGCGAGGCGCGCGTCGAGCTTGTCGAAGACCGGCTCGCCCAGCCCGGCGGGCACGCCGAGGGCCTCCACCTGGACCACGCCGCCGATGGAGTCGCCCCGGGACTTGACCTCCTTGACGCGCTCCTCCCAGGCCGCGACCACGCCCGGATCCGGCGCGAAGAAGGGCCGGTCGGCCGCGCCCTCGGGGTCCAGGATCTCCGCGCGCACGCCGCCGAGCTCCACGGTGTAGGCGCGCACGCGCACGCCCACGGCCGCAAGCATCTGCCGGGCCACGGCCCCTCCGGCCACGCGGCTCACGGTCTCGCGGCCCGAGGCGCGTCCGCCGCCGCGGTAATCGCGCACCCCGTACTTGGCCTGGTAGGTGATGTCCGCGTGCCCGGGGCGGAAGACGTCCCTGATCTTGGAATAATCGCGCGAGCGCTGGTCCTCGTTGGCGATGTGGAAGCCGATGGGCGTCCCCGTGGTCAGCCCCTCGAACACGCCGGAGAGCAGGTGCACGGTGTCCGACTCCTTGCGCGCCGTGGCCGCGATGCCCTGGCCGGGCCTGCGCTTGTCCAGCTCGGCCTGGATCAGGGCCTCGGTCAGGGGAACCCCGGCCGGGCAGCCGTCCACCACGCCGCCCAACCCCGGGCCGTGCGACTCGCCGTAGGTCGTGAGCTTGAAGATCGTGCCGAAGGTGTTGCCGCTCATGAACGCTCCGCGCCGCCCGGTGCGGGCAGCAGGTCGAGAATGGTTCGTACGATGGTTTCCGGCGCGGCCGCGGCGTCCAGCACGTGGTGCGCCGCGTCCCGGTACAGGGACTCGCGCTCCGCGAGCACCGCGCGCGTCTCGGCCAGCGCGGCCGCCGCCGCGTCGCCGGGCGCGCCGGGTGTGCCGGACGCGCCGGGTGTGCCGGACACGCCGGGTGTGACGGACGCGCCGGTCGCGCCGGGCAGGGCCGGACGCTGGCCCGGCAGGGGGTCGGCCGCCAGCCGCGCGGCCAGGATTTCGGGCTCGGCCCGCAGGTAGAAGACCGTGCCCGTGGCGCGCATCAGCGCGCGGTTGGCCGCGTCCAGGACCATGCCGCCACCCGTGGCCGCCACCAGGTTTTCGCGCTCGGCGCAGGCCACCAGGGCCTCGGACTCGCGGGCGCGGAACGCCTCCCAGCCCTCGGCGGCCACGATGGCCGCGATGTCGCGCCCGGCGCGCGCCACCACCAGGGCGTCCGTGTCCGCGAAGTCCGCGCCGCGCCGCTGGGCCAGGAGCCGCCCCACCGTGGTCTTGCCGCTGGCGCGCGCGCCCACCAGCCAGATGCGGCCCGCGTGGGCCTGCGCGGGCGCGCTCCCGGCGCTCATGCGCCGTTGCCCTCCGGCGGACGCGGACCCTCGACCGTGCGCGCCAGGATGCGCGCGAAATGGCGCACCACGGCGTCCACGTCGCGCAAGACCTCGCGCGCGCCGTCGCCGGCCTCCAAAATGAAGAGACCGTCCGTGAGCGAGGCGGGGGCCTCCAGGTCGATCTGCGCGGGCTCGAAGCGCAGCTTCCAGGCCGACTGCCCCACGCGCGCAAATATTTCGCCCTCGTCCTCCTCGAATTCGAAGGCCGCGGGGTCGTCCAGCTCGGCGCGCATCTCGGCGAAGGCCGCGAGCACCGGGCCGAGCTGTTTGGCCGAGAGCTCGCGCACGCGGCGCGCGCCTTCGGCCGCGCTGGCGCGCAGGGCGCGTTCGCGCTCCATCTCCTCACGCAGCACGGTGCGCGGCGAGCCTTCGCGCCGCGCCCAGCGACGGCCCAGGCGAAAGACCAGATAGACGAAGAGAACGCCCAGGATCAGGTTGACGTACATGCTCGGCTCCGAAATCGCGCCGCAGGATCGCGCCGCACAATCGCGTTGCAGGATCACGCCGCGCGGCGGGCATGCGCCGTAGGCGCGCGGGCGCGCCGTGGGGTGCGGCAATGCGCCCAAGATGCGGCCTGACGGGCGCGCGTGTCAAGGAACTCCGGCAATCCGGCCCTCTTCGCGCAATTTTGGAGGCGGCGAGGCGGCCCTTCCGCGGGGTTTTCGAACGCGAACGTTAACTTTCGGGATTCGCGCGCCGATAAGCCTTACGGGTGGAATGGAAGCGCCGCCCACCCATCGGGCCAAGGGGCAGGAACGCCCCGGGTCCGACCGGCCGCGCCGCCGGTGCGGCACGGTGCGGCCGACGATCCGCAGAGCCGACGTTTCAGGGAGGAAACCGTGGCGCTGTACATCAACCACAACCTCATGGCCGTGAACGCGTCGCGGAACCTTTCCTCCGCGTTCTCGGCCCTGTCGCTGTCCACGCGCAAGCTCTCCTCGGGCCTGCGCATCACGACGGCGGCCGACGACGCGGCCGGCTTGGCCATCCGCGAGTTGATGCGCTCGGACATCGCCACCCTGAACCAGGGCATCCGCAACATCAACGACGCCATCTCCCTGATCCAGACCGCCGACGGCGCGGCCCAGGTCATCGACGAAAAGCTCATCCGCATGAAGGAGCTGGCCGAGCAGGCCGCCACCGGCACCTACAATTCGGACCAGCGGCTGATGATCGACTCCGAGTACCAGGCCATGGCCTCGGAGATCACACGCATCGCCAACGCCACGGACTTCAACGGCATCCACCTGCTCAACGGCAATCTTTCCGGCGAGAATTCCGACCACGACGGGTCCGGCGTACAGGCCACCGGGCCGCTCAAGGTCCACTTCGGCACGGGCAACGACAGCGCCGAGGACTACTACTACATCGCCATCGGCACGGCCACGGCCTCGGCCCTGGGCGTGGGCAACCAGTCCGCCGCGGGCGCGGGCTTCTCCATCTCCACCCAGCAGGGCGCGCAGCAGGCCCTGGTGGCGCTTACCGAGGCGATCATCTCCAAGGACAAGATCCGCGCCAACCTCGGCTCGCTGCAGAACCGGCTCTACGCCGTGACCAACCAGTCGATCATGGTAGAGAACCTCCAGGCCTCGGAATCGCGCATCTCGGACCTGGACATCGCCCAGGAGATGACGCTGTTCATCCGCAACCAGATCCTCGCCCAATCCGCGGTGGCCATGCTCGCCCAGGCCAATTCGCTGCCGCGCCTGGCCATGCAGCTTTTGGGCGGCTAGCCGCGCGTTGGTCCTCCTCATGCGCGGCGGCCCGGCGGTCCTGTGGACCGCCGGGCCGTTCGCATCGGGGAAAGGGGAAAAAGGCCTGGCGCGGGGATCAGGCCAGGCGGATATGGATTTCCGTAAGCAGTTCTTCGGGCGGCGTCGTTTCCGGGTCGTTGAGGTAGAATTCGCGCGAGGCCTCCTCAACGGCGGTGCGGCCGGACTGCGGCAGCCACTGGCCGAACAGGGCCTCGTAGCACCCGTAGAGCCCCTCGTAGGGCCCCTTGTGCAGGGTCACGGCGAACTCGCCGCCAGGCAGGTCGCGCAGGCACAGCCCCTGGGCCCGGGCCGCCTCGTCCAGCTCCACGTCCGGCCCCACGACCAGGCAGGCGTCGTAGCGGATCTTTTCCGGCGGGGTCACGGCCGGATCGTCGTAGCACATCCCGAGCACCGCCATGCCGGGATGCAGCAGTCCCTTGGGCCCGGCCCAGCCGCAGAGAACGCCCCAGGCCTTGCCGCACTCCATGTACGACCCCACGTGGCGCACGCAGAGCACACGCAGGGGACCTTCCTTCCTGATGCTCACGTCCATCGCGCAAATCCTCCTTCGGGCCTGGCCGTCCTCCTCGGAAAACGGCCCCCCGGGCGCATTCGCGCCCTCCTGGTAGTGAATGCCGGAGGGGGACGGCGGCCACGGCCTTCCGGGCGCGGCCCGAAATTCCGAGGGCGGCAGGCCGAACATGGCCTTGAAGGCCCGGGAAAAGGTGTCCGGCGTCTCGTACCCGGCCTCGAAGCACAACTCCGTGACCGAGCGGCCGGTGTAGAGCAGCCGCTGGGCCGCGCGCTCCAGCCGCAGCCTGCGCACGTGCTCCTTGACGCCCTCGCCGAGCATGCCCTTGAAGACGCGATGGAAGTGGGACATGGAAAAACAGGCCAGCGCGGCCAGGTCCTCCAAGGCCAGTTCCTCGTCCAGGTGATCCTGGATGTGGTCGAGCACGCGCCGGATGCGCTGCGCATAGTCGTTCACGGCCGTCTTCCTCCTCCGTGGTCGGAGACCACCTTAGCGGCGGCGGCAACGGCCCGCCCGACATTTTCTCTCAACTTCGCCCCGTTCCGGATGCTCCGACCGCTTCCGGCCGCCCGGCCTAGGCCATGAGGAACCGGCCGGTCACGGACCTGGGGTCCGCGACGATCTCCTCCGGCGTGCCCTGGGAGACGATGCGGCCGCCCGCCTCGCCGCCGCCCGGGCCCAGGTCGATGACGTGGTCCGCGGCCAGGATCACGTCCGTGTTGTGCTCGATGACCACCACCGACGCGCCCCGGTCCACCAGGGACTGCAGGACGCGGATCAGCTTGCCGACCTCGTGCATGTGCAGGCCGGTGGTCGGCTCGTCCAGGATGTACATGGTGCCCGGCAGGCTGCGCTTGCCCAGCTCGCGCGAAATCTTGATGCGCTGCGCCTCGCCGCCGGAAAGCGTGGTCGCGGGCTGGCCCAGGCGCAGGTATTCCAGCCCGACCTCCTCCAGCACGCCCAGGCGGCGCTCCAGCACCGGATAGTTGGCGAAGAACGCGCGCGCCTGGCGCACGGTCATGCCCAGGACCTCGGAGATGTTCATGCCCTTGTAGCGCACGTCCAGGGTCTCGCGGTTGTAGCGCTGGCCCTTGCACACGTCGCAGGTCACGTAGACGTCGGGCAGGAAGTGCATCTCCACGGTGATCTGGCCGTCGCCCTTGCAGGCCTCGCAGCGGCCTCCGCTGACGTTGAAGCTGAACCGCCCGGGCTTGTAGCCGCGCGCGCGCGCGTCCGGCGTCATGGCGAAGATGTTGCGGATCTCGTCGAAGACCTTGGTGTAGGTGGCCGGGTTGGAGCGCGGGGTGCGGCCGATGGGCGTCTGGTCGATGGACACGATGCGCTCGATGGCCTCGGCCCCCTCCATGCCGCCGATCAGGCCCGGATGGTCCACCTTGATGCCGCGCGCCAGGGCCAGGTGCTTGTAGAGCGTGTCCACCACCAGCGAGCTCTTGCCCGAGCCGGACACGCCCGTGACGCACGTCAGCGCACCCAGGGGGATGTCGCAGGTCACGTCGCGCAGGTTGTTGGTGCGCACGCCGGAAAGGCGCAGCCGCCCCTTGGGCGCGCGGCGCGACGCGGGCGGCTCGATGACCAGCTCGCGGCGCAAATACTTGCCCGTGAGCGTGGGCGCGCGCTCCACCAGTTCCTTGACCGGCCCGGCGAAGACCAGCTCGCCGCCGAGGGCGCCCGAGCCAGGGCCGAGCTCCAGCACGTGGTCGGCCTCGCGGATGGTGGCCTCGTCGTGCTCGACCACGAGCACGGTGTTGCCGCGCCGCTGCAGGTCGCGCAGGGTGCCGAGCAACCGTTCGTTGTCCTTGGGATGCAGGCCGATGGAGGGCTCGTCGAGCACGTAGGTCACGCCGACCAGGCCCGAGCCGAGCTGGGAGGCCAGCCGGATGCGCTGGGCCTCGCCGCCCGAGAGCGTGGCCATGTTCCGCGCCAGGCTCAGATAGTCGATGCCCACGTTGACCAAAAAGCCCAGGCGGTGCTCCAGCTCCTTGAGGAGCGGCTCGGCGATGGCCGCCTTGTGGCCGGAGAACTCCTGGCACTGCAGCCATTCCAGGGCCTTGGAGATGGACAGGGAACAGAATTCGAAGATGTTCAGGTCGTCCACGCGCACGGCCAGGGACTCGGGGCGCAGCCGCGCGCCGTGGCAGTCCGGGCAGGGCCGCGTCTGGCGGAAGCGCGAAAGCTCGTCGCGCCAGATGGAGCCGAAACGCATGCCGCCTTCGAGCATGTTGACCACGCCGGGCCAGTCCGCGGCCGCGTCGCCCTCGAAGAGCGCGTGCAGCGCCTCGGGGCCGAACTCGGCCAGGGGCGTGGAAACCAGGAAGCCGTGCCGGCCGCCGAGGTTCACGAGCTGCTGGCGGTAGCGGGCGAACACGCGCGGGTTCTTCCAGGGGATGACCGCGCCCTGCTCGAGGGAGAGGCCCTTGTTGGGCGCGAGGAGATTGGGCTCGAAATAGTCCACGCTGCCGATGCCCAGGCAGGTGGGGCACGCGCCCTGGGGGCTGTTGAAGGAGAAGAGCTGCGGGCTCGGCGCGGGCAGGCTCACGCGGCAGGTGGGGCACACGGACTCGGTGGAGAGGTAGCGGTCCTTGGCCTGCGCGCCGTCCTTCCCGCCGCGGGCCTTTTCTGCCCCGGCCTTTTCGCCGCCGCCGACCACGGAGACGATCAGCCGCCCCTCGCCGTACTTGAGGGCCAGCTCCACGGAGTCGGCCAGCCGCTTGGACAGGTCCGGCTTGATGACCAGCCGGTCCACCACCAGGTCCACGGAGTGCTTCCTGTTCTTTTCCAGCTCCGGCGCGGGGTCCAGGCCCACGACCTCGCCGTCCACGCGCACGCGCACGAAGCCCTGGGCCTTGAGTTTCTTGAAGCGGTCGGCCTGGGTGCCCTTCTGGTGCTCCACCAGCGGGGCCAGAAGCAGGAAGCGCGTGCCCTGCGGCAGGGCCATGATCTCGTCGATGATCTGGTCCGAGGTCTGGGCCTGGATGGGCTTGCCGCAGACCGGACAATAGGGCGTGCCCAGCCGGGCGTAGAACACGCGCAGGAAGTCGTAGATCTCCGTGACCGTGCCCACGGTGGAGCGCGGGTTGCGCGTGGCGGTCTGCTGCTCCAGGCTGATGGCCGGGGAAAGGCCCTCGATCTTGTCCACGGCGGGCTTGTCCATCTGCGGCAGGAACTGGCGCGCGTAGGCCGAAAGCGATTCCACGTAGCGCCGCTGGCCCTCGGCGTAGACGATGTCGAAGGCCAGGGTGGACTTGCCCGAGCCCGAGGGCCCGCAGACGACCACGAGTTGGTCGCGGGGGATGTCCAGGGTGAGGTTCTTGAGGTTGTGTTGGCGCGCGCCGAAGATGCGGATCATGCTGCTCTCGTGCTGCTGGGGGTGCCGAAAAGGGGAGTTGGGAATGATTCCTGTCGGCACAGAGTAACCACGCCGGAAAGGGTGTCAATGCGCGGATATTCGGTTAAGGAAGAACGCGCGTTGGAAAAACGGTCGCCTGCGGCCACAACCCGTTCCGGGAGCGATTCAATGAAAAAGCTTCTCTTCGTCGCGTACAGCGTGTTCGTCCTGCTGGTGGGTTTTTCCCTGGCCTCCATGGCCGGCGGGGGCATAGCCCCGGCCGATTCCTCCTACAGCGGCCGGGCGAACGCCTTCGGCGTATCGGCCGGCCTATCCATCAGATCCGCCAAGGAAGTCGAGATAATGGTCTACCAGCCCGGCGTCATATCCAGTATCACCCACAGCAAAAACATCGCGCACATCTATTTGAAATGACGCGCGACGCGGCTATTCTCCGTTGTGCCCCTCGTAGCAGACCCCGCCGCGTTCGCGCAGGTTGGTCACGTCGGCCTCCACGATGAAGCGGAAGGCGCAGACGTCCATGACCTCGAGGTAGAGGTGGTCGCCGGGGATGGGGAACAGCAGGCAGGCCAGGGGATAGTTGGGAGCGCGCCAGCGCGAGCAGCGATCGGCCGCGTCCAGAAAACGGCAGCGCACGCGCACCACGGGCGACCCCGCGCCCCGGTCGGCGAAGCCCTCCAGGTATTCGGAATAGTCGCCGTGCAGGCAGATCATGGCGCAGCAGGCCGCGCGGCAGCGCTCGGTGTCGCACGCGCCCGTGCGCCGCAGCACGTATTCGCGGTCGGCCCGGCGCACCAGGAAGAGGTCGTCGGCCATGAGTTCCAGCATTTCGGCGTCGCGCAGGAAGTCGCGGTCGGCCGGGCTCCCGGCGAGCGCCCGCGCCGGTGCGGGGCCCGAGATCCGGACGGCCGAATCGGCCGGGGCAGAGGTGGCGGAGGCCTGGGGCGACGCCACGGCGGCCGCCGAGGCAACGTCCGGCGCGACGGTGCCGGAGGCGACGCGGTGCTTGCGGGTGATGGTGACCTTCATGCGCCCTTGTCCTCCCCGGGGCAGGCCGCGTCAAGCGTTGCCCGGCGAGGGCGCCGACGCCCATCGGGGGCCGGGAGCGCACCGCCGCCAACGGCGGTCGGGCCGCCCGGCCGTGCCGCGGGGCGCGCCCTCCGATCACGTCTTCCGCTCGCCTCCGGTCCGCCGTCTTCCGGCAAAGGCAGGCGCAACTCGTCCGCGTCGTTGTTGACTTCGGCCCGGCCTTGACCTAGAAACGGCAAACCGTGCCGGGGTGGTGAAATTGGTAGACGCGCTGGACTCAAAATCCAGTGGCCGCGAGGCCGTGCGGGTTCGATTCCCGCCCCCGGTACCATATGACAATCCCGGCCATGCTTTGGCCGAGCACAAGCCCTGTCGCGCGACAGGGCTTTTTTTCTGCCGAAAGGGTTTCGCATGCAGCTGGATTTTGATAAGGCCATCATCATGTTATGATATTTTACATATGACGCGAACTTCTTGGCGAGCCTGGAATCCCCATCCTCAAGGAGAAGACCATGAACCGACTCTTGCACCTGGCACTCGCTCTCGCCGCCCTGCTGCTCCTGTCCGTTGCGCCCGCCGCCGCAGGAAGCGCCAGCCCCCCGCACATTCAGTATGAATTCAGAAACAACTCAAAAATACCGGCAAGCTTGCACGGGATGTCCGGGAGCTATATTGTGCCGATATGCACAACGTATGCAAAGAGCACATGCGGCGAGAATCTCACTGATAAATACTCGCGCTTCGTTGTCCAAACCCAGAACAGCGAATACAAAATGGAGACGTTGTGCACACTGGATGTCTCTAATGGCAAAAATAAAAGAGTATACGTCATACTCTTCTCGGATATGCATTGCACCATTACCACCGAGTAACGCAGCCGTTGGAAGGTTGCTGATTCTGGCCGGAACGCGCTGGACTCAAAATCCAGTGGCCGCGAGGCCGTGCGAGGCCGATTTCCGCCCCGGAACCAGTAAGAAAAGAGAGTTGCGAACGCAGTGATTGCGGTCGCAACTCTCTTTTTGTTTTTCATCCCCGACTGCCCCCCCCTTGTTGAGGCTGGAGCCCTCACCGCGTGAAACGGATGTTGGCCAAGGCGACCGTCTTCCCCCCATCTTCTTCTTAGGGCTTTACAAAGCAACCAGATCCAAGTGCCATGCGACCATCGATGCGTGGGTCCTCCCCGGCCTCCCTGGCTATGCGGGCCCCAAAAGCCTCGATGGTTGCGCGCGGGGTGGGGTAAGGAAAATCCGAAAACGGCGTATTTTCGAACTTGGGCATGGTGAGACACGGCCAATGTCTGGCCATGAGCATGGAAATGGCGCCGCCCCCGGCGGCGGCAACAATGTTGGCGCTGCGGCCGATGCCGCAGCCATTCGCGAGCAAGTCGGGCGGGGCGTGGCCGAGGAGCGGACGGCGGCACGGGCCAGGGCCGGGGAGGGGGCCAAGAGGACGCGCGTTCAGTCCGAGGCGGACAGGCGAAGCCGCGCGGGCACCGCCCGGGACCTGCGCCACAACCAGGCCGGCGGTGTACGCCGGTTCATGCGCCGCCACGAGGGACGGTCCCCCTTCGACCACTTTTCCGGGGTGCGGGCCACATCTCAACAGCGGGAAATATACAGCGGGCGGCCTGTGGCACCGCGGCCCCCCTGCTCTTCCTCCCGGCCCGCCCCCAACCCGGCACCATTGCTCAGTGTTTGCAATTCATAACTCCACATTCCCCCACGTCATGTGAGTTGGCACCCCCCATTCAAAGCGTCCGGGCCCCGAGGGCTGATTCAACTGATTCCTGCCGAGATGTAGATTCCCTCGTTCGTCGCAGGCAGGTTACGCTATTTTCCAATGGAACCAGCAAGATGGATGATTTCCAGGAAAGCACCGACCAACAAAGGTACCCAGAACTTGTTGCCGAGTCGTTGCAAAAATCTGAATTGGCACCTTCCGTGCAATACAGCCATCGTGGCGGGGCGGCGGATGGCCGACCGGAACAGCCTGGCCATTCGGCGCAAACCAATACGAAGCGCACCGTGAAAACTTAGTATGCGCGGTATTGTTGGCGGGGGTTATGGGGCTTGGCCGCCACGCCAGGGTTTTCCAGAGCAGGGAGGCGTCCATCCATCGAAAGAACATCCACGGAATGCAAGCCACCTGCCAGAAGTTGACAAAGATAATGATGAGTTACGGCATAATCTGCCCTGCCTTGGCCGACATATGGAAAACGAGGCGGGTAATGGCCTGAAAAATTCCGAGTACATAAGCGCAATGGATAGCAAGGGCATTGGCCACGGCTATGGGTTTGCACTCTGCAGGTAGTATTTCGGCGAGAAATAAAAGGTCACCTCTTAGATACATTTGCTCCGCTGTTTTCCACGGTCCTATGGCTTTCCTGTGCACCATACTATGATTTTGTTTGCCTAACTACCAGAACATTGGATTGGGTACCAGCACGGCACCAACCATGAGAGCATTCCGGCCACACCGAAAACTGTCAAAGGTCCCTGTCCAGCGGCATGAATTCTATTTGCACATATTTGTTTCGCTTTCATTTGAATTTTGGCAAAGTCGTCGATGTGCCGCGACACACACCGTACGCAGACACCTTGGCGAACCTGAAAATACACATCTTCAAGGAGAAAACCATGAACCGAATCTCTTGCCTGACGGTCGCCCTCGCCGCCCTGTTGCTCCTTTTCGCCGCGCCGGCCACCGCAGGAGGAGGCAAGAAGGAAATTACGTACAATCTTGTCAACAACTCAGAATATGTCGCGGTGATAAACGGCATTGACCGCGGGTACCAGTTTGATATCTGCAAAGCAAATCCTTCGGACTCCTGTACCTGTCAAACAAGCCGGAGCTTCACGCAGGTCTTTGTCCAATATCAGAAAAGCCTGCACCGTTATGCCAGGGTGTGCACACTGGAAGGCACCGAACTACGGGAAAGCCTCACCATCAGCATCTCAAAAGAGCTGCAGTGCAACTTTTCGATCAAATAGCGCTGACAGCTGGCGTGATGTTTCTTTGTGCACGACGGACACCGCCGCACCGTGAGCGGATCGGGCCACGTAGTGGGGGTCCTGTCCCAGGGTTAGTGCCAAAAGAGCATTCTCGGTCACATCCAAAACCGTCGAAGAAGCCTGCCCAGCGCATGGGTTTTATTTGCACATATTTGTCTTGCTTCCTTCCGGATCTTGATGGAGTCGTCGATGTGTCGTGACACATCCGCACAGTCCTCGAGCACGTTGGCGCGCCTGGAAACACACATCTTCAAGGAGAAGACCATGAACCGAATCTCTTGCCTGACGCTCACCCTTGCCGCCCTGTTGCTCTTTTGCGCCTTGCCGGCCACCGCGGGAGGGGGAGACGTGAAAAAGGACCGTGCATACGTCCTCATAAACAAAACGAATTACCATACGGTGTTGAGCGGAAAAGACCACGGGTACCCGTTTAACATCTGCCGCGCAACGGCCACGGAATCCTGTGTCTCTCAGGACCCCCGGGACTACACGCATTTCTTCGTCAAATACGAGGTAAGCCACGGCAGCGATGTAACGGCATGCACATTTGAAAACCTCGACCTCAAGTCAAGCCTCACCATCACCATCTCGCCAGACCTGAAGTGCAAATATTCGATCCGATAGCGGCAACGACGTGCGGGCTCGACTCCCGCCCCGCCAAATATGCCAACGACACAGGCCGCTCGTTCGAGCGGCCTGTGTCGTTGGCGGCCTTCCGCCATGGCGGGCGGGACCTCCGGGGGCTGCGGGACCATCACGGCCTGGACCGGAAGATCCTTTGTCCCCCCACCATGCCTTGACGATCTTCACCGTGCCCATATCTATGCTCAGGGCCATCTCTTTGTTATGAAACGTGTGTTGCCCCCTGTTCAAGCACGGTCCGCGTCATTTTCTGAAGTAGCCGGCATTCCTGCTTCGCCGTGATGGCCCCGTCCAGCGCCATGTACCTCATTGTTCCCGTTTCAATGCATTCCACAACGAGATTGAGCGGCACCAATTTCGTTCCCCGCATGCACTGAGGCCCCCACCACACACTGGAGCTTTTCGGCAAGACCGTCCCCGTGACATCTTCGCATTTTCCCGGCCCGGCGGCCTTGGCCGTGTCGGCACCCGCCAGGACCAATGCGGCCGCAGCCAGCGCCGCCGGCGGCACTGCGGCAACGTTGTCGGCGGCGATGGGGAAACTAAAAAAATCAAATTGAAGACGCCAGTAGGAGCTTCGTCTTGGGACGGCCCGGCCGCTTCGCCGGAGCAACCATTTGCGCCGTCCCGCCCATCGCGTGGAAATTTGCTCGACCGCCACCGCCCGCCCCACGCCCGGCCACGTCTTGCGGCCCTGGCCGGAAAATCTCATTTTTCTTTCTCTCCCTTAATTTTTGCCTAATGATGGCCGATAATTATATGTAGCGCTGAGCGGGCGCGGCCCGTTCCGGCCCGGCTGCCTTCGCAACGCACGGACCAGCACCCACGAAAAACCATGTCGCTGATCATCAATCACAACCTGATGGCCATGAACGCCGCGCGCAGCCTGAGCACGGCCTATTCCCGGCTGTCGGTCTCCACCCAGCGGCTCTCCTCCGGCCTGCGCATCAACAGCGCGGCCGACGACGCCGCCGGCATGGCCATCAGCGAACTCATGAAGGCGGACATCACCGCCCTGAACCAGGGCGTGCGCAACGCCAACGACGCCATCAGCCTGATCCAGACCGCCGACGGCGCGCTGCAGATCATCGACGAGATGCTCATCCGCATGAAGGAGCTGGCCGAACAGGCCGCCACCGGCACCTACAACTCCGACCAGCGGTTGATCATCGACTCCGAGTACCAGGCCATGGCCTCGGAGATCACGCGCATCGCCAACGCCACGGACTTCAACGGCATCCACCTGCTCAACGGCAACCTGGACGGAACCGCGCACGACGGCTCCGGCATGCAGGCCACCGGCCCGCTCAAGGTGCACTTCGGCCCGGCCAACGACTGGGCCGAGGACTACTACTACATCCGGATCGGATCGGCCACGGCCTCGTCCCTGGGCCTGGGCAACCAGTCCGCCCCCGGCGCTGGCTACGCCATCTCCACCCAGCAGGCCGCGCAAGAGGCCCTGGTGGCCGTCAACGAGGCCATCGTGGCCAAGGACAACATCCGCGCAAACCTGGGGGCCATGCAGAACCGCCTGGAGGGCACCGTGGCCAACCTCCAGGCCCAGGCCGAAAACCTGCAGGCCGCGGAATCCCGGATTTCCGACGTGGACGTGGCCACGGAGATGACCAACTTCGTGCGCAACCAGATCCTGGTGCAGTCCGCCGTGGCCATGCTGGCCCAGGCCAACTCCCTGCCCCGGCTGGCCCTGCAGCTCCTGGGCGGCTAGGCGCGGCGGCGGCCGACGGCTCGCCCCCGTCCGGATTCGTCGGCACGCGCGGCCCCGCCGCCGGGCGGCAGGCGCCGTGGGCCCGCGGCGGCCCGAAGGGCGGCCAACGGGCGGCCAACGGGCGGCGCAACAGGCGCTTCGATCTTTTACAAGGAAGTAAAAGCGGCGCATGCGCCGCGCGCCCGCGCGGGACGGCCGTTCCGCCTCCCGCCGCCCGTCCGTCCCGCGCGTCCCGGGGATACGGCGCGCCCCCTTCCGGCCGCGGACCAACCCGCGCTTTCCGCGCCGCGCGGTCGCCGTCGCCCCGCAACCCGCCGTCCTTGCTCGACATGCCCCCCTTTCGTGCGCCGGGCTCGCGCGCCCGCCTCCCACAAGGCCCGACACGATTTGCAATATTGTCAATACCCTCGAAAAAGACCACGTTTCAGTGGACATTTTTGTTGTTTTTTTCGAAAAACGCGCCCCGTCAATTTTGCATCCTTCCAAAATAACGGCACTTCCAAAAATTGGCGCGGACTTTGTTAGACAGGCCGACACGACAACTGCGTGGTAACGGCCGCTCGGGACGGCCGGCTTTCCTTCAAATCATCAAACTCGGCAAGGAGAATCCAGCATGAGCCAGGCCGAAGTCCGCCGGAACGCCATTGCGGCGGTCACCAATTACAAACCCAGCACCCAGCCCCTCGACTTTTCCAAGACGTCGCCCACCGATATCTTCGGCAGCAACGTCTTCAACGACAAGGTCATGAAGGAGCGGCTGCCCAAGGACGTCTACAAGTCCCTGAAGAAGACCATCGAAAACGGCGAGAAGCTCGATTCCTCCATCGCCGGCCCGGTCGCGGCGGCCATGAAGGAATGGGCCCTGTCCAAGGGCGCCACCCACTACACCCACGTCTTCTACCCGCTCACCGGCCTCACCGCCGAGAAGCACGACGGCTTCCTGGCCCCGGACAACCAGGGCGGCGCGGTGGCCGAGTTCGACGGCAAGCAGCTCATCCAGGGCGAGCCGGACGCCTCCAGCTTCCCCTCCGGCGGCCTGCGCGCCACCTTCGAAGCCCGCGGCTACACCGCCTGGGACGTGACCAACCCGGCCTACATCCTGGAGAACCCCAACGGCACCTTCCTGTGCATCCCCACCGCCTTCGTCTCCTGGACCGGTGAGGCCCTGGACAAGAAGACCCCGCTGCTGCGCGCCAACCAGGCCCTGAACACCCAGGCCCAGCGCATCCTCAAGCTCTTCGGCCGCAACGGCGAGCGCGTCAATTCCTTCGCCGGTCCCGAGCAGGAGTACTTCCTGGTGGACCGCAACTTCTTCTTCGCCCGCCCCGACCTGCTCATCGCCGGTCGCACCCTGTTCGGCGGCAAGTCCGCCAAGGGCCAGGAGATGGAGGACCACTACTTCGGCGTGATCCCCCGCCGCGTGCTGGCCTTCATGCTCGAGGCCGAACGCGAGCTCTACAAGCTCGGCGTGCCCGTGAAGACCCGCCACAACGAGGTGGCCCCCGGCCAGTTCGAGATCGCGCCCATCTACGAGCAGTCCAACCTGGCCACGGACCACAACCAGATGGTCATGACCACCCTGAAGACCGTGGCCAAGCGCTACGGCATGGCCTGCCTGCTGCACGAGAAGCCCTTCGCGGGCATCAACGGCTCGGGCAAGCACCTCAACTACTCCATCGGCACCGCCGCCCTGGGCAGCCTCTTCGATCCGGGCGACACCCCGCACGAGAACGCCCAGTTCCTGGTCTTCTGCGCCGCGGTCATCCGCGCGGTCCACAAGTACGGCAAGCTGCTGCGCGCCGTGGTGGCCACCGCGGGCAACGACCACCGCCTGGGCGCCAACGAGGCCCCGCCGGCGATCCTGTCCATCTACCTCGGCGAGCAGCTCACCGACATCTTCGACCAGATCAAAAAGGGCGGCGCCAAGACCTCCAAGACCAAGGGCATGCTCCAGGTCGGCGTGGACACCCTGCCCCCGCTGCCCATGGACGCGGGCGACCGCAACCGCACCAGCCCCTTCGCCTTCACCGGCAACCGCTTCGAGTTCCGCGCCGTGGGCTCGAACATGTCCATCGCCGGCCCGCAGGTGGCCCTGAACACCATGCTCGCCGAATCCCTGGACTTCATCGCCACCGAGCTGGAGAAGATCACCAAGGGCGATCCCAAGAAGCTCAACGCCGCCGTGCAGAAGGTCATCCAGGAGATCATGGTCAAGCACGAGGCCATCATCTTCAACGGCGACGGCTACTCCGACGAATGGCAGAAGGAGGCCAAGAAGCGCGGCCTGCCGAACCTGAAGACCACCCCCGAGGCCCTGCCCGTGCTCACGGAAAAGGACATCGTGGAGCTCTTCACCAAGTACGGCGTGTTTTCGGAACGCGAACTGCACAGCCGCGAGGAGATCTACTTCGAGCAGTACTGCAAGATCATCCAGACCGAGGCCGAGCTGTGCCTGAAGATGGCCAAGACCATCGTCTTCCCGGCCGGCGTGCGCTACCAGAAGGAGCTCGCCGAGACCACCGCGGCCATCAAGGCCACGGGCATCGAGCCGCACACCACGGCCCTGGACGACGTCACCGGCAAGGTGCGCGACCTGCAGACCGCCATCGCCGGCCTGGAGACCGTCCTGGCCAAGGCCAACGGCAAGACCGTGCAGGCCGAGGCCACGACCAAGTGCACCAAGGTGCTCCCGGCCATGCTCGCGGTGCGCGACGCGGCCGACGCCCTGGAGACCGTGGTGGCCGACGACCTTTGGCCTCTGCCCACCTACCAGGAAATGCTCTTCATCAAGTAGCCTTTCCCGGCATGGCGACCACAAAGGCCCCCGGAGCGATCCGGGGGCTTTTTTTGTGTGTCCCCCCGGCTCCCGTGGTTCCGGCGGTTCTGCCCCGCGCCTTCCCGCCCTGTCGGCACGGGCCTTGCTATTCTTCAGGCAACAGGCTCAACCGCCAACGTCGTTGGCGATATGGACCAATGCACCCGAAGCGCATGGACGGCATGCGCAGTTTGATGATAACCGACCGAATGCCCAGCCAAAGACGGTGCAACACGGTCGGCCCAGGCGGCGGCATGGGCCACGAAACGGCCCCCCTACGGAGAACGCCATGGCCAAGTCCACCCTCCCGATTCCGCACGCGCTCCTCTTCGTCGCCGCCCTGCTGCTGGGCGGACTGCCGGCCGCTCCGGCGCCGGCCGGCGGCCCACCCCCGGCGAAGTACACGGGCTCGATCAGGAACAACTCCGGCGCGGCGTTCAGCATCGCCAGCGCGCTGCTCAACACCAGGTGCAACGGCGAAGGCAAGATGGCCGTGATCTTCGGCAGGGCGGGCGGCTATCCGCTCGGCTCGCATTCGGCCTCTTCCTTTGCCTACGAGGTGCCCGAGGGGTGCGAATTCGTGTGCGTGCGGGTCGTCGGCCATCCCCGCGTGGGGAATTCGGACGCCAACACCTTCACCCTGTGGCACAAGGTGGTCGGCGATTTCGAAGTCGCCATCGAACAAAAGGACGTGGAGCACTGGGAGAGGGTCGGGTCCTTCTCGGCCGACCGGTGACGCTCCTTGCGGAAGGCCGAAGCGGCGCCCCGCCCCCCCACGCCGGGGCCTCCCGGCGCAATGGGCACGCGCGGAAAGCGGTCCTTCCGACACTGCAACCCAACCCCCTTGGAGGCATCCCCATGCGTTCGCATCGTCTGTTCGGCTTTTCGGCCGTGGCCCTGCTGCTGGCGCTCGCCCTGACCCTGCCCGCCCTGGCGGGCGGCTCGCCGTCGGCGAAGCACTGCAAGGTCACCGTCCGCAACTCCTCCTCCGCGCCCATGACGATCACCTACGGCCGCGTGCACTGGCGGCACGAGGGCACCGGCGAGGGCGGAAGCACCGGCCTGCTCTCCGCGAAGGTGGTCATTTCGCCCAACACCGCCGCGCAGTTCGATTACGAGCTGAACGACGGCTGCAAGGTGTCCGAAACCCGGCTGCTCGGCTATCCGAACATCATCGACGGGCGCACCTCGGGCTACAGCTTCACCTCGGGGGACGACATCGACAACCCGAGCTTCGAGATCAACGAGAGCGACCTGGCCGATTGGCGGAACGGACAAGACGTGAACAAGCACCAGTAGGCCGCCGCGCGGCCGGGGCCGAACCGAAGACAGGGCGGACGGGCTGCACCACATCCCGGCGGCGGGATGCCGCCCTCAAGCCGCACGAGAGGTCTCGTCCACCGTTTCCGTCGTTCACCGCACCCGCTTTCTCGCAACCCCGGCCGCCTCGGCTCCGGCCATAAGCTCCGGGCCGGACACTCCTTCACCGTGACCGTCCCGGACGTGAGCACGTCCACGTCCGGGACAAGCGTAACAAGCGTCGGCGGTGCGGCCCGGGCCGTGAAGCCCGCGCAGGCCCCGTCGGCAAACGCCTGCTTCGCCCCTCCGGGGCCGGGACATTCCGCTTGACGAAGGCGGCTTGAAGAGGTGCAAACGGGGAAAGGACATCGCCATCGACGGAGACAAACGCGCCCCCCGCGGCGCCAGCAGAAAACGTGCAGTGCGATCCGGCCCAACGCCGCCGCGGCCCCGCGACAGCATCCGAAGGAGCATCAGCCATGAAACATCTCCCCCATGCGGCAACGGCCCTGTTTTGGACGGCGGCGCTCGCGCTGCTTCTGGCCCTCCCCGGGAACGCCCTTGCCGGAGCCTCCACCCCCAAGACCACGGAATACGTCGTCAAGGTCATCAACAATTCCGGCTACCCGCTCACCATCTCCAAAGGCTACTTCAACTATTCGAACTCCCAGGTCGGCGGGTCGAAGACGTTCGTCACGAACAGGACCGTCAGGGCGGGACAAAGCGCGGCCCTCACCTACAAGATCCGCCAGGACTGCGCCCTGGACGTCCTCCAGCTCTTCCTGAAGCCCGTTATCGACGGCGAAAACGGCAGCAACATCATCCGCTTCACGACGTACCAGAAAAAAAACGTCTACTGCACCATCGACAACCGGGAGATCAATGCCTGGAAAAAAGGCGGAACGGTGGACGTGAGCTACTAGCGGCGCCCCGCCCGCACAGTCGCGGCCAAGCGACGAAAAAGGGCCGTGGAGCGATCCACGGCCCTTTTTCGTCATGCGGAACGGGTGGAAGAAAGACGAGAAAACACGCCTACATGGCAGCGAGGACGTAGTCGCGGATCACGCCGATGCCCGTGACGACCTGCCAGAGGGCCAGGAGCAGGGCCAGGGTGTTGGCCGCGCCGTGCACCAGGGGCACGGTCTTGGGCCGCTTGGCGGGCCTGGAGATGGCCACGCCCGTGACCAGCCCCACGACGACGAGCGGGACCATGGCCAGGCCCGCGTAGAAGTGCGCGCCCGAAAGGCCGACCATGCCCCACTGGCGCTGCGTGCTCCACACGCCGACCACCAGGCCGATGAGCCAGAGCATCAGCGCGGCCTTGCCCAGGGCCACGTGGCGCTTCCAGGCAAAGGGCACCTTGGCGTGCAGGTGGTTGCAGCGAAAGCGCTGCACCCCCATGGACAGGACGTAACAGGCCAGGAGCGTGGCGACGCTCTGCAGGACGGGATGCAGCCAGGCGGTCATACGGCGACGTCTCCGAAGGGTTCGCGTTACAGAAGGATCGCTCCGCCGGGAGCGCCCCCGGGCATGGCGGCCCAGATCGTGGCCGCCCAGACCATGGCGGCCATCACCAGGACGATGGCCGCGTCGAACGCGGCCAGGGCCAGCCGGGTGCGGCCCGTGGCCGACCAGCGGCACACGGCCGCGCCCAGGGCCGGGCAGGCCAGGGCAACGGCCGCCGCGGCCAGGGGCCCGGCGCCGGCCGCACCGGTCGCACCGGCC
>JACCQO010000108.1 GCA_015709205.1 Desulfovibrionaceae bacterium
CCCCCTCCCCACCCCCACCATCACCCCCCGGAACGTTTTGATGGGGGGCAGGAAGGTGAGCGCGGGCTTTGGTGAGCGCGTCTTCGGCAGGATGGGGAGCGTGGTGCGGGACGAGCGGGAAGGATGGAGGGCGGTGCGGGTGCGCCGGGCTGCCGCCGCCTTTGGCGACGGATGCGCCCTGGGGACGGGCGGGTTTGCCGAGGGTGGGGGAAGGCACTTGGTCGCCGTCGCAAGGACGGGAAAAAGGCCGAGAGGGCAGCCACGCTTTCACGATCCGGCGTGCGTTCTTATAAGGATATGAGGGAAGCCCCCGGGTTTCTTTCGCGGCATCCCGGCAAGGCGTCTTCCCACACCCCCCGACAAATCAGCCCGCATGCGGCGCAGCCGCGAGGGCGGTGCGCCTCTGCCTTCTCGACCTTTCCCTTGGCCTCCGCGTCCGCGCCGGGGGAGAGGCCGTCTTCGGCCTCGCGCCCGGCCCGCCCGCCCGGACCAGGAACTGTTCGTGCGTCGGAGTAAACCCGGACCAACGCACCGTCCCACGCGCCACCCCGACCGGGGGGCCCGGGGGGATGATCCCCCCGGCGGGGTCTGGGGCAGCGCCCCAGCAGGGTCTGGGACGGCGCCCCAGCGGGGTACGGGGCGGAGCCCCGGCCTCCCCCAAAGCGAACAGGCCGGGAGCCGCAGCGTCGCGGTCCCGGCCTGGTGCGTTTGTGGAGGCCTCCGAGGCCCTAGCGGTTTTCGAGGTCCTGGGCGGCCTTTTCGACGGCATCCTTGAAGCCCTGGCGTTCGTCGGCGAGCCTTTGCGCCAGGGCGGGGTCGTGGAGCGCGAGGATCTGGGCGGCCATGTAGGCGGCGTTCTTGGCGCCGGCCTTGTCCAGGGCGAGGGTGCCGACGGGGAATCCCGGGGGCATCATGACGGTGGAGAGCAGGGCGTCCATGCCGCCGAGTTGCGAGGCGCTGATGGGCACGCCGAGCACGGGCCTGGTGGTCTTGGCGGCCACGGCCCCGGCGAGGTGCGCGGCCATGCCCGCGGCGCAGATGAAGACCTGGCAGCCTTCGCCCTCGTATTGTTCGACGAGCGCGGCGGTGCGTTCGGGGGTGCGGTGCGCGGAGGACACGGTGAAGGCGTGTTCGATGCCGAGTTTTCGCAGCGTGTCGCTGCAGGGGCGCATCTTTTCCTCGTCGGAGATGGAGCCGATGAATATGGCGACCTTTGGCATGCTGATTCCCTTTAGTATTTGAGGCCCTTGTCGCCGATGTCGCGGCGGATGTAGGCGTTTTCGAAGTGCACCTTGTCCACGGCCTTGTAGGCCAGGGCCTGGGCGGTCTTGAGGGACTCGCCCAGGGCGGTGACGCCGAGCACGCGGCCGCCGCTGGTGACGGTCCGGTCGTTGTCGATCCTGGTGCCGGCCTGGAAGATCTTGACGTCGCCGAGGGTTTCGGCGTCGGCGATGCCGGAGATGGGCATGCCCTTGGGGTAGGAGCCGGGATAGCCCTTGGCGGCCATGACCACGCACATGGCGGTCTTCTTGGTGTAGGTGACCTCCACGTCCTTGAGGCGGCCCTTGACGCAGGCGAGCATGATCTCGGCGAGGTCGCTTTCCAGGCGCATGAGCAGCGGCTGGCATTCGGGGTCGCCGAAGCGCACGTTGTATTCGAGCACGTAGGGGCCCTTGTCGGTGTACATCAGGCCCGCATAGAGCATGCCGACGAAGTTGGAGCCCTTGGCCTTGAGGGTCTTGATGATCGGCCGGAGCACGAGGTCGGCGGTCTTTTCGTAGTCCGCGCGCGGCAGGATGGGGGCCGGGGAGTACGCGCCCATGCCGCCGGTGTTCGGGCCGGTGTCGCCCTCGCCCACGGCCTTGTGGTCCTGGGAGGAGGGCAGCGGCACCACGGTCTCCCCGTCGCAGAAGGCCAGGAACGAGGCCTCCTCGCCGCGGAGCGCCTCCTCGATGACGACGTGGTCCCCGGCGGAGCCGAAGACCTTCTTGACCATGATGTCGTCCACGGCGGCCAGGGCCTCCTCTCGGGTCTTGGCCACGATCACGCCCTTGCCCGCGGCCAGGCCGTCGGCCTTGACCACGATGGGCGTCTCGATGGAGTTGAGGTAGTCCTTGGCCTCCATGGGATCGTCGAAGACGCGGAAGTCGGCGGTGGGCACGCCGGATTCGCGCATGATCGTCTTGGCGAAGGCCTTGGAGCCTTCGAGCTGCGCGGAATAGGCGTCCGGCCCGAAACAGGGGATGGATTCGGTGGCCAGGGCGTCGGCCAGGCCGAGCACCAGGGGCAGTTCCGGCCCGGCGACCACCAGGTCGATGCCCTTTTCCTTGGCAAAGGTCACGATGCCGGGCAGGTCGTCGTCCTTGATGGGCACGTTGGTGCCTTCCAGGGCGGTGCCGCCGTTGCCGGGCGCGATGTAGAGCCGCTCCACCAGCGGGCTTTGCTTGAGTTTCCAGGCCAGGGCATGCTCGCGGCCGCCCGAACCGACGATGAGGATACGCACCATCCGCCTCCTTATGAGCGTCGGGGCAACCGCAGGCCGCGTGCCGGACAAGGGTTTTCCCCGGGGTTGATTCGTGCTAGGTAGACCGCCACCACGCGGCGGTTCGGAGCGTTTCCGGTCGCCCGCGCCATGGGCCGGGCTGCGGCCTGGTCACGGGTCGGCCACCGGCCGCTCCGGCTACGATGACTATAGAATTTTTGCCCTGGGGACAAGCCGACCGCCGCCCCTCGTCGGGAGCCAAGCCATGAGCACCTACCGTTTCCTGCCCACCCTGTCCGAAGAAGAACTTCGCGCGCGCCAGCTCGAAGGCCTGCAATGGACCGTCAAGCACGCGCTGGCCAACAGCCCGCACTACCGCGCGCGTCTGGGCGAGGCGGGCGTGCAGGCCGGCGACATCCGCTCGCTCGACGACCTTCGTCGCCTGCCCTTCACCTCCGTCAGCGACCTGCGCGACGGCTACCCCCTGCCGCTGCTCTCCGTGCCCGAGGAACAGGTCGTGCGCATCCACGCCTCCTCCGGCACCACCGGCAAGCGCAAGGTGCTCGCCTACACCCAGCGCGACATCGACGTGTGGAAGCACATGTTCGCGCGCTGCTACGAGACCGCCGGGCTGACCACCCTGGACCGCGTGCAGATCTGCGTGGGCTACGGCCTGTGGACCGCGGGCGCGGGCTTCCAGCTCGGCTGCGAACACTTCGGGGCCATGGCCCTGCCCATCGGACCCGGCAACATGGACATGCAGCTCCAGATCCTCACGGACCTCGGCGCGACCTGCCTGTGCGCCACCGCCTCCATGGCCCTGCTCATGGGCGAGGAGGTGGAAAAGGCCGGGCTGCGCGACCGCGTGAAGCTCAGGAAGTGCATCTTCGGCTCGGAAACCCACAGCCCGACCATGCGCAAGGCCTTCGAAGAAAAGCTCGGCCTGGAAGACAGCTTCGACATCACCGGCCTCACCGAACTCTACGGCCCGGGCGCGGGCCTGGAATGCGCGGCGCACGAGGGCATCCACTACTGGGCCGACCTCTACATCGTCGAAATCCTGGACCCCGAGACCCTGGAGCCCGTGGAGCCCGGCGAGGTCGGCGAAATGGTCGTCACCTCCCTGCAGAAGGAGGCCGCGCCGCTGATCCGCTACCGCACGCGCGACCTCACGCGCCTGTTGCCCGGCGATTGCCCCTGCGGCATCACCCTGCCGCGCCACGACAAGATCCTCGGCCGCTCCGACGACATGATCATCTTCCGCGGCGTGAACATCTACCCGGGCCAGATCGCCGCCGTGCTCGAACCCTTCGCCGACGTGAGCAGCGAATACCAGATCGCGCTCAGCCGCCGCGAGGGCCGCGACTTCATGACCGTGCGCGTGGAACGCGCCGCGGGGGCCGACCCCGCCAATGACGAGAACCTCGCCCAGGCCGTGGGACACTCCATGCACAAATCGCTCATGGCGCGCGCCACCGTCGAAATCGTCAACCCCGGCGAACTGCCGCGCTCCTTCGGCAAGACCAAACGCGTCCTCGACGACCGCAACCGCGAATAGCGGGCGCGGGCGGAGGGAGAGACGAAGAGCCGGGGGAGGGGCGGGGGAGGAAGAGGGGACCCTTTCCAAAGGGT
>JACCQO010000023.1 GCA_015709205.1 Desulfovibrionaceae bacterium
ACCACCCCGCCCCCGACCCGGAACGCTCGCACGCCGCCGCGTGCCGCTTCGCTGCGCGGCGCGGCACAGGGTCGAAGGGGCATCGTGGGATGGGGAGGCGGGCGCGGAAGGGTTTGGGAAAGATCAAGGGACAAGGATGCGCCGCCCTCGCGGCTTTGCCGCGTGCGGGCTTGAGGGCGCGTCGGTCGCGGGGAGAGGACATGGCCTGTCATGCAGGCAAGGCGACATGGTGCGGTGCTGGTGGCGTTGCGCCTTATACGGTCGGCATCGCGGTTCGGGCCGCTGTTGCTCCGCGCGGGTTGTCCGGGCGCAAAAAAGGGAGCCGCCAGGCTCCCTTCGTATTCAAAGTCTCGCTTCCCTCACAGGGGGTATCGTTTCGCGGTCGCCGACAAGGCATGATCGTTTCCGCCCACAGAGGCTCCCGGCCCAGGGCGCATCCGCCGCAAAGCGGCGGCAGCCCGGCACGCCCGCACGACCTCCTCCTTTTCCGCTCTTCCCGCGCCCACCCCACCCCCGTCCGGCATCCCCGCCTCCCCCCGGCTCTTCGCCGTCCGCGTCAATCCAGGCGGCGGATGACGACGCGGCGGTTTTGGGCCTTGCCGGGTTCGGTGGTGTTGGGAGCCACGGGGTTGTTGGCGCCGTAGCCGCGGGTTACCAGGCGGGCGGGGGCCACGCCGTGTTGGGCGAGGTAGCTCTTGATGGTCTGCGCGCGTTGGCGGGAGAGGTCCAGGTTGTGGCGTGCGCTGCCGGTGCTGTCGGTATGTCCGCCGATTTCGAAGCCCGAGCCGAGCAGTTGCGGGGTGTTCATGGCCTGGGCGATCTGGTCGAGGTCCGCCATGGCCTGCTGGTCGTTCAGGCGGGCGGAGTCGCTGTCGAAGTGGATGCTCAGGGTCACGGCGTGTTCGGCCTGGCCGGGCGCGTCGAAGAGCGGGGCGGCCACGGAAGCGTCCGTGGCGGGCGCGGGTGCGGCGGTGCCGGACGCGGCGGGCGCGGCCGTGGTTTCGAAGGCGGGCGCGCGGCCGACGTGGCGGGCCCAGGCCTGTTCGTGGTCGTCCTGGCCGAGCAGGCGGCGCACGGCGCCCTGGTTCTGCAGGGCGGTTTCGCAGGCGGCCAGGGTCGCGCCGCCGTCCAGGGCCACCAGGCGCAGGGAGATGTAGACTTCGGATTCCGTGGCCAGGTAGGTGCCGACCAGGGCGGCCACGGCTCCGGCCTCGCGCGTGGCGAGCTTGGCCGTGTCGCGCGAGAGCAGGAATTCGCCGCTGTGCGGCTGGATGGCCATGTTCGCGCGCAACCGGCTTTCGCTGACCTGGTAGCCGTACTGGGCCAGGCGGGTGGCCACCTGGTGCGCCACGAGGCGGCCCAGGGGGCAGGTCCGGGTGAGGTCTTCCTGGTCGGCGAGGCTGGCGGCGAGGATCGCGCCCCGGGGCATGGCCTTGCCCGCCAGGTTGGCGGCCAGGGCGTCCGCGGCGTAGAGCGAGGCCGCGGTCAACCGCGAGCCCGCGTCCTGGCCGTTTTCCGTGGTGTCGTAGTCCTGCACCACGCCGGACGGGCCGGAGAAGAGGTCGTCGGCGCGCGCCACGGCGGAGAGCAGGAACACGGTCAGCGCCGTGGCCAGCACCAGGTACGGCAGGGTGCGCAGGGCCTGGGACGCGCGGGGCGCTGCGGCCGGCGCGTCCGCGCGGCCGCCGGAGTGCGGGACGCGCCGGGCATCGGTGTGCGGTGGGGAATCGTGGGTGTGTTTCACTGCCGGTCTCCTCTTTGGGTTCTTTCGGCGGATGTGGGCAAAGCAATAGGGTTGCGGGCGCACTGGACGCGCACGGCGCGCATGGGGTAGGCACGGAGAGCGCCGCCGGGCGGCGCGGAGTGCGCAATCGAGGGCAATCACGGGCAAGGAGCGGGCCATGGCGCGGATCGCGGCGGGACCGAAGGCGAGGCCGGGAAAGCGGGCGGCGCAGGGGCCGGAGAAGGGGCCCGGCGACGCCACGCGGCCCTTGCGGCTGGCGGTGTACACGCTGGAGAACGTGGAGTGGGCCTGTGCGCAGTTGCGGGTGGTGCAGCCGCTGGGAATGCTGCGCGGGCGGGTCGAGCCGGTGTGGGGTTCGGTGCGCGACGGCGGGCGCTATCTGGTCATCGAGGCGGCCATGGAGCGCGCGGACGCGGTGCTCTTCCAGCGCACGTTCGCGGCGGGCGGCGGGCGCGTGGTGTTCGAGCGCGCCCTGGCGTCGGGCAAGCCGGTGTATCTGGACCTGGACGACGACTTTTTCGACATTCCGGACACGCCGTATTTCCGCAAGCGGCTGTCCTTCGATCCCGGGGAGATCGCCGAGGCGGTGCGGCGCGCGCAGGCGGTGTCCGTGGCCACGGAGCCGCTGGCCGAGCGGGTGCGCGCGCTGGGCGCGCGGCGGGTGCGCGTGCTGCCGAACCTGGTGCAGCCGTCGGTCTGGCGGCGCGCCCCGGCGGGCGGGGCCGCGCGGTCGGCCGCCGGGGCGGGGGGCGGCCCGGTGCGCGTGGGCTATCTGGGCTCGCCCACGCACGAGCCGGACTTGCGGCGGATCGAGGGCGTGTTGCTGGACCTGGCCAGGCGGCACGGGCGCGCGGTGGAATTCCGTTTTTTCGGCTGCGTGACCCCGGCGCTGCGCGGCCTGCCGGGCGGCAGGCCCGCGCCGTTCGACGATCGCTATCTTTCCTTCGTGCGCACCCTGCCGTCCCTGGAGCTCGACGTGGCCGTGGCCCCGCTGGTGGACAACGCCTTCAACCGCTGCAAGTCGGGCGTGAAGTGGATGGAGTACGCCATGGCCGGGGTGGCCGGGGTCTTTGCGGACCTGGAGCCGTACCGCGCCGTGGTGCGCCATGGAGAGACGGGTTTTCTGGCCGCCGCCGATGCCGACTGGGCCGAGGCGCTGGACGCCCTGGTGCGCGACGCGGCCCTACGCGTCCGCGTTGCGGAGGCGGCGCGCGCGGCCGTGCTGCGCGACCACGACATGGGCACGGGCGTGGCGGCCTATGAGGCGTTCTGGCGGTTCGGCGGGGAGCCGGAGCGGGAGTAGGTCAGCGCAGGCGGCGCGCGCCGGGGCCGGGCCCGGCAAGGCGCGCCAGGGCCGCGGCGGCCAGGGCGATGAGCAGGCCGTCCAGGGGCAGCCGGTAGCGGATCGAGCCGATGGTGACCATGTGCAGGGCCGTGTAGTAGCCCATGAAGAGCCAGAGAAGCGAGGTGTCCCGGAAGCGGTCGCGCAGCACCCTCAGGCTGGCCAGGGCCAGCAGCAGCACGGGCCCGAAGGACAGGACCGAGACGGTGCGGACCTTCCAGGACGTGATGGATTCCGCCGAGGGCCACAGGGCCCAGAAGCGCAGGAATTTGTTCACCGCCAGCCGGGCGAAGCGGCCGGGGTTCTCCTTGATGAAGGCCTCGGCCTTTTGTTTTTTCCAGTCGTCGCGTTCCAGTTCCCGTTGCACCGGGTCCGGCCCGTCGGGCAGCCCTTCGAGATAACCCCATTCCGGCCGCGCCACGCCGCCGTCCTCGTTCCAGGGGTTGTTGCCCTCCCAGAGCACCTGGCCCGAGCCCGTGGTGGTGATCATGAAACGGTGGTAGACGTTCCAGTTGCGCACGGCCCAGGGGGCCACGAGCACGGCGAAGGCCAGGGCGGCGAGCAGGGTGCGCCGGAGGTTCCAGCGCCGCGCGAGCCAGGCCCAGGCCGCGGCCACGGGCAGAAAATAGAGCAGTGTGGGCCGCGCCAGGTGCGCGAGCCCGGCGGCGAATCCGGCGCGCGGCGCGTGGGCCGGGCCGGGCTCGGCCAGCAGGGCCAGGAACACGGCGGGCAGCAGGGTGAAGAAGAAGGGCTCGGAGAGCAGCAGGCCGGAGAAGTAGACGTGCGTGGGGTAGAGCGCGGCGGCGAAGGCCGCGAAGCCCGCGGCGCGGGGGGAATCGTGGAGCCGGTGCGCGACGAGCCCCACGGGGAACACGGCCAGGGACCCGGCGACGCAGGTCAGGAGCTTGCCCGCGAGCACGGAGCCGCCCAGGAACTGCACCAGGGCGAAGAAGAGCGGGGCCAGGGGCATGTCCGAGCCCAGGCCGCCGCCGGGGCCCCAGAGGGTGTGCTCCGTGACCAGGCTGTGCCCGCGCCCCCAGAAGCGGCCCTCGTCGGCGAACGCGATGTGCTGGTTGAAGAGCAGCATGCAGCCCACGCGCGCCACGAGCGCGGTGATGAAGGCGAGCAGCAGGATGCGGCGGATGTCGGTCGGGTCGTGGCGCATGGCGGGGCGGGCGGTTGCTGTGGAGGAACCGGGAGATTCTATCAGGCTCGTCCCCGGGCGTCGAGCCAGGCCTGGAGCATGAGCGCGTCCCAGAGGTAGTAGGCGCGGTCCGCGCGGCCGGACTGGTGCTCGCTCCACCAGAATTCGACCTGGGAGGCGTCCAGCAGCCCCTGGCGGCGCAGGGCGGCGGGCGCGAGCAGGTCGCCCGCCCAGTCGCGCAGTTCGTGGCGCAGCCAGTGGGCCAGGGGCACGCCGAAGCCCATCTTGGGCCGCTCCACCAGTTCGCGCGGCACGTGGCGATAAAGCACCTTGCGCAGGATGCGTTTGCCCTCGGGCGGCACGGGGCGCATGGCCTCGGGCAGCCGCGCGGCGAACTCCGCCACGCGGTGGTCCAGGATCGGCACGCGGGCCTCCAGGGACGAGGCCATGGAGGCGCGGTCCACCTTGGTCAGGATGTCGTCCGGCAGGTAGGTGACCAGGTCCCAGTACTGCATGGCGCGGGTGTGGTCGCCCAGGGCGCGCCAGTCGTCGGCCGGATCGTCCAGCGCGGTGTGCGGCTCGCGGCTGCCGGGAACGAGGGCGGCCGGGCGTTTGTGGTGCGAGACCAGGTGGCGGTAGAAGGCGCGGAAGTCGCGCGCCGTCACCGTGTCGAGCCGGGCGCGCAGCCGCCCGCCGGGCGGGAACGCGGGCCCCAGCAGGGCGGCCGTGCGGCGCAGCGCAAGGGGGATGGCCGCGATGCGGTTCCAGACCCGGGCGGTGCCGTAGCGGCCGTAGCCGGCGAAGAGCTCGTCGCCGCCGTCGCCGGACAGGCAGACCGTGACGTGCTCGCGGGCCAGCTTGCAGACCATGTAGGTCGGAATCTGCGAGGAGTCGGAAAAGGGCTCGTCCCAGTGGTGCGGAATGCGCGGCACCACGGCGAGCAGGTCGGCCGGGGTGCAGGTCAGCTGGGTGTGCTCGGTGCCCAGGTGCGCGGCCACGGCCGCGGCGTGGCGCGACTCGTCGTACTCCCCTTCGGCAAAGGCGATGGAGAAGGTCTTCACGGGCCGCGCGCTCTGGGCCTGCATCAGGGCCACCACGGTGGAGGAGTCGATGCCGCCGGAGAGGAACGCGCCCAGCGGCACGTCGGCGATCATGCGCAGCCCCACGGCGTCGGTGAGCAGCCGTTCGACCTCTTCGGCGGCCTCGGCCTCGGAGCCCGGGAACGGATCGGCGCGGCCCGCGTCCCAGGCCGCGCGCGCGGACCAGTAGACGGTCTCGCGCGGTGCGCCGATCGCGCCGCCCGGCTCGGGCGCGGCAAAGGTCAGGATGGTGCCCGGGCGCTGCTTGCGCGCCGCGCCGTAGACCGTGTACGGCGCGGGGATGTAGTTGTGGCGGAAGTAGAGGGCCAGCGCGTCGAGGTCCAGGGAATCGTCGAAGTCCGGGTGCGCGCGCAGGGACTTGAGCTCGGAGCCGAAGACCAGGGCGCGTCCGGCGCGGGCCCAGTAGACCGGCTTGATGCCCAGCCGGTCGCGCACCAGGTGCAGTTCGCGATGCTCCGCGTCCCACAGGCCGATGGCGAACATGCCCACGCACCGGGCCACGGCCGCCTCCAGACCCCATTCGACGATGGCCGCGAGCAGCACCTCGGTGTCCGACTGGCCGTTGAAGGCGTGGCCCAGGGGTTCCAGTTCGGCGCGCAGGACGCGGTAGTTGTAGATCTCGCCGTTGAAGACGATGGCGTAGCGCCCGTCCGCGCTGAACATGGGCTGGCGGCCCAGGGGGGAGAGGTCGATGATCGACAGCCGCCGCTGGCCCAGGGCCACGCCCGCGACCGGGTCGGCCCACGCGCCGGAGTCGTCGGGCCCGCGATGGACCATGGTGTCGGCCATGGCGCGCACGCGGGCCTCGAAGGCGTCGGCGGGAGGCGGCGCGGATGTCAGGATGCCGGTTATGCCGCACATGAGCGTACCATCTCTGCTGTCGTCCCCTGGCGGGAGCTTCGGGTCACGGCCTGCCCCGGAGGCGGGCCTGCACCGCGCGGGCCACGATTTCGGAATTGACCAGGGCCCCGTCCTTGTGCATATGCGTAAAATCAAAGAAAAAAGTATTCGGCAAGGCGTATATCTCGTTGTCCGCCACACCGGCATACAGCGTGCGGTAGTACGCAAGCGCCGCATCGCCCCGCGGCAGGGGCGCGACGTAGAACATCAGGTCCACGGAGCGATCCGCCGCCAGTTTTCGTATCGCATCGATGTAGGACATGTCATCCCGCGAGATCGGCACTTCCGTGTCCAGAACCTCGTCGGCGGCCAGGCGGACCGTGTCCGGCGGCGGGCAGTAACCCCTGTTGCGGAAATAGGCGGCCAGGCGCTCCGGGTCGCGCGTGCCCCGGAGCAGGTAGCCCAGGATGCTTTTGCCCGTTTCGAACAGGTCGCCGATGTTGATCCCGGCCGCGAACACCTCGGCCGGGTCGCCGTAGCGCACGAGGGTGTAGGTCTTGTCGTAGGTGTGCTGCCTGTTGAAGTAGGGATTCTTCGCGGTCAGGTACAGCACGGCCAGCCGGGGGGGCGGGTTGCGGTCCAGGTAGCGGGCCAGGACGAGCTTGTAGACGCCGCCGCCGGAGAAGGCCGTGAGCGGCAGGGTCGCTGTCTTCAGGCCCAGTTGCGCGTCGAGGGCGTCGGGGATCACGCCGGCCAGGGACGAGTCGCCGAAGAAGAGGACGTCGTAGTCTCCCTGGACCCTGAACGCGTATTCCGCGCGGATGTTGGCCTCGGCGACGTCGGCCAGGTCCGCGCAGCGGATCAGCAGGATGCAGCAGAGCGCGACGGCGGCCACGGCGGCCGCGGTCAGCAGCAGGGTGGCGATGACGTATCTCTTGTAGTTCCCGCGCATGGGCATCCCGATCTCAGAAATTGAAGTAGATGAACTCGGTGACGTTGTTCAGGGAGAACAGGCAGACCGTGAACATGGCGGCCGTGGCGAGCATGTGCCGCGCGTCGGGCTTGAAGCGCTCCAGGCGGTAGTGGGAGTTGGGGAGCAGCAGCACCACGACGAGCCCGCCGCAGAGGATCACGAAATTCTTGTAGCTCGGCGTGAGCGCGCCGAAGAATTGCCCGGCGCGGAAGGCGACGTCGGGCAGGCGGTCGGCGAACAGGGCTGGAACGGGGATGGCGTGCGGGGTGAACATGGCCCGCAGGACCTTGAGCGCCTCGCTGAAATCCTTGGCCCGGAAGAACACCCAGCCGATGTTCACGAAGTTGAAGGTCAGGAACAGGGCCAGCCCCTTGTTCACGGCCGGGCCCAGCCGCGACCAGGCGCGGTTGAGCACCAGGGCCGCGCCGTGCAGGCCGCCCCAGAAGACGAACGTCCACGCCGCGCCGTGCCACAGGCCGCAGAGCAGGAAGGTGACGGCCAGGTTCAGGTAGGTCCGCGCCGCGCCTTTGCGGTTTCCGCCCAGGGGAATGTAGAGGTAGTCGCGCAGGAAATCGCCGAGGGTGATGTGCCAGCGCCGCCAGAACTCCTGGACGCTCGTCGCCTTGTAGGGCGAGCGGAAGTTGATGGGCACGCGGATGTTCAGCAGCAGGGCCGAGCCCATGGCCATGTCCATGTAGCCGCTGAAGTCGAAGTAGAGTTGCAGGGTGTAGCTCAGGCTGGTGATCCAGGCCTCGTGGAACTGGATCGAGGCGGCCCCGAATCCCTGGCCGACCCAGGTGGCGAGGTTGTCGGCGAGCAGGACCTTCTTGCTCAGGCCGATGCCGAAGAGGAAGAGCCCGGCCGCGATGTTGCGGTAGTTGAGGATCAGGGCCTTGCGGGAGGAGAATTGCGGGATCATGGCCCGGTGGTGCACGATGGGCCCGGCGATGAGCTGCGGGAAGAAGGTGATGAACAGCGTGTAGTTGACGATGTCGTGCTCGCGGACGGTTCCGGAATAGCTGTCCACGAGGTAGGCGATCTGCTGGAAGGTGAAGAAGCTGATGGCCAGCGGCAGGACGATGTCGAGGTGCGGCAGGGAGGTTCCGAACAGCGCGTTGACGTTGGCCAGGAAGAAGTTCGTGTACTTGTAGTAGCCGATGAGCAGGAGGTTGACGGCCACGCCCAGGGCGAGGTGGCCCTTGCGGGCGCGGGGCGTGTCCGCCCTGGCGATGCGCAGGCCGCAGAGGAAGTTGAAGCCGATGGAAAAGAGCATCAGGGCGAGGTACCTGGGATTCCAGTACCCGTAGAAGAAGAGCGAGCAGGCCACGAGGGCCAGCTTCGCCCCGGTGGTCTTGCGGGCCCGGATCAGGCCGAAATAGAGCAGGAACGTGACGGGCAGGAAGAGGAGTATGAACCCATAGGAATTGAAAAGCATCCTGGATCTCCGTCACGGTGAGGCGGTCTGGCTTCCGGCCGTCGCCATGGCCGGAGCGCACGCCCGATGCCCTAGGGAAGAAGCGGGCGCTGCGGGAAAGGGATCATGCGGATTTTCCGTTTTCCTTTTGCGCCGTTTCCAGGGAAAACACGAATTCGTTGCACCCGATGCCGCCGCCGCAGGTGGCGAGATGGCGCAGCACGAACCCCTTTTTCCGGTGGAAGTCGAAGATTTCCTCCGGCCTGGCGACCTCGAAGGGGTATCCGCCCATCCAGTCCACCACGTCGTGCCAATAGGACATGCCCCGCTGCTTTTTCTTGTCCCGCCAGGCCTTGAAGGGCAGGGGATTCTGCAGCCGGACGGCGCGGATCAGGGCCAGGCGCGTCTCCCAGTAGCCCGCGTAGCCCAGGCACATGAGCAGGCGCACCGGGGCCGGGGCCTGGTTGTAGAACCGCTTGATGCGCTTCCAGCGGCTGCTGCCGCCGCCCTGGTCGTTGTAGATGGCCAGAAAGAGCGTGCCGCCGGGCGCCACGCGGGCCGCCGCGTTCTCCAGGCCCGTCCACATGTCCCCGGTGTGGTGCAGCACGCCCCAGGAATAGACGATGTCGAAGCGGCCCAGGCCCGCCATGTAGTCGCGGTCCAGGGCGCTGCCCTGTTCGACCCGCCAGTCGGCGTCCCCGGGAAAATAGGTATCGCGGAGGTGGGCCGTGCAGGCCACCGAGTCCTTGTCGTAGTCGAAGGACACGACGCGCGCGCCGAGGCGGCGCGCAGCCAGGGAGTGCAGCCCGCTGCCCGAGCCGATGTCCAGAAAGGTCTTGCCCTTGAGGCCGTCGGTGCCCAGGTGGGCGACGAGGTCGCGCTCGGCCTCGCGGATGCGCTCGTCGTCCAGGGTCTGGAGAAACGAGGACCAGTTCTTGCCGAAGGCGAAGCGGAGTTCCTGTTTGGTCTGGTCCATGCTGCGGTCGGTGGCGTTGTGGCCGCGTGCTGCGGCGGGCCGGGTGATGGAAAAACGTTCGAAAATCGCTGCTCCGGGAGCATCACGGCGCCCGCGATCGCTTCCGCCCACAGGTAGGAGCTTCTACACGCAGCGGGGCGGTTTCGCAAGCCTTCCGCGGGCCGGAGGGGCCTGCCCGGGCGGTCCTGCCCGGCGATTCGGGGCGGCCTCCGTGCCCGATGGCCCCGTTCCGGGATTCAGTCCCGGCCGTTCAGCCTCGGCCCTTCAGCCCCGACGATTCAGTCCTGACGGTTCAGCCCCGGCCCTTCAGCCCCGACGATTCAGGCCCGACGATTCAGTCCTTGCCATGCGGCAGGCCCGCCAGCAACCGTTCCCACGCCGCGAAGATCCGTTCCGGCGCAAAGCGTTCGCAGACCTCCCGGGCCCTGTCGCCCATCGCGTTGCGCAACCCTTCGTCGTCCATGAGCCTGCCCAGGGCCCCGGTCAGCCCGTCCACGTCGCCCAGCGGCAGGAGCAGGCCGTCCACCTCGTGGCGCACGATGTCCGCCGGGCCGGTGGGGCAGTCGAAGGCCACGACCGGCGTGCCGCAGGCCATGGCCTCGGTCAGGGCGTTGGGAAAGCCCTCGAACCGCGAGGGCAGCGCGAAGATCGAAGCTCCGGCGAGCAGCGGTGCGGGATTCGCGACCTGGCCGCACCAGGTCACCCGGTCCGCGATGCGCAGTTCCTCGGCCAGGCGATGCAGTTCCTCGGCCTCGGCCCCATCGCCGCGCGGCCCGCCGATGATGGCGATGCGCCATTCGGGGTGCGTTGCGGCGAGGCGGGCAAAGGCTGCGAGCAGCATGTCGAAGCCCTTCTGGGGCACGAGCCTGCCCATGGCCGCGATGTACGGGCCGGACGTGCCGGACGTGCCGGGCGTGCCGGGGGCGGCGGGTTCGGGCGGAAGGACCGGATTGGCGATGACGTGGACCCGTTCCGGCAGGAGACGCCGGTGCGCCCAGGGCCGGATGGCCTCGGACTGGACGACCAGGGCGTCGGCCCAGGGGTAGGTCCGGTCGCGCAGGAACTCCCAGGCCCGGCCCAGGGGCACCTGCGGCGGGTCCACGCGCTCGGAGACGACCACGGGGATGCGCGGGCGCCGCGTCGCCAGCAGGGCCAGGACGTTGGTCGCGGACAGGAAGCTGACCACCGCGTCCGGCCGGGCCGCGCGCAGGGCCGCGCGCAGGGAGCGCACGCGCCGGACGTTGCGCAGCAGGCCGGAGTGGGGCAGCACGCCGCCGCCGTCCCCGAACCGCGCGCGCTCGATGGCCGGGGCCAGGGGATAGTGGTCGGCCTCCGGCGGGGTCTGGGCGAGCACGGTCACGGCGTGGCCCTGCCGGGCGAAGTGGTTGGCCAGCCGGGTGAAGACCCGCTCCGCCCCGCCGCAGGAAAGGGCGGCTATGACGAAGGCGAGGCGCATGGCGAAGTCCTTTTGCGCGTTTCGCCCCGGGCGGCGCGCGGCGGATGCGGCCCCGGCGCGGTCACTGTCCCGCCCCGGCCCGTTCCGGCACGCGGAAGACCCATTCGCCGCAGGTGGAGCCGAAAAGGCCCCGCGGGGGCGTGGTGTTGTGCTCCAGCTCCAGCGTCAGGCCGTGGCGCTCGGCGAAGTCCGCCATCTCCCGGGGCGAGACCGACTCGTACGGGTAGCCGCCGAGCCAGTCGGCCACGTCGTTGGTGAAGCGCATGCCCCGTTGGCGTTCGTATTCTCGGACGTAGGCGACCGGGTTGACGCCCCCGGCGAGCTGGCGCAGCAGCAGCAGGGGCGTGAAAAGGCCGAAGAAGAGTGGCCGGAGCAGGGGATGGGCGCTGTAGAGGCGCTTTTCGTGCCGCCAGAAGCCGCAGAAGGGGGTCTTGAGGTACAGGGCGATGCAGAACCGGCCGCCGGGCTTGGCCAGGGCCAGGGCGTTTTCCACGGCGGTCCACATGGCGCCGGTGTGGTGCAGCACGCCCCAGGAATAGACGATGTCGTAGCCCTCCGCCACGCCGTGTTCGCCGAGGATGTCGCCGCGCTCCGCCCGCCAGGGTCCGCCCGGCGCATTGGCCTCGAGCATGGCGCGGGTGGTGGCCACGCTGTCCTCGTCCAGGTCGATGGCCAGGACGCGCGCGGCGCCCAGGCGCAGCGCGGCCAGGGAATGCAGGCCGGACCCCGAGCCGATGTCCAGGAAGGTCCTGCCCGCGATGTCGGGCAGCAGGTGCGCCAGGCGGTCCGTGGCGTGGGCGATGCGGGCCTCCTGGACCTTGCGGGAGAAGTCGGCCCAGTTCTTGCCGAAGGCGTAGCGTGTGCTCATGTCGTGTCTCGTCCTTTTGGCCGGAGAGCGGCGTTGGCTGATTTCGGCGGCGCGGGGGCTCAGCGCCCGGGCCGGATGGCCACCGACGCCGTGTAGGGGCTGAGCAGCGCGGTGACGGGGAGGCCGAGTCCCGCCCTGCGCGCGATCCGCTCCAGCATCCACCAGGATTTCGAGCCCCAGGAGAAGAGCCGTGGCAGGACGCGGGTGCGCAGCCCCCGCTGCCCGGCGAAATTGACCACGCAGAGGTTCAGGCCGCCCAGGTGGCCGCACTGCGTCACGGCCAGCCCGGCCGCCTCCTGGTGGCGCGCCAGGGCCTCGGGCGGAATGACCACGTGCAGGTCGTAGACCGGCCGGTTCAGCGTCTTCGTGAGCCAGCCGTTGACCCCCTCGAGGTTGGGGATGACGGTCAGCGCCATGCCGCCCGGCTTGAGCAGGTCGCGGATGCGCGCGAGCGGGACGGCGGGGTCCTCGAAATGTTCCACGAACCCCACGGAAAAGGCCACGTCGAAGCGCTCGCGCAGGGACGCGGGGCAGTCGAAGAGGTCCACGTTGTGGATCTCGCCCTCGATCCCGTAGCGGTCCAGCTGCGCGCGCGCGGACCGGCATCCCGGTTCCGAGTAGTCCAGCCCGGCCACCTGCATGCCGTGGACCCTGGCGAAATAGGGCAGCCACGTGGAGGCCGCGCAGCCGATCTCCACCAGGGACGCGCCGGCGCTGTCCGGCCCGTGCCCGCGCAGGGCGGCGGTGACGAACTCGTGCAGCAGCAGGTTGATGTGGTTGTCGAGGCTCCTGTCGCCGGGATCGACGGCCGGAGGCAGGGTGCCGCCGGACCAGAGCCCGTCCCAGTACCGGGTTTCCGACTTTTTACCGAGCATCATTGCACCGCGCGGGAGGACGGATTCGACGAGTCGCGAGCCACGGACCGCACGCCTAGCGTTTTTCGCAGCCCAGAACGTGGAACGCGCAGGGCTCCGGATCGTCGTCGTTCAGGTGCACGACCTTGGCGAAGCCGGCCTTGTTCATCCAATCGACGATCGTTTCGAGCGCGATGACCCAGTTGTAGTAGGGCGCGAGCATGTCCAGGACGCCGATCTTGTAGCCGCGGTCCAGCCCCCTGAGGTTGTAGAGCGCGTTCAGGATGTTGCTCTTGAGCGGGTAGCGGCCGTCCCATTTCCTTTCCCAGACCTTGCCCACGAACGCCAGGCGGTCTTCGACGTTTTCGAGGGAATGGAAGATCCTTCTCTGGATGTTGGTCAGCTCGGTGCCGTGGATGCCGCACGGGGCGTAGACCATGAGGTAGAGCGACCCGCCGGGGGCCACGGTGGAGGCGGCGTTCTCGAAGGCCAGCTTCGGGTCGTGCGTGCACATGGCCACGCCCCAGAAGTTGGTGAAGTCGAACCGGCCCACGAGGTCGGGCGTGGCCTGCGGAATGCGCATCACGTCGACTTCGCGGACGTTCTCGTTGAATTTCGAGGTGGCCTGGAGCGCGCTGGCGGAGATGTCCGTGGAGAGCAGCTCCTGCGCGCCGAGGCGCTGCATGACCTTGGTCCAGCGGCCGTGCCCGCAACACAGGTCCAGGCACCGCTTGTTGCGAATCAGGGCCGGATCGATGGGGTTGTGCAGTTTGCGCGATCCCATGGTGGGATCGTGAAAATGATCTATCCCGTCGGGATGCACGCCCGTCCACTCGTAGATCCTGTCGTTTATATATGCATCCGACGTGGACGACCCCGGCGTCTGCGAATATTCGCTGTTCTTGAGCGCGAGGTTCCATTGGAGTTCGAACTGTTCACTGTAGACGGGTGCTTCGTACTGCCCGGAATATTCGTCTTTCCAAAGTATTCTGTTTTGATCGAAGTGCGGATTCATAACCGGCTCCAGGTCTCGTTATTGATTGTGGGAACGTTGCGAAATGCGGCGCCGGTGTCAAGCGGCCGGACGCCGTCCTGTGCGTTGGAAAACCGGGCCGCGTTCAGGCCCGGGCGGCGCCCCCGCCGCCGAGCAGGGCCCGGGGATCCCGCAGCCACGTGCCGATGTGCGCCGTGAGCCGCTCCAGCGCTCCGAAGAGCAGGCCGTGGGCCGTTCCCCGGCTCTTGCGTCCCGCTGCCGCCGCCAGGAACGCGGGCAGCTTGGCGGCCACCTCCTCGCGGCTGCAGGCCACCGGCGTGGCCCCGCTCTGGATGCTCGGCAGCCAGGTCGTCTCACAGGCGCGCGGCACGATGGAAAAGGTCGGCGTGCCGAGGATCAGGGCCTCCAGGAGGAGCATGGAGGTCATGCCCACCACCCCGTCCGCGGCGTGGACGATCTCGTGCGCGTTTTCCGTGCGGCTGACCTGGTCGAAGCCGTCGAGCACCGCCGCGAACTCGCCGGGCTCGTTCTTGGGGTGCAGGCGCAGGACCAGGTGGGGCCGGGGCGAGACGTCCCGCACGGCCAGCAGGAATTCGTCCAGGACCACGTCGGTCCGCTTGTCCGAGCGTCCGCTGCCCTGCAGCGTGTACGCGGCGCTGCGGAGGAATTCGTCGGGGTCCAGACCGTCGGACAGCTCGGCCGCAAAGACGATGACCGGCGCTTCCGGGCCCGCTCCGGGAAACAGTTCGCGCCGCGCGGCCGCGGGGTCGCGCCGGTCCAGCCGTTCGCCCACGGCGCGGACCACGTCGTAGTGGGGATGCCCGCATACGGTGATCGCCGTGGCGGGAACCCCGAGCGCCTCGAAGGCCCGGCCGGTCCAGGCGTCGGGCACCGCGAGGTGGTCCGGCGCATGGCGCAGCGGGTCGTCGGATGCGCCGCGAAAGCGGTGGGCCGCGTTCATGCCCATGTCCACGACCCCGACGCTGGGGATGCGCCGCTGCCGGGCCGCGTCCACCAGCTCCAGGCCGAGCGAGCGCTTGTTCTCCGACGTGCCCACGAGCAGCAGCCCGGGGCGCAGCGCATCCAGGATGGCCCCGGCCGGGCCCTGCGGCCGCGCGTAGTCGGCGGCTCCGGCGTCCAGCCAAGCCGCGGCCGGGCCTTCGGCCAGCAGGAGCGCGCCGATGCCCTTCCGGCCCAGGGCCGCGGGCAGCGGGGCCAGGAAATTCGCCGCCCCGGGATCCTCCGCGTACAGGAGCACGTCCGCGGCGTGGTTCATGCCGCCTCCGTGGGGCGCGCCGCGGCCAGCAGCACGGACTGGACCAGCCGCTGCGTGTGCAGGGCCCGGTCCCCGGTGCTCCAGAGGGCGGCGCCCGCGCGCACCGCGTCGAAGAGGTTGCCGTACATGCGCAGCAGGGCCTGGCCGCAGGTCGGCTCCACGCACTCCGGGCGATCGGTGGCGATCTCGTACTCCCGTTCCAGGCCCCGGTTCTCGACCCGGGGATACGTGCAGAGCCGCAGGCTTTCCTGGTACAGGGTCATGCGCCCGCGTTCGGCCCAGATGTCCAGGCCCACTTCGCGGTAGTCGGCGAAGCGGACCGGCTGCACGGCCACGGGCGGGCCGTCGGCCAGGCGCAGGGTGAAGGGCACGTTCAGGTCGCCGGGGATCGGGCCCTCGGCAAAGGCCGAGTCCGGGCAGAAGGGCGCGGCCTCCGCCACCTCGCCCAGGAGCATGGCCACGAAGTCGATGAGGTGGCTGCCGTTGTTCTTCAGGCCGTTGCCGTACAGGCCGAAGCACGCCCGGGGGCGGCCGATGCGCTTTGCCAGGCCGCCGTCGGCCAGGGCCCGGAAATTTTCGTCGCCGCGCCGCCAGTAGTTGACCTGCACCAGGATGGAGCGTTCGCGGCAGAGCGCAAGAAACCGCTCGGCCTCGGCCACGTCCTGGCCCAGGGGCTTTTCCACGAACACAGCCCGGAGGCCGGGCAGGCGTTCCAGGGCGGCGATGCGCGCGCCGGGCGGGGTGGCCAGCACCGCCACCTCGAAGGCCCGCGGGTCGGCCAGGGCCCCGAGGTCGGCCACCGCCTCGGGCACGTTCCAGGCGCGCCGGGCCTGTTCCAGGGCCTCGGGCCTGGGGTCCGCGACCGCGGCCCAGTCGAAGCCGGGGTGGTCCCGCAGGGCCTGGGCGTGCGTGGCGTAGGGAAAGTACGCCGCCATGCGGGCGTCCTGCGCGAGCCCGGCCGCGATCTGGCCGAAGCCGACCAGTATGGTCCGCAGCGGTGCGTTCATCGCGGGGCCTTCTCCTCGCAGCCGCTGTTGACGGCCGCCAGTTCCGGTTCGCGGCGCAGCAGGTCCAGGACGGCCTCCAGGCCGAAGCAGCCCTGGTCCAGGTGGCCCAGCCGCTCGTAGACGCGGCGGATCAGCTCCAGGTCCTCGGGGTAGTCGAGCACCAGCCGGCAGTCGGGCCGGTGCAGGCGGGGCGGGGCCACGAGATGCTGGATGGCGTAGCGCTCCGGGTGCTCGAAGAAGTACAGGGAGACGTGCTCGCGCACCGCCGGGTCGTCGATGTTCCGCGCCACCCATTCCAGGTCCGCGAGCCGGAAGAGCACCACGTCCTGGCCCACCGGGAACGAGGGCACCGTGGTGGTGGTCAGCACGTCGCAGGCGTTGGCGCGGAAGGTGCGGATGCCCCAGTCCACGAGTTCCGGATCGATGAGCGGCATGTCCCCGAACATCTCCAGGACGATGTCGCCGTCCATGGCGCGCTGGGCCTCCACCACGCGCAGGAGCACGTCGTCCTCGCTGCCTCGGTGCACGGCCACGCCGTGTCGCGCGGCCCATTCGGCGAGCGCGTCGTCCGCCGGGTTGGCCGTGGTGGCCAGGATCACGTCGTCCACCTCGGCGCAGCGGCGCAGCCGTTCGTAGAGCCGCGTGATGGCGGGCTTGCCCGCCAGGTCCGCGAGCATCTTGCCCGGCAGGCGCGAGGCGCCCATGCGCGCCTCGATGCTGGCGATCACGCGCCCGGCCTTCGGGCGGGCCATCGGGCGTCCGGCCATCAGGCGTTCTCCCCGGCGAGTTCCCCGCGCAGCCCGTGCACCTTGCGCACGGCCTCCACGAGCAGCTCCGTGTCCGCGTCGGTGAACAGGTTGGCGCAGGGCTCGAAGCAGACGAGTTCCTGGAAGTGCATGCGCTCGCACACCGGGCAGATGCCGCGCGAGTAGTCCACGTGCGGGGCGAGGTCGAAGGGGTAGCCGCGCCCGCCGATGGCGATCCTGCGCTGGAACAGCGGCAGCAGGTACAGGGGCCGCACGTAGCCGGTGAAGTGCGGGAACCCCTCGGCCGCCAGCGCCTTGCAGAACGCCGCGCGGCTCACGCCCAGCCGCTTTTCGTCGCAGCGCATGGCCCAGACGTAGTAGACGTGGCGGCAGCCCGGGCGCACCGCGGGCACGGTGAGGCCTTCCAGCCCCTCCAGCCCCCGGCTCAGCCCCTCGGCCACGCGTCGGCGCGCGGCCACGTGCTCCTCCACCCGGTCGAGCTGCGCCAGGCCGATGGCCGCCTGCAGCTCGGTCAGCCGGAGGTTGAGGCCCACCATGTCGGCGATATTCTCCATCTCCACGGCTTCGACCACGTTTTCGCCGTGGTTGCGGATCATCTGCATGCGCTGCGCGAGATCCTTGTCCGCGGTCACGCACACGCCGCCCTCGCCGGTGTGGATGTGCTTGTGGAAGTTCAGGCTGGCCACGCCGATGTGGCCCACGTTGCCCGTGTGGACGCCGTTCTCCTCGGCCAGGGGGGCCTGGGCGTTGTCCTCGATGAGCACGAGCCCCTTTTCGTCGGCCAGGGCGCGCAGTTCGCGCAGCCGCCCGGGGTGGCCGAAGAGGTTCACCACGACGATGGCCCGGGTCCTATCCGTGATGGCCCGGCGCACCTTGTCGGGGTCCAGGCAGAAGGTCTCGGGCTCGATGTCCACGAACACGGGCACGGCCCCGTAGAACAGCGGCGTGGCGACCGTGGCGGACATGGTGTAGGGCGGGACGATGACCTCGTCGCCCGGGCCGATCCCGACCGCGCCCAGGGCCGCGAGGAGCCCGGACGTGGCCGAGTTGACGCTGACGGCGTAGGGGGCCTTGAACAGCTCGGCCCAGGCGGCCTCGAACCGCCGGACCTGCTCGCCGCCCCAGAACTCGTCGGACCAGCTGCCGTAGAACCCGGACAGCACGCCGCTGCGCACCACGCCGACGACCGCCTCCTCCTCGGCCCGGCCCATGGACGGGTAGGGCGGGAAGGGCTTGGAGATGACGGGTTTTCCACCGTGAAGGGCCAAACGTGTCATGGCGACCTCGCTTCCTTGTGCCGGGGCGTGCCCGCGGCCTCAGCGCATCTGGTTGATGTAGTAGGCGCTTTCCCTGTGCCAGCGCTCGAAGAAGGAATAGACCTCGACGAAGTGGTCGCCCTTCCAGGGAATCGCCTCGCCGCCTTCCTGCTTCTGGCCGATCACGCAGAGGTAGTCCGTGTCGTGGTACCGGTTGATGGCCACGGTCTTGAAGCCGGCGATGGCCAGCAGCCCCTGCAGGGTGTTGGCGGAGAAGCGGAAGCAGTGGGTGTCCGCCGGGTTGGGGCCGAGGTAGTCCCACATGGTCTTCTTGAAGGGCACGAGGATGCGGCTGCCCGTGGCCACGACCACGTGCCCGCCGGGCTTGAGCAGGTCGTGCGCGGCCTTGAGCATGTCCGTGCAGGAGTAGCAGTTCTCCAGGGTCCAGAGGATCGTGGCCACGTCGTAGCGCTCGGTCCGTCCGGCGGCCATGAACTGCTCGATGGTGCCGCAGAAGCAGTCCAGGCCGGAGCCGGACATGTCCTCGCAGTTCTTGGAGGAAGGCTCGACGCCGAAGGGCGCGGCCCCGTATTCCTTGAGGATGTCGAGGAACTGTCCCTCGCCGGCGCCGATGTCGAGCACGCTCTTGTTCTTGAGGTCGATCTTGATGTCGGTGAAGTCGGCCGCGTAGCGCTGGCGCGCGACCACGGCGGGGATGCGCGCGGTGTATTCGTTGCCGTAGAGGTCGTCGGACCAGGCCTTGGCGATGTCCTCGGCGCTGCGGCGGTACTTGACGTAGACGAAGCCGCACTGCCGGCAGATGTGGATGGGCTGGTCGTTGTTGTACAGGCGGCAGTGGGGCATCTCCACGGCCTCGGTGGCGCCGCACAGGTCGCAGGGGCATTCCATGTAGTTCGCGCTCATCGTCGGTCTCCTCATTTTTCGGGCAGGGGGAAGCGCAGCTTCCATCCGCCGCCGTCCCGGTCCCAGATTTCGGGGTTGCGGTGCTTGTCCACCACCTTTTGGAATTCGTCCTCGGTCATGTCCAGGTATTCGAGCACCTCGTCCAGGTGCTCGTCCGGAAACTCGCCGTCGTACTTGCGGGCCAGCTCCAGCGCCTCGTCCCGGCCCATGTGCCCGTTCTGGATCAGCCTGGACGCGTCGCGCACGGCGCGGCCGAATCCGAACTTGATGAACTGCATGTAGTAGTAGAGCGGGTCCATCTTGTCGTCGAGGCTGTCGAAGTTGGTGAACGTGCCCGTGGTGCGGCCGCGCGGGTTGATGTGGAAGTCGATCTTGTCCTTGATGTACTCGTAGTTCTCGAACATGCTCCACTTGTGGAAGTAGGCGAAGTAGTAGGCCGTGACGCTCTTTTCCGCCAGCTGGGCCGCGGAGGGGTAGAGGTAGGTCTGCAGGTCGCTCACGGAGATCCTGCTGTCCACCCAGTTCCTGGGGTCGTCGCCGATCTGGTGTTCGATGACCTCGGTGAAGTCCCGGCGCTTGGCCGAGTCCTCGTGCAGCACGCGACCCCCGTATTCGCTTTCGCCGTGCTCGGCGTAGAAGACCAGGGGGATGGCGTGGCGCACCGCCGTCTGCACCGGCGCGGCGTTGATGCCCGCGTCCCAGGCGACTTTTGGGTTGCCGCGCTCGATGAAGAAGCGCTTGGCCAGCCTGCGGTGGGCCTTCTGGTTGGAGCGGATCATGACGTGGTCGAACCCGGCGCGGATCAGCGCCTCGCGGTTGTGCTCGCCCACCTCGTTGGGGATCATCGGCGAATAGGTGACCAGCAGCGGGTTGAGGCCGTACTCGTACTTGAGGCGGTAGGCGATGGAGCTGGAGTCCTTGCCGCCGCTCCAGGGCACCACGCAGTCCCAGGAGCCGTCCCTGGCGCGGTACTTGTCCACGATTTCCAGGAACTCCTTCCTGCGGGCCTCCCAGTCGATCTGCTCCTGCTTGGCGTCCGCGTGGCGGCAGGCGTTGCACACGCCCTCGTCGTCGAACATGATCCGCGGGCGCGAACTGGGCATCAGGCAGCGCTTGCAGTAGATGATCTCCCTGCCGCGCTTGGTCAGGTTGCTGTCGGGAATGTAGACCATGGTGTCTCCGCTACGGGGTCGTGCGCGATGCGGTCATCGCGCGTTGTCGTCCTCGTCCTCTTCCATGCGCACCTCCACGCCGGCTTCGTGCAGGAAGCGTTTGGCGCTGAAGATGCTCGTTTCCGTGAAGTGGTAGATGTTCGTGGTGCAGGCCGCCTGGGCGCCGCCGTCCACGATGGCGTCCACGAAGTGCTGCCAGTTGCCGGCCCCGCTGCAGGCCAGCACCGGGATGGGCACCGCGTCCGAGACCCGGCGCACCAGTTCGATGTCGTAGCCTTCGAGCATGCCGTCGCGGTCCACGGACTGCAGCAGGATCTCCCCGGCCCCGAGGTCCGCGGCCTGCCTGGCCCAGTCCTCGGGCGTCAGGTCCAGCGCGGTCTTGCCGAAATCCGTGCACACCGCGTAGCCGCCGTCGGCGGTCCGCTTCGCGTCCACGGACACGACCACGCACTGCGCGCCGTACTGCCGGGCCGCGCGGGTGATGAACGCCGGGTCGCGCAGGACCGCGGAGTTGACCGCGACCTTGTCCGCGCCCACGCCGAGCAGGGTGGTGAAGTCGTCCAGGTCGCGCACGCCGCCGCCCACGGTCAGGGGCACGAAGCAGTCGGTGGCGAACCGGGCGACCTGTTCGTAGAAGAGGTCGCGGTCGCCCTCGCCCGGGCGGGAGATGTCCAGCAGCACGACCTCGTCGATGGACCAGGCGTCCACGAAATTGAGCGTGTAGCGGTAGTCGGGCACGAAGTTGCGGGTCCGGAACAGGACCCCGTTGTTCAGGGTCAGCACGGTGATCAGGCGCTTGCGGACCATGGCTATCCCCGCTCCAGGAAGTTGAGCAGCATCCTCAGCCCGGCCTGCTGGCTCTTTTCCGGGTGGAACTGCGTGCCGTAGATGTTGTCCCTGCGGATGACCGAGGTGAACCGCCGGCCGTACTCGCACGCGCCCACGGCGATGTCCGGGACGTTGCAGCGCACGTGGTAGCTGTGCACGTAGTAGAACAGGGCCTTTTCCGGCACCCCGTCGAAGAGCGGGCACGGCGCGAGGCGTTCCAGGTCGTTCCAGCCCACGTGCGGCAGGCGCAGGCCGCCGCCCGGCTCCAGGCGCAGCACGTCGGCGTCGATCCAGCCGAGCCCCTCGTGCTCGCCGAACTCGCAGCTCGTTTTCGCCAGGAGCTGGAACCCCAGGCAGATGCCCAGCACGGGCCGTCCCTTTTCGAGCACGAGCTCGCTCAGCGCGTCGGCCAGGCCGCTTTCGCGCAGCAGGCGCATGCCGTCGCCGAAGGCGCCCACCCCGGGCAGGATGAGCTTGTCCGCGCGCGCCAGTTCCCCGGGATCGGAGCTGATGCGGGGGTCGTAGCCCACCCGCTGCACGGCTCCGGCCACGGAACGCAGATTGCCGAGTCCGTAGTTGACGATGCCGATCATGCGTACTCTTCCAGAAAAAGTTTCGCGCCGAGCACGTTGAACAGGAACTTGCTTTCGTGGTTCGGGAAATGCGGCTCGTCCAGCAGGGCCTGCACGGCGTCGCGGCGCACGTGGTCGTAGAGCGGGCCGTCGGCGAGCAGCATCTCGCGCACCGCCGGGTCCCGCGTGTCCAGGAGCGAGAGGATGGAGGCGTTGAAGCCCACCTTGCGCGGATTGTCCACCACGGCGTCGGGCGCGATGCCGCGCACGGCCTCGCGCAGCACGGCCTTGGCGCGGCCGTCGCGGACCAGGTGCCGCGTGGGGATGGTCAGGCTGAACTCGAAGAGCCGCCGGTCCAGGAACGGGGAGCGGTTCTCCAGCGAATAGTACATGGCGTTGAGGTCGTCCTCGTGGAGGATGACCGGCACCACCTCGTGGAAGAGCTCGTTGAGCATGCGGTTGCGCAGCGGCTCGTCGCAGTAGCGCGTCTCGGTGAACGGCTCGTCGAAGCCCACCGGGATCCGCCGCCGGAACTCCTCGGCCTCCAGATAGATGTGCCCGCGCTCGTCCGGGTTTTCGATGAACACGTCCGGGTTCTTCAGGAACGGGTTGCGGACCATGGTGCCGATGCCGCGTTTCCAGTTGGCCAGGGATTCGGCGTGGAGCCCGGCGTCGTTGCGCACCGCGCGCAGGTAGAAATTGTGGTGGTCGTAGTAGCCGGTGAACAGTTCGTCCGCGGCCGTGCCGCTGACCACGACCTTGTATCCGGCCCGGGCCACGCTGCGCATCAGCAGCCAATGCACGTAGTAGGAGAGGGTCGCCACCGGGGCGTCGTGGTAGCGCACCAGTTCGCGCAGGTTCTCCAGGAAGCCCGCGGTGTCCAGGGTGATGCCGGTGTGCCGGATGCCCAGTTCGGCCACGGAGCGGCGCACCAGCTCCGACTCGTCGTAGCGCGCGTCGTCCTCCATGATGGTGAAGCCGTGCACGTCCTGGCCCAGTTCCCGGCGCGCCATGCTGATGAGCGCGTTGGAGTCCACGCCGCCGCTCATGCAGAAGGCCAGGGGCACGTCCGTGCGCAACCGGATGCGCACGGCCTCGCGCAGCAGGTCGCGGGTCCGCTCCACGGCCTCCCCGAAGGACATCTCCGCCTCGGCCTGGGCCGGAACGGTCCAGTAGCGTTCGAGCCGCTCGGGCTCGCCCGGGCGCACGCGCAGCAGGCAGCCGGGCGCCAGCTCGGCCACGTCCTTGAAGAAGGTCTCCCCGGTCTTGTAGAGCGCCTTGTAGCCGTTGATCAGGAAGCGGTGCAGGTGGTGCAGGTTGGGCTCGGGGCGCGCGCCGCGCAGGGCGGCGACGGCCTTGACCTCGGAGGCGAAGTACAGGCCCTGGTCCGCGCGCAGCAGATAGAGCGGCTTTTCGCCGAAGCGGTCGCGGCAGAGCAGGAGCGAGCCGTCGCGCGCGTCGTGCAGGGCGAAGGCCCACATGCCCTCCAGCCGGTCGAGCCCGGCCGCGCCCCACTCGCGCAGGGCGGCCAGGAGCACCTCGGTGTCGCTGGAGGTGGTGAAGCGGCGGCCGAGGCGCTTGAGCTCCTCGCGGACCTCGACGTAGTTGTAGATCTCGCCGTTGAAGACCAGGGTGAACGGGTCCTCGGCGTAGGGCTGGTTGGCCCGGTCGCTGAGGTCGATGATCGACAGGCGCGCGTGCAGGAGCACGGTCCCGTGCCCGTCCGCGGCGGCGTGGGTGAACGTGCCGGAGGCGTCCGGGCCCCGGCGCCGCATGCGCTCGAGGCACTCCCGGATCCTGTCCCGGTCCGGCGGCGAGGCGCCGATATAGCCCGCGATGCCGCACACGGCCCTACTCCACGTCCTCGGCCAGGATCCTCTGGCCCATGCTCCGCGCGGCCTTGAGCCGCTTGCCCAGGAGCAGTCCCTCTTCGCCCGGGGCCAGGCCGCCGCCCGGGCGCACCCAGCACAGGTCGTCCATGGAGAGCACGGCGCCCGCGGCCAGGTCGGCCCCGGCCACGATGGAGCGGCGCATGGCCGCGGTGTTGCCCTTTTCGCAGGCTTGCGGCTCCTTGGACGCGGCCCCCAGCGCGGACTCCGCCTCGCGCACGCGGCGCACAAGCAGGGCCAGTTCGTCCGGCGTGGCCGAAAGCTGGTGGTCCCGGAAGTCCGAGTGCTCGTGGTCCAGGGTGAAGTGCTTTTCCAGGATGCGCGCGCCCACGGCCACGGCGAGCACGGCCGCCTCGATGCCCAGGGTGTGGTCCGAGTAGCCCACGGTCGAAGCCGCGGCCTCCAGGGCCTTGATGGCCAGCAGGTTGGCCTCCTCGAAGGGGGTCGGATAGCTGGCCACGCAGTGCAGCGCGGCCAGTTCTCCGGCGACGCCCTTGGCGTTCCAGACCGCCTGGATGCGTTCGCGCGCGCGCAGGACGTCCTCGATGCCCGCCAGGCCGCAGGAGAGGATGATCGGCTTGCCGGTGGCGGCCACGGCCTCCATCAGCGGATAGAAGGTGTTGTCGCCGGAGGCGATCTTGTAGGCCGGGACCAGCGGGGCGAGCATCTGCACGCTGCCCAGGTCGAAGGGCGTGGAGAGGAACATCGTTCCGGCGCGTCCGGCCTCCTCGGCCAGTTCCGCGAACTGGTCGGGCGAAAAGCTGAAGCGCTCCATCATGGCCAGGCGCGCGGTCTGGTCGGGAGCCACGAACTTGCGGGGCACGATGGTCTGGAACTTGACGGCGTCCGCCCCGGACCCGGCCGCGGCATGGATGAGTTCCTTGGCCAGGGCCAGGTCGCCTTCGTGGTTGTTGCCGATTTCCGCGATCACGAGGACGCGGTCCCGGGTGTCGAAGCTGCCTATGCGCATCCGTTCATCCTCTTTCGTACAGGTCCATGACCGCCTGGCGCACGGTGGCCAGACGGTCGTAGCGTTTCACGGCGTCGGCCAGCGGCTCGCCGGTGTCCTCCAGCACGGCCCGGGTGATCCACAGGCAGCGGTCCGAGGCGCACACGAGCAGCCGCCCGTCGCGCACGAGATAGATCCGGCCCGGCTCGCCGAAGAAGGCGCTCTCGCGGAGCTGCGTGGCCACGAGCCGGACGCGGCGGCCCCGGTAGTACGTGAAGGCGCAGGGATAGGGCTCGGTCAGCGCCCGCACGCGGTTGTGGGCCTGTTCGGCCGTGCACTGGTCCCAGAGGATGAGCCCGTCCTCGGGGAAGCGCATGGGGAAGTAGCGCGCCCGGTCCGCGTCCTGCACCCTGGGGGTCGCGGTGCCCTGCGCCAGGTCCCGCAGCACCCGGCAGAGCATGTCTGGGAATTCCCGGTCCGCGATGGCGTGCAGGTCCGCGATGGTGTCGTCCGGGCCGATGGGGAAGGTCCGATCCAGGAACACGTCCCCGCTGTCCACGCCGGGGTCCACGCGGATCACCGAGAGCGAGAAGCTCCGCTCCCCGTTGATCAGGGACCAGTTCATGGGCGAGGAGCCCCGGTATTCCGGCAGCCTGCCCCCGTGCAGGTTCAGGCACATCACCCTGGGCAGGGCGATGGTGCGCGGGGGGATGATCCTGCCGTAGCCGGCGAGGATGAACAGGTCCGGCTCAAGGGCGGCCAGGGCCTCGAGCAGCGCGTCGTCGCCCGGGTCGTCGGCGGCCATGGTCCGCAGGCCGTGACCGGCCGCGATCCTCTGCGCCTCGGCGTACCATGCCGTGGCGGGCTGGTTCTGCAGCACCACGGCGGCCACCGCATGCCCTTCGTCCAGGACGCGCCGCAGGCAGGCGCATCCCCTGCGGCCCTTGAGCCAGACCACGATGTTCATTCGTCGTTCCCCTTGCGGGCTTGTCGTCGGGTCCGGGCGCGGCTAGGCGGCGAACTCGGACTTGTACCAGTTGATGTACTCCACGAAGCCCCGCTCCAGCGGCCACTGCGGGTCGTAGCCCACGAGCCGGCGCGCCTTGTCCACGGACAGGGTGCCCCGGTCGGGCATCAGCCGGTCCTTGGGCAGGTATTCGACCTCCACGTTGGGGAAGTGCTCGGCGATGATGTCGGCCATGTTCTTGAGCGAGCGGGATTCGCCGTAGGTGATGTTGAAGATCTCGCCGCGCGAGTTCGGGTTCTCGATGCAGTTGATGGTCCCGGCCACGAAGTCGTTGATGCAGGTGAAGTCGAGGCGGTCGGAGCCGTCGCCGCTGATCTTGATCTTCTGGCCCTTGAGCGCGTTCTCGATGAAGATCTGTCCCACGCGGCGGCTGACGCAGCGCGGGCCGTAGAGCGCGGACGGGCGGATGATCGTGTAGGGCAGGTCGAAGACCTGGTTGTAGGCGATGACCAGCTTTTCGCCGCCGAACTTGAGCGCGCCGTAGATGCCGATGGGCTCGCAGGGCGTCTCCTCGGTGACGAAGCCGCCGGGGAAGTTGCCGTAGATCATGCTCGAGGAGAAGTAGATGAAGTGCGGCTTGATGTCGCGGCTGCAGTCCAGGGCGTTTTCCAGGGTGCGGAAGCTGTGGTCGAAGGTGCTGTACGGGTCGCGGTTGGACTTGTTGGCGTGGGCCACCGCGGCCAGGTGCACGATCGTCTCCGGCTTGAACTCGTCGATGTAGCGCTTCAGGCCGTTGTAGTCGCGGCAGTCCTGCACGTACAGGGGGACTTCCGCCTTCCGGAGCAGCCGGATCCGCTGGTTGAGCATGCGGATGTACATGTCCTGGTTGGGCAGCTCCTCCATGGCGGAGACGAAGGTCAGGAAGTTGTTGACCTGGAGGCTGTCCAGGACCGCGACGGCGGCGCCGCGGCGTTTCAGTTCCAGGGCCAGGTTGTGGCCGATGAAGCCGGCGCCCCCGATGAGCAGGATGCGCTTGTTTTCGATCGAGTTAGCCATGTTTCACCTCGTGCAGTGCTTTTTTTACGGCGTTGACGATGTAGTCCATATCCTGCTCGTCCAGGTGCGGCCCGACGGGCAGGGCAATGCCCTGATAGCTGATGCGGGCGGCCACGGGGAAGCTCTCCGGACCGTGCCCGTACTTTTCGGCGTAGTAGGTCATGTGCGGCACGGGCTTCGGATAGTACACGCTGGTGCCCACGCCCTCGGCCTTGAGCGCGTTGACCAGGTCGGCGCGCCTGTCCGCGAGCGCGTCGGCCAGGATCATGCTCAGGCAGTAGCGGCTGCTGACGTAGTCCGCGTCCCCGGACCAGAAGAGGTCGATCTCGTCGATTTCCGCCAGACCCTTTTCCAGCGCGGCGTAGTTGCGGTTGCGGGCCTCGAGGAACCCCGGGACGCGCGCCAGCTGCGCGCAGCCCAGCGCGCCTTCGAGCTCGTTCATGCGGTAGTTGTAGCCCAGCATGGTCACGTCGTAGATGCCGGGCATCTTGCGGGTGCCGACCACCCGGTCCACGCCGAAGGCGCGTTTCTTGTCCAGGCGCGCGGCCACGTCGTCGTGCTTGGTGATGACCATGCCGCCCTCGGCCGTGGTCATGTGCTTGACCGGGTAGAAGGAGTAGCACCCCGCATCGCCGCAGAGCCCGGCGTGCGTGCCCTTGTAGTAGGTTCCGATGGCCAGGGCGCAGTCCTCGAGCACGAACAGGTCGTGCTTGCGCGCGATGGCGTTGATGCCGTCCATGTCCACGGGCAGCCCGAGGTAGTGGACCACGGCGATGGCCCGCGTGTTCCCGGTCACGGCCGCCTCGACCTGCTCCAGGTCGATGTTGCCGGTGCGCGGCTCGGCGTCCGCGAAGACCGAGGCGGCGCCGGTGAATTCCACGCTGTGGGCCGTGGCCACGTGGGTCTGGGCCGGCACGATGACCTCGTCGCCCGGGCCGATGCCGAGGTCGAAGAGCGCCAGGTGCAGGCCCGCGGTGCAGGAGGCCACGCTCAGGGCGTGCGGCGCTCCGGTGAAGGCCGCGAAATCGGCCTCGAACTGCTTGACCCGGGGGCCGTGCACGAGGGTGGTGCCTTCGAGCACCTCGGCCACGGCCCGCCGTTCCTCGTCACCGAAGATCGGTTTGCCAAAGGGGATGGTTCGCATGGTTCGTTACTCGTACGTTATGGTTACCGGTTTGCCCGTGTTCGCGGCCTGTTCGGCGGCGAAACAGACGGCCATGGTGTCGAAGGCGTCCCGGGCCCCGACGAGCGGCGCGCTGTCGGGGTCGAGGACGTGGTCCACGAAGGAGGCGACGACCTCCGCGCGGTGCGTGCGGGCCGGGTACGGCGCGGTTTCCGGAACGCACGCCGCGTCCGGGGCGCAGGAGTCCAGCCAGTAGGCCCCGGGGAGGTCGTTGCAAAAGGTCCTGTGCGTGCCGTAGGCCGCCACGCGGTGGAAATGCGGGTGCACGCAGCCGCCGTGCGCGCCGACCGTGGCGACGGTCCCGTTCTCGAAGCGCAGGGTGCAGGCGGCGAAATCGTCGAAGCGCATGGCCGTGCCCGCCGTGGCGATGCGGTTGCCCGCGGCCTGGACCTCCACGGGGCGCATGCCCGTGATCCACATGACCAGGTCGATCATGTGCACGGCCGCGCCGTGGATGATGGAATAGAATTCCATGTCCGCGCGCCAGCCGTGGGTCAGCTTCTGCGGGCGGCCCCAGAGGTAGTCCGCCTGCAGGGCGTAGATCGGCCCCAGCAGGCCCGCCCGGTGCGCGTCGCGCAGCTTCTCGAAGCGCGGGCAGGTGCGCAGGGGCAGGTTGGAGGACAGCCGCGTTCCCGGATGCGCGCGCAGCGCGTCGCGCAGGGTCGCGGCCTCCTTCGGGTGCAGGACCATGGGCTTTTCCACCATCACGTGCTTGCCGTGTTCGATGGCCGTCACGGCCTGGGCGCAGTGGGCGTCGTCGTAGGAGGCGATGGACACGACGTCGATGTCCTCGGCCGTGAGCACGGCGACGGCGTCCGTGGTGGCGGCGACGCCGGGCAGCTCGTCCAGGAACGGGCGCAGCTTGTCCGCGTCGAGGTCGCAGACCATGCGCACGCGGGTCCGGGGATGGGCCGCATAGGCGCGCACGTGGTGCCCGCCCACGCCCAGGCCGACCACGCCGACGTTGAGCGGGGCCTCGTCCCGGCCCAGGGCCTCGGCCAAGCGGGCGATCTCCTGGTGCCGGTATTCCCAGTGCGGGCGCTGGAGCCCGGCCGCCACGGCCTCGAACCGGGCCATGTCCTCCGGGGTGTCCACGGAAAGCTGGAGCGTTGGCCGGGGCGCGTCGGACGTGAAGTTGCAGACCGAGTATTCCCCGGACCGCCGGTAGAACCGCCGCGTCACGTGCTCGCGGTCCTCGGCGTCGAGGTCCTCGGCGCACAGCCTGCGGAAGGCCTCCGCCGAGACCACCTCCACCGACTGGCCCTTGGGGAAGGTGCGCTTGGCGATGTTGGTGACCAGGTCGCAGCGGCCCAGCGTGAACAGGCCCACGGCGCGGTCCACGAGGCGGTGGTCCAGGAGCGGGCTGTCCGCGCACAGGCGCACGAAGGCCTCCAGGCCGAAGCGGTCCACGGCCTGGAGGAAGCGGGCGGCCACGTCGGCCAGGGGGCCGCGCACGCACGGCACGCCGCGCTGCTCGCAGTGCCGGGCCACGGGATCGTCGCTCGGCTCGGTGGAGGTGGCCACGACGACCCCGTCCAGCAGCGAGCAGTGCGCGAGGCCGTCGAGCAGATAGTCGAGCATGGGCTTGCCGCAGACGCGGTGCAGCGTCTTGCCGGGAAACCGCTTCGAGCTCATGCGGGCTTGGACGATGGCGCGGATCGGCATGGTCTCAGTCGGCGTCCTTTTCGCCCCAGAGGACGAGGTGCGGCCGCGAGGTCAGGTTGTCCTTGAGGCCCTCGTATTCGTCTTCGGTCAGGGTCATGGTCCGAATCTTGCGCTTGATGTGGTTCTCCGCGCTGCGCACCAGGGTCTGCAGGTACGCGGGATCGATGTCCCCGACCAGCACGAGGTCGATGAGCCCGTGGTCCTTGCCCTCGGCGTAGTCGTCGATGACCATGGCCAGGCGCAGGGAGCCGAGGTTTTCCAGCACGGTCTCGATGATCCGGTCCATGCCCAGGGCCTTCATGACCATGGAGCGCAGTTCGGGAAAGAGCGGATGCGCCTCGTTGGCCTTGTAGAAGACCTGGCGTCCCTGCTTTTCCTTGGTCAGCAGCCGGGCCTGGCTCAGCTGCTTGAGCTCGTAGCTGATTTGGCCCGAGGAGCACTTGAGCTCCGTGGCCAGTTCGCGCAGATAGGCCCTGGTCTGCGAATTGAGGAAAAGTCGCAGCAGGATGTTGATCCGCGTCGAAGAGGAGATGATGTTTTCGAGCATGGTCTGGGCCCAATTTCGGTTCGTGCTATGCCGGTGCGAGAAATTCCGTGAACGATTTGCGCAGTTCGTCCCATTGCTCGCGGAACAGGCTCGCGTAGATCGCGTCCATTTCCTCGCCGTCGAAGACAAAATGTCGTTTTTTTCTTCCGTCGTCGTTCATGCGTGCCTTGCGCATCAAAGCGCGCATGGCCTTGTTGTGGACGCAGGTTCCGGCGCAGACCTTGCGCACCCCGCAGGTCCTGAAGAGATGGTCGCACGCGCCGAGCCAGGCTTCCAGGCCCAAGGACCGGCCCCAGAAGTTCCTGTCGCCGATCATGATGCCGATGTCGGCCGTGTTGTAGTTGTTGTCCCTGTATACCGAAATGTTGCCGCAGTGGGTGTCGCCGTCCCGGTGCACGATGGCCAGGAAGAGGTTGTTGGTCCCCTGGAAGGAGCGCAGGTAGGCCCGGCACGATTCCGGCGTGTGCCGGGCGAAGCGCTGTTCGCTGTAGCGCGTGACCACGGGGTCGTTGAGCCAATCGACGTAGGCCTGCGTCACGTGGCGTTCCGCGAACGTGACGAGGTCGAGGCGTCGGGTCTGCGCTATGGTGCCGGGCTGGCTCATTCGGTTTCCTTTCGTGTCCGTGCCGCGCGATCGGGGCCGCATTTCCCGGGCGTCAGGCGCCCTGGCGGCTCCCGCCGTCGTACAGGGCCTCGAGGAATTCGGGGGCGAAGTCGCCTTCCATGACCGGGTGGCGCTGCACGAGATGGGCGCGCAGGCATTTGGCGAACGTGGAGCCCTCCCGGTCGATTTCCTGCTGGTCCGCCTCGGCGGAGCCGTAGAAGAAGTGATTGGCCCCGAACGGGTAGGACAGCAGGAACATGAGGCGCGCCGCGTTGCGCCGCACGGCCGGGTCCGGGTCGAACGACTCCAGGTACTGGGTCAGCCGTTCGCAGAAATGCTCGTCGAAATCGCACCCGAGCACCTGGGGCAGGTGGCGGAAGAAGACCTTGCCGAGCACGACCACGGGCTTGCAGAACAGGAAGGCCTCCAGGCCCGCGGTCCCCGTGACGGTGATCACGGCCCGCGACTTGCGCGTCAGCGTGAACGTGTCCACCGAGGGGCTGATCAGCCTGACGTTGTAGATCGTGGCCAGACGCTTGAAGAACGCGGTGCTGCGCCTGCCGATCATCCCCGGGTGCTCCTTGACGTAGAGCATGGCGTCCGAGGGGATGCGCTTGGCCAGCTGGAACAGGAACCCGTCGGGATTGTCGTACATGCTCCCCTGGACCATGTCCGATATCTCGGGGGCCTGGTGCAGCGGGAAATAGAAGTAGGGGCGCTCCAGGTCGGGGTTCGAGTCCAGGATGGAGCCCCTGGTCTGGGTGGTGGCCTTGATCCGCGAGACCAGGCCGTTGCCCAGGCAGCGCAGGGGGTTGGCGTAGGAGCCCATGGCCTGGTCCACCCGGTCGGTGAAGAGCGTCTTGAGCAGGGCCGGTTGCAGGGCCTCGAGGGCGTTGCCCAGGGACTTGCGCAGGGAGAACCGCATCCGGCTGTTGAGCACCGTGTAGTCCGGGGTGATGGGCCGGGAGACGAACTCCTCGTACCAGGCGTCGGCTTCGCGCAGGACCTCGGCCGGGTACTCGTCGGCCTTTCCGGCCGTGAGCCGCTCCATGGTCTCGGGCAGCAGGTCCCACCCGAAGTCGTCGCGGCTGAAGGCGATGCGCTCGTTGATCCTGGGCGTGTCGTTGATGACGTAGGGGACGCCCATGGATTTGCAGGCCAGGGTGATCACGCTGGCGCCGAAGGTGGCCAGCGTGCCCCAGACGAAGATCGGCTTGATCCGGGACAGGATCAGGTCCGCGAACATCAGGTAGGCGAGCTGCCGACGCCGGACGGTGAGGTAGTCGCGGCCCGAGGTGATGTCCCGGTCGTAGGAGGCGAGCAGGGCCGAGGTGGGCAGGCCGTACCTGCGTTCGATCTCGACCTGGCGCGCATTGAGGGTGGCGAGGTCGGCGCTTTTGAGAAAATTCTTGTTTTCCTTGTAGAAATCGGGAAACGAGAAGATGTGGTCGTACTGCGCCGCAAGCTCCGGGGTCTGGGAGCGCTGGGCGTACTGGGAGGTGACGTAGCCCACCACGGGCCAGTTGAATTCCTTTTTCAGCGCAATGCCGAAATGGAACTGCATCTCGATGCCGAGGGGCACGAGGAAGGGGCGTTTGCCCAGGTTTGCGAGGGTCATTGCAGGGTTCCTTTGCAAAGGCGCGTCCCCTTTTCCGGGTCCGGCGTCAGCGTGTAGACCGTGTCGGCCCGCTTCGTGAGTTCCAGGCGGTGGGAGATGGCCAGGACGGGGATCGCCGCGGAGACCTCCTTGATGGTCGCGCAGATGGCCCTTTCCGTGTCCGCGTCCAGGGAACTCGTGGCTTCGTCGAGAATCAGCAGCCGGGGGGAGCGCAGCAGGGCCCGGGCGATGGCCAGGCGCTGGCGCTGTCCGCCGGAGAGCATGCCGCCGCGTTCGCCCACGGGCGTTTCCAGGCCCCGGTCGAGCCCGGCGATGAACGTGTCGGCCCCGGCCATGCGCAGGGCCTCGAGGATGCGCTCGTCGGCGATGCCGTCGTCGTGCAGGGTCAGGTTGTTGCGCACGGTGTCGTTGAACAGGAACAGCTCCTGGGGCACGTAGCCGATGGCGCTGCGCCACGCCTTGACGTCGATGTCGCGCAGGGACGTGCCGTCGACCAGGATCTCGCCGGCATCGGGCGGAATCAGGCCGATGACGAGGTCGATGAGCGTGGTCTTGCCGGAGCCCGAGGGGCCGGTCAGCACGGTCAGCCCCTTGGCCGGGATGTCCAGGTCCAGGTCGCGGTAGAGGGCCGTGGCGTCGTAGGACTTGGTCACGCCGCGCAGGGCGATGCCGCTGGTGAACCGGGGCGCGGCGCCGCCGGTCTGTTCCTCCCGGCTGGCCTGGGCCTCTTCCATGGTCGCGTGCAGGGACCAGAACGCGCCCTCGGTGGCGGCCATGTTCTGGTAGGCCAGCTGGATGCCGCTGAAGCGGGTCACGAGCCGGTGGAAGAGGAAGATGAGGACCATGAGTTCGGAGAAGGCCATGTGCATGGAGTTGAGGGCCACGTACATGAGCGCGGCCACGAAGACCACGAGCAGGGGCTCCTGGAAGGTGGAGATGGCTCCGCGCGAGAACACGTAGTTGCGCAGGGCCACGTTCAGGCGGTCGTTGTCGCGCTCCAGCAGCGGGGTGAAGCGGTCTTCGGCGGCCATGGCCTTGAGCGCCTTGATGCCCGTGATGCCGTCGGAAAAGCGCGCCGAGATCGTCTTCATGAGCTCGGCCTGGCGGTCGCCCGCGGTGCGGGCCATGCCCACGAAGGCGTTGACGGCCAGCATGGAAATGGCCCCGGCGGCCACGGAGATCGCCACGATGAGCGGCGAGATCAGCAGCGAGGCGATGGCGTAGAACAGGAGCTGGAAGGCGATGGCCGCGGCCTGGCAGAAGCTCCAGTAGGCGTTGGCCGCGGTCACGCTTTCGTAGCTCATGGCGTTGGATACGATCCCCACGGGCAAGCGGGTGAAATAGGACCAGCGCGTGTGCATCAGGACCTTGACGAGCCGGCGTCGGAGCTGGGTGGAGGCGCCCGCCACGGCGTAGCCGACCTGGAGCATGGCCAGGAAGGCGAGCAGGGACTTGAGGATCATCATCGTGATGATGAAGCCGAGCAGGACCGGCAGCGTCGGCGCGAGGCCGAACAGGCCGAGGACGGCGGAGACGGTCTCGTGCAGCCGGGAGGATTCCGAGACGTTTCCCGTGGCCAGGGAGAGGATCGGCAGCAGGCTCAGGATTCCGAGCCCTTCGAGCATGCTCGAAAGGAACTGGGCGCAGAGCATGAAGATCGTGCCCAGGGGCTGGAGCCTGAAGAAGTAGAGGAAGCAGGATAGGCTGCGCTTGAGGTGCATGTTCGCGTGCCGCTGTGGTCGTCAGGGTCGCAGGAAATCGGGGTTCAGGCTGTTGGACAGGGACATGGAAACTCTTTTTGTGCTAAAATTTAGAACGAAACATACAGTCCCTTCTCGGTGCATTCAAGAAAAAAATTAAGGGCGCGGAAAGAAATCGTTGCATCGGTAAAGAAGGGCTGATGCCGGGGGGGTCGCCGCGGCGCGCCGGGAATGTGATCGGCCGTCGGCGGCAGGGGTTTAGGCCGGGCGCCGAGGGCAGGCGCCAGGGAGTGGGAGCGTCGGGCGGCGCGCGGCGGCGGGTGCAACGGGGCGGGGAGGTTGAAGAGGGCGCCGGGGCGGGCGCGAGTCCGGTCCGGGAGGACGGGAGCGCGGAGGCGGAGAGGCGGAGGCGGCCGGGATCGGTCGGCCCCGATCACTCCGGCGGATTGTCGCGCAGAAAGGCGTTCAGCCCGGCGATGAAGGCGTCCTGGTCCGGCACCTTGCGGGCGTCGAGCAGCCTGCCCAGGCTGCAGGGATAGCCGCCCGAGCAACTGAACAGGGAGACGCCGTTCCTGATGCAGTAGGTGAGCACGCCGGGCGTGTCCACAAGCCGTTCCACCAGGGTGCCCCTGGTGACTTCCTCGATGTCCTGGGCCATTGCGCTTCTCCCCGGTTTCGCGCCGCGCCGCGCCGTCCGGAGCGCGGGCCCGGCGCGGCGAAGCCGGGGCGGCGGCCTTCCGGCCGCCGCCCCTTGTTGATGCAATCCCGCTAGTACAGGCCGAGCGGGGTTTCGGACAGGCTGATGAAGATGTTCTTGCACTGGGTGTAGTGCGTGAGCATCATCTCGTGCGTCTCCCGGCCGATGCCGGACTTCTTGTAGCCGCCGAACGGCGAGTGCGCGGGCAGGATGTTGTAGGTGTTGACCCACATGCGCCCGGTCTCCACGCCGCGGGCCACGCGCATGGCCCGGTTGATGTCCCGGGTCCAGACCGCGCCGCCCAGGCCGTATTCGCTGTCGTTGGCCATGGCCACGACCTCGTCCTCGTCCTTGAACTTGATGCAGCAGGCCACGGGCCCGAAGATCTCCTCCTGGGCCACGCGCATGGAGTTGGTCACGTCCGCGAGCAGGGTCGGCTGCATGAAGTGGCCCTTGGCGAGCGGCCCGTCGTTGATCCGCTTGCCGCCCACGGCCACCTTGGCGCCTTCGGCCTTGCCCACTTCCACGTAGGCCAGGATCTTCTCCAGCTGGGCCCGGCTCACCTGGGTGCCCATGATGGTGTCCTTTTCCCAGGGCAGCCCGACCTTGACGGCGGAGAAGGCCTTGACCGCGTCGGCCAGGAACCTGTCGTAGATGTCCTCGTGCACGAAGATGCGCGAGCCGGCGCAGCAGACCTGCCCCTGGTTGAAGAGGATGCCGAGCTGGATGCCTTCCAGGACCTTGTCCCACTGGGCGTCGGGGAAGACGATGTTGGCCGACTTGCCGCCCAGTTCGAGGGTCGCGGGGATCAGCCGCTTGGCTGCGGCGTCGGCCACGGTGTAGCCGACCTCGGTGGAGCCGGTGAAGGCCAGCTTGCTGAAGCCGGGGTGCGCGAGCATGGCGTTGCCCGCGCCCGAACCCGAGCCGGTGATCACGTTGACCACGCCCGCGGGCAGGACCTCGGCCATGAGCTTGGCCAGCTCCAGGATGCTCAGGGGCGTGGCGCTGGAGGGCTTGATCACCGCGCAGTCGCCCGCGGCCAGGGCGGGGGCCAGCTTCCAGGCCGCCATGAGCAGCGGGAAGTTCCACGGGATGATCTGGCCGACCACGCCGAGGGGCTCGCGCAGGATGATGCTCATGGTTTCGTCGTCGATCATCACGGCGCGGCCTTCCTGGATGCGCACCGCGGCCGCGAAGTAGCGGAAGTGGTCCGAGCTGAGCGGCACGTCGATGGCCATGGTCTCCCGGATGGGCTTGCCGTTGTCCAGGGTTTCGATCATGGCCAGGCGCTCGGCGTTGGCGTCGATCAGGTCGGCGATGCGCAGGAGCAGCGCGGCGCGTTCCTGCGGGCTGGTCTTCTTCCACGACGCGAAGGCCTTCCAGGCAGAGGCCACGGCGCGTTCCACGTCTTCGGGGCCGGCGTCCACGCAGGCGGCCAGGGGCTCGCCGTTGGCCGGGTTGACGGTCGTGAACGTCTTGCCGCCGGTCCCCTCGACCCATTCTCCTCCGATGAACAATTTGTACTGTTCGTCGATGTGCGGTTGCATACATGTCTCCTTATGGTTTGCGTGGAATTCCACGTGAATACTCCATTTCGGCGCACGGAGCCGAGGTCCCGGGCGGCCTCGCTGCGGCAAACCGCGGGCCGGAGCTCCGGCAAGGAGAACAGGGCGGGACGCTGCTCACCGGGGAGCGCCCATGATGCGGCCCGTGCGGCATGCGCCGGAGGCGGCGGGTCGCTCTGGGACGGGGCGGACGGCCATCCGCTGCGGCGTACATCGGCGGCCCCGGGAACGGCGGAGGCGGGAGCGCGTGGGACGCCTGCGCGCCGCAGCATGTCGCGGGGCATGCGGCACCGCCATCCGTCGGGCTTCCGTTCCGAGGCACAAATAGGTTACCCCGCAGTACAATAATGGTCAATGTTGTAGGCAAATATGAAGATGAAAATTCCATGCAACGATGAAATTGAATGTGCCGATAAGAAAAATCTATGCAATGGTGCCTGATGAATTTGGCTATGATGGATTGAGTTGTCCTGTTGACACTACGTATGCAGTGATTCGTGACATGTCGTTTTGCAGAATGTGTACTGCAGTTGTACAAAATAATGTATCACGGAAAAATTAAAATGCGTGCCAAGGGGGGCGTGGATGCCGGAGCGTCCTGCGCGGAGAAAGGCGGCCGCGCAGGGAGCCGGGCCATGGGGAGGAGGGGACGCGGCGGAGAGGGCCGCGGAAAGGTCGGGAAGGAACGGCGCGGCTAGGCCGTGCCGAAGCCCGGACCGGAATGCCAGCGCCAGGCCGTGGCCACGATCTCGTCCAGGGACGCGAAGCGCGGCCGCCAGCCCAGGGTCTGGCGCGCCAGGGCGGCGTCGGCCGCCAGGCAGGGCGGGTCGCCCGCGCGGCGCGGGCCCGGCGTCGCGGGCACGGGCCGCCCGCCCACGCGGGCCACGCAGTCCACGATGGCGGCCACGGAATGCGGCGTGCCCGTGCCCAGATTCAGGGCGCAGGACGCGCCGCCGTCCAGCAGGCGGCGCAGCGCGGCCACGTGGGCCTCGGCCAGGTCCGTCACGTGCACGTAGTCGCGCAGGGCCGTGCCGTCGGGCGTGGGGTAGTCGGCGCCGAAGATCGTGAAGCGTTCCCGGCGGCCCAGGGCGGCCTGGATGGCCAGGGGGATGGCGTGGGTCTCGGGCTCGTGGTCCTCGCCCAGTTCGCCGTCCGGGTCGGCCCCGGCGGCGTTGAAGTAGCGCAGGGCGCAGAAGCGCATGCCGTAGGCCGCGTCGTAGTCTTCGAGGACCTGCTCGACCATCAGCTTGCAGCGGCCGTAGGGGTTGATGGGAAGCTTGGGCGCGGTCTCGGCGATGGGCATGGCCTCGGGCGTGCCGTAGACCGCGCAGGAGCTGGAGAAGACCACGGGGAGCGGGCCGCGCGCGCGCAGGGTCTCCAGCAGGCGCACGGTCCCGGCCACGTTGTTGGCGTAGTACTTGCCGGGATCGGCCACGGATTCGCCCACGTAGGTCCAGGCCGCGAAGTGCAGCACGGCCACGGTCCGGTGGCGCTCCAGCACCGGGGCCAGGAATTGCGGATCGCCCACGTCGCCCACGTGCAGCGGGCCCCACTGGACCGCCTGGCGGTGGCCGTAGACCAGGTTGTCCACGGTCACGGGCGTGAAGCCGTGCGCGGCCAGGGCCTTGCACGCGTGGCTGCCGATGTAGCCGGCGCCTCCGGTGACCAGGACGGCGGGTGCGGCCATGGGATTCCTCCGTGGGGACGTGCGGTTGGCGCTCCGGGAAGCGGGATGCCTTTCACCTAGCCGGGGCGCGCCGTCGCGTCAATCCGGCGTTCGGCGCGGGGCGTCAGGCGGCCGGTCAGTGCGACCGTTCAGCGGGGCCGTTCCGCGCTGCCGGTCAGCGCGACCCGTCCACGGCCAGGGACACGCCCAGGCCCACGAGCACCGTGCCCGCCGCCTTGTTCAGCCGAGCGCCCACGGCCGGGCGGGCGGCCAGCCAGCGGTTCACCGCGCCCGAGGCAAAGGCCACGGTGGCGAAGCCCGCAAAGGCCAGGAGCACGAAGAGCACGCCCAGGCAGAGCATCTGCAGGGCGGCCGGGCCCGCGCCGGGGCGCACGAACTGCGGAAAGAAGGCCAGGAAGAAGATCGCCACCTTGGGGTTGAGCACGTTGGCCAGCACGGATTGGCGGAAAATGAGCTTCAGGGGCCGCTCCTGCGCCGCGCCGCGTGGCCCGTCCGCCAGGCTGGGGCTGCGGAAGAGCTGCACGCCGATGTACACGAGGTAGGCCGCGCCCGCCCATTTGACGAGCTGGAAGGCCGTGGCCGAGGAGGCCAGCACGGCCGAGAGGCCGACGACCGCGAAGAAGGTGTGCACCAGATTGCCCAGGCTGAAGCCCGCGGCTGCGGCCAGGGCGGCGCTGCGCCCCTGGGCCACGCCGCGCGTGAGCACGTAGAGGATGTCCGGCCCGGGCGTGAAGATGAGCACCACCGAGGCTGCGGAAAAGAGCAGAATCTGTTCGAGGCCGGGCATGGAGTCTCCTTGCGGCTGAAGGGATGCGCCGTGCGCCGGTCCCCCCGGCGCGCCCCTGCCTGTTAACCCACCCGGCCCCAAAAGAAAAGGCGGGCAGCGTGACGCTGCACCCCTTTCGGCAGCAATGCTGCTGCACCCCTTTGGCGGTCGTCGCGTGCCGCGACGGCATGGGGGGCTTTCCCCCGCCCGCGCGCGTCGGGATTTTATCCCAGCAAGCTTATCGTGGAGAACCCGGCTTTCCCCCGCCCGCGCGCGTCGGGGCTGCCGAAGGCCGGGGGGGGCTGCCCGCGCGGCGGGGCGACCAGGACGGGGCGCAAGGCAGGTTGCGGAGCCTCGGCCCGGGACGGCGGTTGGCAGGCGGTTGCGCGCGTGCTACGGGGAACGCCGGTGGAGAAACCCATGCACGCCGACTTCCGAACTTCCTCCGCGCTCGTCGTCTCCCTCATCCTCTTTGCGCTGCTGCTCGCGCTCTGCGCCGCCGTCCCGGCGCTCGCCGTGGATTGGTCCTCTCCCGTGGACGCCGAGTGCGTGCGCGCCCTGGACGGCGACAGTCTCATCGTGCGCGTGCCCGGCGGGGCGCCGGACGGGGCGTGGGGCGGGCGGCCCGGCGAGCGCCTGGAGGTCCGGCTGGTGGGCATCGACGCGCCCGAGCACGGCCAGGAATGGGGCGAGGAGGCGCGCGCCGCGCTGGTCGGGCTGTGCGGCCCGGGCGAGTGCGTGCGCCTGGAGCGCGACCGCGACCTGCGCGACCGGTACGGCCGCTATCTGCTGTGGGTCTGGCGCGGGGAGGAACTGCTCAACGAGACCCTGGTCGGGCGGGGGCTGGCCCTGCCCTATTTCCTGCCGCCCAACGAACGCTACCGCGCGCGCATCGAAACGGCGCGGGACGCGGCGCGCGCCGCGCGGGCCGGGTTCTGGGCCCGGGGCGGGCTGTCCGAGCCCCCCCGTCAATGGCGGGCCCGGCATCGCACCCCCTGACGTTCGCCCTTCCGGCCCTTCCTGGAGTTGCCGCGCTCGATTTTCCGAATCGATTCCGGCCGTCCGGCATGCGCGCCCGGGCGCCTCACGCCTCGGGCGGCGGCAGCGGGCGGTCCGCGCCCGGCCCGCCTTCGCCGTTGTCCCCGGCGCGCGCCGCGTCCTTCGGCGGCGGGCCCATGCGGCCCACGGACAACCCCGTGGCCAGCGCGCACAGCGCCGTGAAGATCACCAGCCCCACGTGCATGGCCGAGAGGAAGCCCGGCAGGGTCCCGGGCCCGATCTCGCGGTGGCCCAGGAAGATGCCGAAGGCCGCGGTGATGATGCACATGGACAGCATCATGCCCATGCTGCGCGCCGCCGCGACCACGCCCGAGGCCGCGCCGAAGTGGCGGCGCGGCACGCTGTCAAGCACGGTGATGGTGTTCGGCGAGGAGAACAGGGCGAAGCCCACGCCCATGAGCGTGAGCATGCCCACCACCAGGGGCAGGGGCGAATCCGCGCGCAGCAGCGTGGCCACGCCCAGCCCCGCGCAGGTCACGGCCATGCCCGCCGTGGACACCCGCGCCGGGGAGAGCCGGTCCGCCAGCCTGCCCGCCAGGGGCGAAAGCAGGGCCATGATCCCGGGCTGGAGCACGAGCACCGCGCCCGCGGTCTGGGCCGAGAAGCCCTTCACGAACTGCAGGTACAGGCTCATGAAGAAGGTCACGCCGAAGGTGCCCGCGTAGTGGATGGTCGTGGCCAGGGAGGACAGGGCGAAGATCCGGTTGGTGCGGAACAGCGAGGTGTCCAGGATGGGGTGGGCAGTGCGGGTCTGGAGCCGGTCGAAGAGCGCGAAGGCCGCCACGCCGCCGAGCAGCAGCCCCCAGCCCAGGTTCGAGGTCTCCAGGCGCAGGGCCCCGAGGATCAGCAGGACCATGGCCGCGGCGTAGGCCAGGGAGCCCTTCCAGTCGAAGGGCTCGCCGCAGGCCTCCTCGGGCGGCAGGCCGCGCAGGCGCGTGAGGATCAGCGCCAGGGAGATCGCGCCCAGCGGCGCGCTCAGGGCGAAGATCCAGCGCCAGCCCAGGTGCGTGGTGATCACCCCGCCCACGAACGGGCCCAGGGAAAGCCCGGCGTAGACCGCGCTCACGGCCCAGCCCATGGCCCGGCCGCGCCGCTCGGGCGGAAAGATCGCGCCCAGGATGGCCACGCCCGCGGTGGAGATGGACGAGGCCCCGAGCCCCTGCAGCGTGCGGATGGCGATGAAGCTTTCGATGGACCAGGACATGGACAGCAGCAGGGCCGCGGCCGTGAACACGGCCACGCCCGCGGCGAAGACCCTGCTCCGGCCCAGGATGTCGCCCAACCGCCCGACGGGCAGCAGCCCCACGGTCAGGGAGAGGATGTAGACCGTTTCCACCAGGCCGAGCTGCACGGCGTTGGCCCCTAGGGAGCGCTGGATGGCGGGCAGGGCCACGCTTACGGCCGAGACCATGAACGGCGCGAAGAAGTTGGTCGCGGTCACCGCGATGAGTGCGGCGCGTTGGGCGGGGGTGTCGTGCATGGGGGCTCCGGAGGCTGCGGAACATTTTTTGTACCCGTCGCGACGCACCCTTGCAAGGCCCGCCCCTCGTCCCTCGGCCCGGCCTGGTGCACGCCGTGCAAACGAAAAAGCGCCCCGGCGGCATTGCCGCCGGGGCGCAGAGAGCGGAGCGCGCGGGGATTCCCGCGCCGGGTCAGGCGGTTTCCTCCCGCCCCAGCACCGCCTCCAGGAAGCCCTTCACGTCGCCGGAATCCAGGATAGCCCATGTATCCCGGCTGACCTTGCCGCCGTCGATGATGCGCACGAGCTGCCGCTTGAACTTGCGGCCCGTCCACACGCGCCTGTAGGTCTTGGCCATGTCTATTCCTCCATTTGGGTTGCGGCCGCGGCCGTCTTGAAGAAGTCCGCGCCGAGCACCACGGACACCGTGGCCCGGGTCCAGTCGCCCTGGGCCGCGTCCTGGTCCTCGCCGTCGCTGTAGGCCGACCAGCCGTCACCGGCCAGCCCCACGGCGATGCGCCGCACGGCGTCCCCCAGCGCCACCGGCGCGCACGTCACCGTGAACTCGTCCCCGGAGCGGGACACGGAGGCCGGGGCCAGGGCCGCGAAGTCGCCGGGGGCCGTGAACGCCTCCTCGGCCGCGCCCGAGGCCAGGGAGAGGGCGGGCAGCCTGCGCGCCTCGCTCGGCACGCTGTCCAGGGCGGGCGAGCAGGGAATGGTGTATTTGTGGAGGACCTGTCCCGTCGTGACCAGCCAGTCGCACATCGTGACGTTGCCCGCGGGAAGGCCGCCGACGGAAAGCTGATACGTCGTAACCGGCTCGGTTTCGAAACCAGCGTGGATCAGTGCGCCCGTGTCGTCATCATAGAGATCGAACGTACCGTCGCCGTGGTATTCGAAGCGCAAGGCATAGATCGTATCGGCAACAAGGTTGAATCCGTGAACGGTCTGGTCAACTCCTCCGATAATGATGTCTGCTCCCCATGTCTGGAAACGCAGCGATGTCTCGTCGTCGAGAATTTGATACAGGCCAAACGTGCAGTTTCCGGAATCGCTTTGGGCCGACTTGAAGGATACAATCCATGTGAACGGTGTGTCCGCAGCCATTACGAGATAATTTGCAATAGAAACGCCGCCACCAGTCACACCATCCCCGCAGATGTAAACGCCGCCGTCCACCAAATCCGGGGAACCGCCGCCCAGATTGGCAGTGGATGTCAAATCTGAAAGGGAGTCGAAGTCATTATGCATCACCGTGGCGATGCCGCCCTCTTCCGTTTCGCTCACCCCGCCCGGCACCTCGAACAGCGTGCCGTCGCCGAGCACCAGCACGTCGCCCTCGGCCAGCATGCCCCCCTGCGCGTGCGTGAGCACCAGGCTCGCCACGGTGGACGCCGCGTCCACGCCGAACTCCACCAGCGCCGCGCCGGCCACGTCCATCTGCCCCGTGCCCACGCTCACGCCCGTGCGGTCGGCCTCGGGCCAGTCCTCGGCGTCGTTGGCCCAGGCCACGCCCTCGGGGTCGTCGGCGATGGGCACGTTCTGCACCAGGATCGAGACCGCCGTTGCATCCGAGTAGAGCAGCCCGGCGTCCGGCCGCACGCGGCGCAGGGCGAACGTGTAGCTCGCGTCCGCCGCCACGCCCGGGGCCGTGCCGGTGATGGCCGTCCCGGCCGGCTCCAGGCCCAGGGGGTTGTCCGTGATCTCGTACACGTCGCCGTCCTCGTGGTCGGCGATGGCCAGGGCGATGGCCGCGCCCTCCAGCACGGTGAGCGCGCCGGTGAGCACCGGGGCCGGGGCCTTGTAGGCGTCGGCCAGGAAGTCGAGGAGTTCGAAGCCGTCGGCCGTGGCGTTGACGCCCACGACCTTGCCCGCGTCCGCCGCGCCGATGACCGGCAGCCCGGCCACGGCTGCGGCCGCCGCCGCGGACTGCGCGGCCGCGTCGGCAAATCCGGACGCGGCGTCCGCGTGGTGACGCGCGCTGAACGCGCCGTCGGCCACCGCCGTGCCCGGCGCGGCATCGGCCCAGGCCCGGGCCATGTCGCGCGCGGCCTCGGCCGCGTCGCGGGCTGCCTCGGCAACGGTCGCTGCGGCCAGCAACTCCTCGGGCGAGGGCGGGGCCTCGCTGGAGGTCAGGGGCACGAGCACGGCGCGCGAAAGGCGTTCGTCCAGGGATTGGCAGATCATGGTCAGCAGGTCCAGGGCGGCCTCGTGGGACTGGGCCGGAAAGGGGTCGTTTTCCTGGTAGTCGGTTTCCTGCACGATGCGCGGGGCGCGGCGGATGGCCAGGATCTCGGCATCGTTCGCCCCGTCCGAACTCGCGCCCGCCGGGGGCGTGAGCAGGGTCAGGCTGCCGCCCGAGGCCGCGCCCGCGCCTGCGAGGGTGTAGTGGGTGGATTCGGCGAGCACGGTTTCCGCGCCGTCCGCGCCGCGCAGCACGACCTCCACGTCGGCGTTGCGCACAAAGGCGAAGGGCACGGGGAAGACGGTGGTCGAGCCGTTTCCGGCGTAGCCGGCCTTGGAAACGGCGGAAGCGATGGTCATGGGAGCCTCCTTGGGACCGCGCCTGGGCGCGGCGAAAGGGGATGGTGGGGAATGGGAAGGGGAACGGGGAATGGGGGATCAAAACAGGGCGTAGTTGCTCAGGGCGTTGCCCAGGGTGGAGGTCAGGTTCGCCCCGGACTGGGCCGCGGCCTTCTTGCGCGTGGCCGCGGCCCGGGACTGGACGTTCGAGGCCGACCAGCCGCCGTTGAGCAGGATGGACTGGCTGTCCGTGATGCCCTGCTGGAGGATGGACTGGGCGTCCTGTTCGTCCTCGTAGGCCTGGCCTTCGAGGACCTTGAGCGGCGACCCCTGGAGCAGCACGCCGCTGGTGCCGAGGGCGGCGGTGGAACCGGCGCGTGCGCGCGCGCGTTCGGCGCGCAGCTCTTCGGCCTCTTTCTCGGCTTCCTGCTGCGTGCGTTCGGCCTGCAGTCGGGCGGCCTCGCGCGTCTGGGCGGCCGTCAGGTCGGCCTGCTGGGCCTCGGCGTCGGCCTGCCGTTGGGCGGCGTCGTTCTGGACCACCGTGTTCACCAGGCCGAGCCCCATGCTCAAAAGGGAAGGTAACGCTACTGCCTGCATGTGAATAACCTCCTGAAGCGTATGACGTTTTCTCCATAAGGGCCGTACCCTGGGCATTCGCCCTCGGGTTCGAACCCCAGCCAGGCGATCCAGCGCAGGGCGCGCCGGTCGTGGGCCAGCACGTGCGCCTGCAGCCGGTGCAGCCCGGCCGTGCGCGCCAGATGTTCGAGCACGGCGCGGGCCGCGCGGTTGAAGGACAGGGGATGCGCCAGGGCCCAGGCCGAGGGCGCGCACCAGCCCTCGCCCACGCCGGGCCAGAACAGGGCCACCCCGGCGCACGCGGCCACGTGGCCGTGCGCCGTGAGCGTGAGCGCGGGGCCGCGCAGGGCCAGCATCGGCCCGGCGGCCGCGGCCCCGCCGCACCAGTGCAGGGTTGTGGAAGGGGCGGACGGCTCGGGAGAGGCGCGGGCCGGGGAGGCGGAGCGCGGAACGGCTCGGGCGCGGTCCGCCGTGGTCCGTTCCCCGGCCGGTTCGGGGGCGGCGCGCAGGGCCAGCAGATGGCGCGGGGCAAAGGGAATCAGGGCCAGATGGTCCGGCAGGTCCAGCGTCGGGACGTCCGGCGGCGGCGCGGCGGAGCCGGGTACGAAGCGAGAGGGAGAGCTCATGCGGAATTCCTCATGGATAGAAGTGAAAGGAAGGTGAAAGTGGCTGCCCGGCCGCCGCCCCGCCCGTCGTGCGGGGCTGCGTCCTATTCGTTGACCACCACCGTGGGCACGAGCATGAGCACGGTCATGGGCAGGGGCTGGTCCTGGAGGATGGTCAGCGCGCCGTCGCGGTCCCAGCCCTTGGGAAAGCGCACGATCTTGTCGCCGGTCCAGGGCGTGGGCGCGGTGTTCATGGGCGTGGCCGAGGAGCGGTAGTAGACCGTCTCCAGCCGGTTCGCATCCGGCCCCACGCGGCCGCCCACGGTGTCGTGGAAGCGCACGGCCACCTCGGTGACGAGTTTTTTCTTGGTCTGCGCCGTGCCGCGCGCCGAGCCCGCCTCGATGCGCATGGGCTTGAGCACCGAGGTGTAGGGCAGCCCGGCGTGGATCACGGACGCCGCGCGCGTGAGCGTCAGCGCGCCGTCCGGACCCACGGTCACGGGCTTGTGCACGGCCCCGTCCGCGAGCACGGCCACCTCGCGGCCGGCCAGATGGTCCAGCCCGGCGACCACGTCCGTGGCCGCGCCCTCGTAGCTCAGCCCGCTGTCCACGAAAAAGGCCGAGGTGGTGTCCGCGCCGCCGAATTCGGCCTCCAGGAATTCGATGCAGCGCACGTCGCGCTCCGGCGTGCCGGGCTCCAGCTCTTGCCAGGCGTCCGCGAGCGCGCCGTCCGCCGCGCGCACGGCCTCGATCTCCGCGTCCGCGAATTCCGCCGGGTCCGCGGCGGACAGGGTCACGGTCAGGTCCGCGTCCGCCGGGGCCGCCAGGGTCGTATCGCCCTGGTAGAGGTAGTGGCGCGCGCCGTCGGCATGCGCGGCCAGGAGCACGTGGCCCGGGCCGAAGGTCCGCCCGGCGGGCAGGGTGAAGGTCTGGCCCGGCGCGCCCGCGCCCGGTGCGGCCGCGTCGTCGGCCACGGCCAGGTCGTAGCCCGGATACGGCGCGCGCCGCCGCACGCAGACCCACAGTTCGTCGCGCTGCGCCGCGTCGTTGTGGATGGCGGCCACGGATTCCACGGCCCCGTCCGTGGGCAGCCGGGACCAGGCCAGGACCTCCTGGTCGCGCTGGTAGGTGAAGGCCAGCAGCGTGCCGTCCGCGCGCGCGCAGAAGACCACGGAATCGGGCTCCTGCACGTAGGCGCACTGCACGATGCCCGTGGCGGTGATGTGCTCGGCGAGGATGGTCAGGTCCACGGAGGCGAAGGAGTCGGTCTCGAAACTGTAGGCCATTTCGCGCAGCTTGCGGCCCGAGCGCTGGATGTAGAGCGCGCCGCCGCCCGCCTGCACGGGCATGGCCCGCGACGCGCCGAAGCACGACTCGGGCGCGGCCTTGACGCTGGCGGGCGCGAGCGCGGCCGAGGACGAGGCCCCGCCAACGGTCCATTCGCCGCCCGTGGTGCCCACGAACAGCCGCGTGCGCGGCACCAGGAATTCGATGGCGTTGGCCTGGGACGCGGCGATGGTGATCTCCACGCTGTCGTCGTCCATGGGGTCGCCGTTCTCTTCGGTGTTCGTGTTTTGCGTGAAATCGTAAAAAGCGCCGGTGCGCGAGAACCACAGGGTGTTCGGCTGGGCCGGGGTGGCCGCGAAAACGAGGCGGCTTTCGAAGAAGCAGACGCACGAGGGCCAGTTGGACGCGGCCCATTGCGAAGGCTGGGCCGTGAAGGAGATGGCTTCCAGGGTCCAGGCGTCGTGGGCCGTGCGCGTGAGGCGGTGTGGCGCGTGCGCGGGGTGGGCCAGGATCAGGGTGTCGTTGGACTGGGTCCAGTAGAGGTCCTGGAAGTCGTCGCGCAGGTAGGGCGAGGCGATCTCGTAGATTTCGCCGTCATGGAGCACGCGGGCCTGGTCCTTGAACACGCGCAGGAAGCCCGCGCCGTCGCGTTCGCCGAATTCGAGCACGTAGGTCTGTTCGGTGTTGAACTCGAAGCCCACGAGCAGGGAGCGGCCCGCGTCGGCGAGCGGGGCGTCGTCGCCCAGGGCGCGCCCGGCGAAGCGCAGGCCGGAGCGGCGCGTGGCCCCGCCGTGGGGATGCACGAGAAAGTTTTCGAGCTGCATGCAGCCGTTGAAGTACTTGGCGAGATCCACGCGCCCCGCCAGGCGGGGGCTGATCTCGCCGGCCGTGAAGTTGGTCAGCGCCGGGGTTGCGATGGGCATGGGGGCTCCTGTGGGTTGGGGGAATGGGGCGGGTTGGCGACGTCGTGGAGCGGGCCGCCGGGAAGGCGGAACCAGGCAAAGGGCTGGGGTGAAGCGGCGGGATGGGCGGGCACGTGGGGAAAGCGGGGAAGGACCGAACGGCGGTGGACTGCGAGTCGGGGCGGGTCGAGGCCGGTCAGGGCTCGTCGAGAGGAAAAGGAAGGAGGGGGGAATCCGGAGGCGCTTGAGTGCGTAGAGAGGAGCGGGAGTTTGGTCGGCGGCTGGCTGCTTCCGGCCGAGTGCCCGCGGCCGCGCCCAGGGGATCGCGGGCGATGAAGCGGCCGAAGAGCGGGGCGTAGTCGCGCACGCCGAAGCGATTGCGCGGCGTCGGCCCCGCCCTTCGAGCCGCTTAGGCGTTTGTATTGGCGTTCTTTTCTTTTTGCCGTTCCTCCCAGGCCTTGCGCTTGAAGTAGCCTTTGAGAGGCACCAACGGGACGGCACATTTAGGGCAGTTACAGAGTGGCTTTACGTCTCGGTAGGCGAAGACATCTTCGCATTTCGGACAGATGAAGGATGTGCCATCCTTGGTGTTGTACATGATGCCTCGGTAGAAAAATATAGCACCAATCGCTATAGATACAGCAGCAGCTACCTTGTTGTATTCTAATGAATCAATGATGATGCCAAAATGTGAATTGTACCATACGGGATGGACAAGCCACATCGTTGCTAGAACAAAACAGTTCAACGCCATGACGAAGAACATTATTTTTGTCGTCATCTTGATAAGCCCTTCAAGTAATCCGAGACTTGTTGGTAGCTCCATTTGATTGCCCCAGCCGCATGGCTGGGAGGCAAGCCAGGCACAAGGTCAAGCGCATTATTGAGCAAGCGCTGTGTCGCAGCCGGATGCGTCAGCGCCCATCCCACAGCAGGCCGGGTGACGATGTTGCCGCCGGTGGCGGCATCGACGAGGAGCAGCGGCGCGGCCTCGCCCGCTGCCAGGCCCATGCCGACCTTGCCGTAGGCGTCGATCATGCGCGGATCCACGAGTTTTTCCGCCGTGTTCGTCGCGGTCTGTTCCAGTACCTCCGGCGCCTTCTGCTCCAGCGTCTGGATGGTGTCGGGCAGTTTCTCTTGCGCCGAGTCCCAGAGGCTCCCCAGGCCGTCGCCCAGGCTCGAGAACATGTCCATCACGCCGCTGAAGATCCCGGTCGTCCCCGTGGGATCGACCATGTTGACGGGGTCGTCGAGGCAGTAGCCGTAGACGTCCGGATCGCCCGCCGCCGCGCCCAGGGGATCGCGGGCGATGCAGCGGCCGAAGAGCGGGTCGTAGTCGCGCACGCAGAAGCGGTTGCGCGGCGTCGGCCCCGCCCTTCGGGCCGCTTAGGCGTTTGTATTGGAGTTCTTTTCCTTTTGCCGCTCCTTCCAGGCCTTGCGCTTGAAGTAGCCTTGGAGAGGAACCAACGGGATGTCGCATTTGGGGCAAGTGAAGTTCGGTTTGGCGTCTTTGTAAGCGAAGGTTTGCTCGCAGTTCCGACAAATGAGGTAGGAGTCATCTTTTGTCTTGTATTTAATTCCTTTATAGAAAAGGTATGACGCAATAATGAATGTAACAATAAATGCAGGAACTTTATAGTTTGTGGCATCAATCATTACATGTGTTTTGGTGCTGTACCACTTTGGCCTTGTTAGCCACAATATTGACTGGGCATAGCAAACTATCGCTGCAAATATTAAATATATTTTGTTGAACATTTCGTGGTCCTCTTATTTTGTAAAAATACTTTTTAACATGCCCGCAGGGGTGGACCAAGGAAGCTCAGTTACAAGGTCAAGCGCATTGTCGAGCACGCGCTGTGTCGTAGCCGGATGCGTTAGCGCCCAGCTTGTCGCGGGCCGGGCGACGATGTTGCCGCCGGTGGCGATGTCGGCGATGGCCAGCGGTACGGCCTCGCCCGCTGCCAGGCCCATGCCGACCTTGCCGTAGGCGTCGATCATGCGCGGATCCACGAGTTTTTCCGCCGTGTTCGTCGCGGTCTGTTCCAGTACCTCCGGCGCCTTCTGCTCCAGCGTCTGGATGGTGTCGGGCAGTTTCTCTTGCGCCGAGTCCCAGAGGCTCCCCAGGCCGTCGCCCAGGCTCGAGAACATGTCCATTATCCCGCTGAAGATCCCGGTCGTCCCCGTGGGATCGACCATGTTGACGGGATCGTCGAGGCAGTAGCCGTAGACGTCCGGATCGCCCGCCGCCAATGTCTTTGACCCATGGCAGAGAAATAGTTGAAGGCGGCGACTCCAGGCGAACACGAAGCCTGTTTTTAGCGCTTTGTCGCGTGGGGCCCGTTCAAATCGAACAGGTACTGTCTTGCCTGCGTCTGCTCGGAAAGAAGTTCTATTCTTGAAATATCCTGTGCGTTGATTGTCGCTTGTCCAACAGGCCTCCCATACCGATCGACTTCATTGATTGTTATGTTGTCGATGTCATAGGAAACAATAAAACCACTTGTATACTTGTCGTGTTCGATATCATGGAGGCAACAGAGTTTGTTTTTCCCGAGCTCCAGGGATTGGTTGAATGCGGATAGCCCTTGCTCAAAAACATGTTCGAAATCGGAGCCATATTTATCATAGAGTGACAAGAGCGTACCTTCGTAGATACCGCCTTTGTCAATCCTGTGGATAGAAGATACCTTTAGCGTAAGAAATCCGTCATTACGCCCAAACGAAGATATTGATTTAATGCGGATGTACTCCTCGTCGACAAAGTCTACGAATCCAATATTCAAGGACGAGTAGTCAGAGGGGTCATCGTAGATGGAGATGAGGGATTTTTCGTTGAGAAGAATGTCATGGTAATCCATAGTGCTCTCCTATTTGTGGCGCTTTCTTCTTTTGTCGCCTTTTTCTCCACCAGGGTTGTCCCGTTTACGCCGCGCATCACCCTCTTCATGCTTGTTCTTGTTCGCAGGATTGGTGGTGCCTTTGTTCTTATGCTCTCCGTATTGAGTGATGCCGTCGATGTCGGCTTCGGGGACGTTGCTTTCCGTGGTCGAGGGCAATTGCCCTATAGCCCCTTCATCGACCTCCGTATCGGAAAACATTCCCCATAAGGCGTTTGCGATGGGCCGCGTAGCTTCCCGGTTTTCTCGCGTCCCGGGGATGAACACCGGGGGCAGCGGCATGGGGATGGGGCCCGGGAGCGCAATGCCTGAATACCCCGTGGGATCAACCATGTTGACCGGATCGTCGAGGCAGTAGCCGTAGACGTCCGGATCGCCCGCGGCCGCGCCCAGGGGATCGCGGGCGATGAAGCGGCCGAAGAGCGGGTCGTAGTCGCGCACGCCGAAGCGCGTCAGGCCCGTGTCCACGTCGCGCAGGCCGCCGGCGAAGCCCAGCGGGATGACCACCTGCGGCGCGGATTCGTCTATCACATTGCCGAAGGTGTCATAGGTGATTCTTTTTACCACTTTTCCCTGGTCGTTGGCAACGGCGCGTAGCGACCCGACCTGGTCGAAGGCCAGCCAGAAGCGGTCCGTGCCGTCGTGCAGGGCCACGGGCAGCCGGTCGCGCTCGTCGGCGTATTCGAAGCGCACGAGGGTGCCGTCGCGCAGGTCTTGCCAGGCCGCCAACCGCGGCCCCTGCCAGCGGAACAGCTCGATGGGCTCGCCGTTGACGCGCTTGGCCGTGCGCCGGCCGCCTTGGTACTCGTAGCTCAGCACGCGGCCGTCGGGCAGGTCCACGCGCGCGAGCGCGCCGTTCGGGCCCCAGGCGTAGCGGGTGGTGAACCCGGCGTGGCGCTTTTCCGTGAGAAATCCCCCGTCATCGTAGATAAAATCGGCCGAGGCGCAGGAGCGCAGCTCGTCGCCGCGCGCGTAGCGGTAGGTGCGCCCGCCGGCGTCGCGCAGCCGGTTGTGCTCGAAGACGCGGCGGCCCTGCGCGTCGTAGCGGTACTCCTCGAGCACGTCGCCGGGCTTCTGCCCGCCGTCGTTGCGGCGCACGCGCACGATGCGGCCGTGGGCGTCGTACTCGTAGTCCCAGCGCGCGGGCGTTCCGTCCAGGATTTCGGTGCGCGCGGCGATGCGCCCGGTCGTGTTGCGCGTGAGCTGCAGCTCGTAGGGCACGCGCGGCGCGGGCCGGAAGGGCGACGCGCTTACGGGGTTCGGGGAAGAGGCGGGCGCGGCAGGCAGGCCCCCGGGCGCGGCGGGGCGACGGGCGGCGGCGGAACTGCGGACGGCGGGGGCGGAGGAAGGAAGGGAACCGGGCATGGGCTTGCGCAGGAACATGGGGGACTCCTGTGGGTTTGGTGGGGATGCGGGGAGGCGGGAGCGGTGCTGGCCGGGGACGGGGGGAAACGGCCGGGGCCGCGCCCGGCCAGTCGGCCGGTCAGTCGCGGCCGAGCTTGGCCGCGAGCCAGGCGTGCGAGGTCAGGTGCGTGGGCGAGCCCTCGCGCGCGTCCACGCCGCGAGCTTCGGCGAGCTTGCCCTGGTAGTTGGCCCAGAAGGACTGCGCCAGGGAGGTGGAGCCCGTGAGTGGGTAGGCGAGCACGGCGGACAGGCGCGCGGCCAGGGATTCGTCGAGCAGGGAGTCGTAGAGCTGCGGGTCGGTCTCGCGGCGCACGTAGGCGATGTAGATGGGCGGGCGTTCGTTGCAGAAGATGGTGCGGCCCTGCACCTCCCAGGCGTCCACCGGGGTCTCGCTGGAGGACACGGGCTCGATGACGCGCAGGGTGTCCGTGGGCACGCGGTACTGGAAATCCCATTTCCAGACCGGCGGGCCGGACACGGCGGCGAGCTCGGCCTGGGTCATGCAGCAATTCCAGGGGTGGGCGCGCAGCACGGCGTCGCGCACCGCGGGCCAACGCTGGTTGCACAGCCGCGCGGTCTGGGTGTCGTCGGTCAAGGACATGATCGTGGTTTCGCCCAGGTCGATGAGGGCGTTGTTGCAGATTTCGATGACGCTGGTGGCCATGGCGGGCTCCTTGGGGAGGGTTTGGGGCGGGTCGGGAAATGGAGGGACGGGTTTGGCCGGGGCTGGGCTGGGAAGAGACGGATGCCGGAAGGCGGTGCGTGTGGTGCGGCGGTGGGAGATGCGGGCACGGATGGCGGGGCGCGTGCGGCGAAAAAAAAACCGTCCGGCGGAACCTGCGCGCCAGTGGCGCGGTGCGCGGCCCGATGGAGTGGGCGGAGCGCCTGGGGCGGTTCCGCCGGACGGCGGGCGAGGAAGCGAGGTGGGCGGCGGTGCGGGGGATGCGGGAGGAGGGCGTGGAGGCCAGGACGGGGATGGCGGCCAGGAGCGGTGGGCGGAGCCCCATGGGGGGGGGCGTCCTTATTGGCGCTTTTTCCCTGGCTGCGCGTGGTGGGCCGCGCCGTTTGGCCGCAGCCTGTCCGTCCTCGCCGGGCCGCCCGGCGTCGCCTAGCTCACGGCGTTGACCACGGTGACGGTTCCGGCCGTGTTCGTGGCCACGAGCAGGGCCACGGCGGCGGCCGAGGCCGCGCCCGTGGTGGCCAGGACGGCGTCGCCCGTGGCCAGGTTGTACTGGGTCACGGCGTCGTCGAAGTAGCCGGACGCGGTCACGGCGGACAGGGCGTCGGTGGTCGAGTAGCGGTACAGGGCCTTGCCCGGGACGCCCTCGATGCGGGACATGCTGGCGGGATCGTAGGTCATGGTCGTTCTCCTTGCGCGGCGCGCGGGCGCGCCGCCGGATAGGGTGGTTGTGGGAGCGTGGAGGGGACGCGTTGCCCTCGCAGGGGCCGCCGCCGGAGCGGAGGATGGCCGCGCCGCGTCGTTTTTCGCGCGCGCGGGCGCTGTCCGTCCGTCCAGCGGCGGCGGGCGTCGCGGTCCGCCGCGAGCCGTCGTGGGTTCTGGTCGGTGCTTGACGGTGGGGCGGCGTCGGCGGCCGGATGCCCGTACCTGGAGGGCTGGCCCCGGAGGGGCCGGAGGCGGGGGAGGGAGGG
>JACCQO010000001.1 GCA_015709205.1 Desulfovibrionaceae bacterium
CCCCCTCCACCCCTCTCCACCCCCAAAAACTGCTGGTTGGATGAGGAAGGGGGTGGCTGTCGGGACCGCGTGGATGCCGGACGGGGTGGGTGCCGGCGCGAGAAGAGCGAAAAAGGCGAAGGTGGTGCGGACGCGCCGGGCTGCCGCCGCGTTGCGGCGGATGCGCCCTGGAGAACGGGAAAGAGAGGGAAAAAAGGAGGATTCGACGATACGGTGATTGAGCGCGAACGGAGGAAAGCCGAAGCCCCCAGCACAAAACCCGACGACGTAAAAAGAATGCGGCCGCGTTGACGATAAAGGAAGGTAGCCGCCTGCCGCCACGTTGCACGGATTCGCCCAAGAAAAAGAGGACGCGGGCGCACGAAAACCGTCCTCCGAGCGCGGGCGAAGGAAAGCTGAAACCCCATGGCAACACCGACGACCGCGAAAAGGGTGCAGCGTCACGCTGCCGAAAGGGGTGCAGCGCCACGCTGCCGAAAAGGGGGGAGCGCCACGCTACCTGCCGGGGAAAGGCGGACAAGGAGTGCTTTTCTCCCAGGGAATCCTGTGTTATGGATAAAAGTTCGGACATGCGGCGGCATCGTGTCCGCAGCGGCGTGGCGCACCGCGCCCGCCGCCCGATGTCGCCAGCACTCGTGGCGTCCGCACACAGCCGCCGGGACGAAACCTTCGTCCCATGCGCCGGAAACGCAGCACCCCGCGCTTCCGGATGCCGGACCATCCTCTCCGGCACATCCCCTGCGCACGCGGCCCTGTCCTGCGACGTCCTGTTCACGACACTTGCGCCCCGGACGGCTTCTCCCGGGCCTTTCCGTGGGCGAACAATCCCCCTCCTTGCCGGAGGAGGGGCATCCCGAACCGGAGACAGCAATGGAAAAGACGTTCGAACAGGTGGTCGAAGAGGTGCGGGGCAAGCCGATCCTGGTCGCCAACCGGGGCATACCGGCACGCCGCATCTGCAGGTCCATTTCCGAAATGTTCGACGCCGTGGCCATCATGACGGCCACGGACGTGGACAAGACGTCCCCGGCCACCACCGGCGCCAAGGAACTCCTGCTCCTCGGCGAGGACCCGCGCGGCTATCTGGACCTGGACAAGATCATCCGCCGGGCCAAGAAGCGCGGGGTCGTGGCCATCCACCCCGGCTGGGGCTTCGGCGCCGAGGACGATTCCTTCCCGGCCAAGTGCCGCGAAGCGGGCATCATCTTCATCGGCCCGGACCCCGAGCCCATGCACCTGCTGGGCAACAAGGTCGCCGTGCGCGAACTCGCGCTCAAGCTCGGCGTGCCGGTGGTGCCCGGCTCCACCAAGGCCATCGAGCTTTCCGAGGCCAAGGACCTCGCCAGGGAGATCGGCTTCCCGGTGATGCTCAAGGCCGAGGGCGGCGGCGGCGGCCGCGGCATCTACGAGGTCTGGAAGGAGGAGGACCTGGATTCCTCCTTCAAGAAGGGCTCTGCCCAGGCCCAGGCGGCCTTCGGCAACCCGCGCATGTTCATGGAGCGTCTCCTGCCCTCTGTGCGCCACATCGAGATCCAGGTCATCGCCGACCGCTACGGCAACGTCTTCGCCTGCGACGAGCGCGACTGCACCGTGCAGCGCAACCACCAGAAGCTGGTGGAGATCACGCCCTCGCCCTGGCCGGGCATGACGACGGAACTGCGCGAACGGCTCAAGGAGTACTCGCGCAAACTGATCACGGCGTGCAACTACCACTCCCTGGCCACGGTGGAGTTCCTGGTCACGCCCGACGGCACGCCCTACCTCATCGAGGTGAACACCCGCCTGCAGGTCGAGCACGGCATCACCGAATGCCGCTACGGCTTCGACATCGTGGAGGAACAGATCGCCGTGTGCCTGGGCGCCAAGCTCCGCCTGACCGCCGAGAACACGCGGCCCTACCAGCACGCCATGCAGGTGCGCATCAACTGCGAGGACCCGCAGAACAACTTCTCGCCCAACGCGGGCCGCATCTCGCGCTACGTCTCGCCCGGCGGCCAGGGCATCCGCGTGGACTCCTGCATCTGCGCGGGCTACGAGTTCCCCTCCAACTACGACTCCGCCGCGGCCCTGCTGATCACCTACGGCAACTCCTGGAACAAGGTGAACCGGCTCATGGACCGCGCCCTGCGCGAGTACTACATCGGCGGGGTCAAGACGACCATCAACTTCCAGCGCCGGGTCATGAACCATCCGCTGTTCATCCGCGGCGACTACGACACCAAGTTCCTGCACGACCACCAGCAGGAGGTCATGGACTACGAGGACGAGGAGCCCCAGTCCTTCAAGCTGGGCCGCCTGGTGGCCGAGATCTGCGCCCGCGGCTACAATTCCCTGGTTGAGCTGGGCGAGTACCGCGGCCCGGCGGACAAGCGCGTGGGCCATTTCGACCCGGCCATGCCGTCGCTGCCGATCACCAAGCGCCGCCCGCGCATCCACCGGGCGCTCACGCGCGAGCAGGCCATCGCCCGCCTGCGCGAGGACCGCGAAAACGGCATCATCCACTTCACGGACGTGACCCCGCGCGACGCCACGCAGTCCAACACGGGCAACCGCTTCCGCCTGGCCGAGGACCGGCTCATCGGGCCCTACCTGGACCGCTGCGGCTTCTTCTCCATCGAGAACGGCGGCGGCGCGCACTTCCACGTGGCCATGATGGCCAACGCCACCAATCCCTTCACCGAGGCCCGGGAGTGGAACGAGTTCGCGCCCGAAACCATGAAGCAGATCCTGGTGCGCTCCACCAACCTGCTGGGCTACAAGCCCCAGCCCAAGAATGTCATGCGGATCATGGCCAAGTCCATCTGCCAGGACTACGACGTGATCCGCTGCTTCGACTTCCTCAACCACGTCGAGAACATGCGCCCCATCGCCGAGGGCGTGCTCGGCGAGAGCGACCGCATCTTCGAGCCCGCCCTGTCCATCTCCTACGCCAAGGGCTTCGACGCCGAGCACTACATGGGCGTGGCCGAGCGGATGCTCGGGATGTGCGGAGATATCCTCGGCTGTTCCGCGGACGAGGCCCAGCGCCACGTGATCCTCGGGCTCAAGGACATGGCCGGCGTGTGTCCGCCCGACTTCGTGGAGAACCTGGTCCGCTCCTTCCGCGAGCGCTGGCCGGAGCTGTGCATGCACTACCACCGCCACGGCACGGACGGCCTCTTTGCCCCGGCCCTGGCCGCCGCGGCCCACGCGGGCGTGCACATCGTGGACACCTGCCTCGGCCCGGCGGTGCGCTCCTACGGCCAGGGCGAGGTCCTGTCCGTGGCCGCGCACATCAAGAACACGGCCGGCCTGACCAACACCCTGGACACGGAGATGATCTCGACCTGCTCCTTCGTGCTCAAGCAGATCATGCCCTGGTACGACCGCTACTGCGGCCCCTACTTCCAGGGCACGGACTACGAGGTGGTCAGCCACGCCATGCCCGGCGGGGCCACATCCTCGTCCCAGGAAGGGGCCATGAAGCAGGGCTACATCCACCTGCTGCCCTACATGCTCAAGTTCCTGGGCGGCGTGCGCCGGATCGTGCGCTACCACGACGTGACACCCGGCTCCCAGATCACCTGGAACACCTCCTTCCTGGCCGTGACCGGCGCCTACAAGCGCGGCGGCGAGGTGGCGGTGCGCAAGTTGCTGACCATCCTCGACATGGTCAACACCGTGCCCGAGGAGCAGTTCACGGACCTGGAGAAGCAGGCCCGCCTGACCCTGTACCGCGACTGCAACGACGCCTTCCGCAACCTGCTGCTCGGCAGGTTCGGCCGCCTCCCCCTGGGCTTCCCGCCCGACTGGGTCTACCAATCCGCCTTCGGCGAGGGCTGGGAGGAGGCCATAGCCAACCGCACCGAGGAGTCGCCCCTGGCCTCGCTGGAAGACGTGGACGTGGAGTCCGAACGCGCGGACCTGGCGGCCAAGCTGAATCGCCAGCCGCACGACGACGAACTGCTCATGTACCTCAACCACCCGGGCGACGCGCTCAAGTGCATCGACCAGACCGAGCGGTACGGCGATCCCAACAACCTGCCCCTGGACGTGTGGTTCGAGGGGCTGGAGCGCGGCGCGTCGGCCTCGTTCACGGACGACCACGGCAAGCCGCACCAGTTCCTCTTCCTGGACGTGACCGCGCCCGACGACGAGGGCATGTGCACCGTGCACTTCGAGTTGGACCACGAGATCGTGCAGCACCAGGTCAAGGTGGCCGAGCGCAAGGGCCACGCCGTGGGCGCGCTGGAGATGGCCGACCCGTCCAACCCCGGCCACGTGGCCGCGCCCTCCAACGGCGACCTGTGGATCATGCACGTCAAGCAGGGCCAGAAGGTCACGCGCGGCGAGGAGATATTCAACCTCTCGATCATGAAGCAGGAAAAGGCCGTGCTCGCGCCCATCTCCGGCACCGTGGCCCGCGTGCTCAAGAACGCGGACTACACCAACGACCGCAAGATGGTCCCGGTCAAGGAAGGCGAGCTCCTGGTGGAGATCACCCCCCTGCCCGCCTGCTGATCGCGCGCAACGGCCGACCGGAAAACGAAACGCCGGTCCGGGATGCCCCGGACCGGCGTTTTCCGTTGCAACGGGTTCCCCGATCCGGCGCTAGAAGTCCGCCTCCTCGGCGCCCGGGCAGCAGGCTCCCCGCCAGGCGTCCACGCGCGCGTCCAGGCCGCGCGCGCGCAAGGCCTCAATGTCCATGGGAAAGACGGTGCGCTCGTCGGAAAAGACGTTCAGTTCGTGGTCCAGGGCGTTGGCCGCGTGGGCGCACACGGCCGGGGTGAAGCCCCGGCCCGGGTCCCGGGAAAGGTCGTGGTGCGCGAGCACGGCCTGGACGGTCTCTTCGGCCATGCCCCAGACCCCGAGCAGGTAGGCCCCGAGCACGGCGTGATCTACGCCGAGCATCTCGCGCTCCAGCTCGAAGAGCGGCCGCCCCCGCTCGCGCACGGCCTCGATCACGGGCATGTAGTCGGCCCAGAGGTCCTGGGCCAGGAGCAGCTTGCCCACGTCGTGCAGGAGTCCGGCGAGCATGCAGCGCTCCAGGAAGCCCTTGTCCTTGGATTCCGTGGCGGCCAGGGCCCGGGCGTAGCCGCCGCAGCGGTAGCTGTGCGCGCCCACGCGCTCCAGGGAATAGCCCACGTAGCGCTCGTCCGAGAACCGGGAGAGCAGGTGCGCGCCCAGGACCACGCCCTTGAGGGTCTCGGTGCCCAGGAGCATGACCGCCCGGGCCGGGTTGGTGACCGTGCCGAACAGGCCGAAGAAGGCCGAATTGACCAGCTTGAGCAGCGAGGCCGAGACCCCGGGGTCGCGGGAGACGATCGCGCCGAGGCGGTCCATGGCCGGTTCGGGCGAGGCCAGTTCCTCCATGATGCTCACGTAGACGTCAGGCAGCGCGGGCAGGGCCCCGAGCCTGCCCACGTGGCGCAGTACCTGCCTGTCCACGAGCAGTCCGCGCAGGTTCAGGATGCGCGCGAGCACGCCGGTCAGTTCCTCGGAGGAGCAGGGCTTGGCCAGGAACTGGTGTGCGGCGCGGACCACCTTGAGGGTCGCGGCCATGTCCGAGTAGCCGGAGAGCACCACGCGCAGGGTGCCGGGCCAGCGCTCCTGGACCTGCTCCAGGAGCACGGCGCCGCCCATGCCACGCATGCGCAGGTCGGCCACGATCACGTCCACGGGCCGGTCCGCGGGCTGTTCCGCAAGCAGTTCCAACGCCTCCTCGCCGCTCTGGGCAAAGGACAGTTCCCACTCCTTGCGCCGCGAGCGGAGCATGAGCCGGAAGCCGTCGAGCACGGGCCGGTCGTCGTCCACAAACAGGATTTTCTTTTTCATCCCACCCCTTGACCGTGGAAAAATCGTCTTCGCCATGGCCCGGGCCTTGCGGCCCGGGTTTTCCTGGACTATGCATCCGTCTATCCCTTCCGGGACAATTGCGCAATTATAGACGATAATTTCCCGTTCCCTTTTCCGAAATCCCGCAGCCCTCCACGGAGACACATCGATGCAACACCCCTCCCAGCCCACCTCCGGCGACGTCCCCTCCCCCGCCCTGCCCAAGAGCGCGGCGCGCGTGCAACAGGCCCTGGAGGCCGCTGGTGCGCGGCTCACGGTCGTGGAGATGCCTTCCTCCACGCGCACGGCCGCGGACGCAGCCGCCGCCGTGGGGTGCGACATCGCCAACATCGCAAAGTCGTTGATATTCAAGGGGAAGGAGTCCGGAGAGGGACTTCTGGTGGTGGCCAGCGGCGCGGGCCGGGTGGACACCAAGCTGTTGGCCGAGGCCGCGGGCGAGCCCCTGGCCATGGCCGATCCGGAATTCGTGCGCGAGCGCACGGGCTACGCCATCGGCGGGGTGCCGCCCCTGGGCCACGCCACGCCGCTGCCCACGCTCATCGACCGCGACCTCATGGACCTCGGGCGCATCTGGGCCGCGGCGGGCACGCCGCGCACGCTCTTCGAGCTCACGCCGGAACTGCTGGTGCACATCACGGGCGGCCGCGTGACGCGCGTGCGCTAGACACGCGCGGCCCTCAGTCCCCGGCGTCCCGCTCAGTCCAGGGTGTCTTCGGGCGCGGGTCCGGCGGGCCCGGCGGCCTTTTTCGCCTTCTTCGCCATGTTCGCTCCGGGCGCTCCGTGCTCCGCCATGACGGGATTGACCGGTCCGCCCTCCCGCTCCATGCGCACGCGCACGGGGGGGGCTTGGCCCTCGCGGTCCTGGCCCATGTACACGGTGCGGTGCGGGAAGGGAATCTCGATGGACAGCTCGTCGAAGCGGCGCTTGAGACGGCGGTTGTATTCCCGGGCCACCTCCCACTGGCTCAGGGCCTTGGTCTTGGTGCGCGCGCGCACGATCACGGCCGAGTCCTCGAAACGGTCCAGGCCGAGCATCTCCAGCGGCTCCAGGATCAGCGCGCCGAAATGCCCGTCCGCGCGCAGCTCCTCGTGCACCTCGTGCATGACCTCCATGACCCGGTCCACGTCCTCGCGGTAGGCCACACCCACGTCGAAGACGTAGCGCGAATACTCCTTGGTCATGTTCGTGACGATGCCGATCTGGCCGTTGCGGATGAAGTGCACGTTGCCTTCCAGGTCGCGCAGCACGGTGATGCGCAGGTTGATCTTCTCCACCAGCCCGCCGCGGTCGCCGATCTTGACCACGTCGCCCACGCGGATCTGGTCGTCGAGCAGCAGAAAGAAGCCGTTGATCACGTCCTGCACGAGCTGCTGGGCGCCGAAGCCCACGGCGATGCCGACCACGCCCGCGGCCGTGAGCATGGGGCCGATGGCCACGCCCATCTCCGAGAGCGCGCCGAAGATCGCCACGGTGCCCAGCGCGGCCACGATGGTGATGCGCGTGACCGAGGAGAGCGTGAGCATGCGCTTGGCGTATTCCTCGTCCCGGTGGCGCGCCAGCCGCTCGAAAAAGCGCCCCGCCACGGCCGACAGGATGCGCGCGGCCACCCAGGCCGCGGCGAGCAGCAGCACGATGCGTACGCCCGGGCCCGTGATCCAGGTCCAGGCGGATGCGATCATTGCACTCATTGTACCTCCTTCCCTGCCCGTGCGGCCGTCCGGCGCGCGCCGGGGCCGCCGGTGCGGTCCTTGCGCCTCCAGGGTACAGAAATCGCCGCGCTTGTCGACCCCCTCGCGGAGGGACCAAAGAGAACGGAAGGCGCACGGAGCGCGGCGGAAGGAAAAGGAATGGGGGGAAGACGGGCCGCCCGACGGCCCGTGAACCGGGCCGTCGGGCGCGCCGAAACGAACGCCGTCAGGCGCGGAGAAGTTCGGGAACGCCGTCAGGCGCGCACGGCATGGCCGCCGTCAGGCAAGGGGGTCTTGACCGGCCGTCAGGCAAGGAGCTCATGAAAGGACGCCACGTGGCGCTCGGCCCGCAGCCTGGGGTTGCGGTAGGCCCAGAACGGCACCCCGGCGCGCTCGGCCGTGAGCATGTCCAGATCCGAATCGCCCAGGAACAGGGCGCGCTCCGGGCTCGCGCCGAAGCGCTCCAGGAGCAGCAGCACGCCCTCGGGCGAGGGCTTGCCCTCGGCCACGTCGTCGGCCGTGACCATGCGCTCGAAAAAGCGCAAGAGCCCCACGTGCTCCAGGATCATGAACTGCTCCGCCCCGCCGTTGGTCACCACGCCCATCCGGCGGCCGGATGCGCGCAGCTCGGCCAGAAAGTCCTCGATGGCCTCCTGGGGCCGCACCAGGGGCAGGATCTCGCGGAAGGAGACCCGCTCGCGCGCGGCCGGAAGGCGCGGCAGCAGTTCCTGCGGCACCATGCGCCGCAGGGACTCCTCCACGGTGTGCGCAAAGGCGTATTCCTCGTCGGCCGCGCCCATGGCCCCCATGCCCAGCTCCTCGCGCACGCGGTTGAAGTAGCGCATGGTCGAATCCCAGGATTCGATGAGCACGCCGTCGCAGTCGAAAAGCACGGCGGCCACCGCCTCGGGCACGCCCGCGACCCAACGTCCGGCGTCGCGGCCCGCGGCCCGTTCCGCGGCCAGCTCCGCGGCGCGCACGGCCGCGCGGCCGTCCGGTCTGTCACCCGTCCTCTGCGTATTCATGATCGCGTCCCTCGTTGCGGTCGGAGTGTCTGTGATGGCATCGCACCGGGGCTTTCGGCCCGCCCTGATCGGCCCGCCCTGATCGGCCCGACCCGACAGGCCCGGCCTACCCGGCCTTGCCCATCCGGCCCTGCCCGGCCCACCCGGCGCGGCCCGTGAGAATGTCCAGCAGGGCGCGCCCGGCCCGGGCCAGTTCCGCGCCGTTGTCCACCAGCGCCAGGCGCGGATGCGCGCAGGCGGCCAATCCGCGCCCGCGCTCCAGGCGTCGCTCGATCTCGTCCTCGTCCTCGCGGCCGCGCGCGCGCAGCCGCTCGCGAAGCACCGCGTCGGCCACGTGCACGAGCACGGGCTCCAGCCCTTCGTAGCGGCGCACGGCCGTGTCCAGGTAGGCGCGCGAGCCGTTGACCACCACGGTGCACCCGGCCGCGAGCCAGAGATCGATCTCGCACCCCACGCCGTAGCGCAGCCCGTGGCTGTCCCAGTGCAGGGCAAAGAGGCCCGCGTCCAGCCGGGCCTGGAACTCCGCCTGGCTCAGGGCCACGTGGTTCTCGCCGCCTGCGGTCGCGGCCCGCGTGATGTATCGGTGCGCGAAGAGCACGGGCGGGCCGCCCGCGCCCGGCGCACAGCGCTCCCGGGCCCAGGCCATCACGCTGTCCTTGCCCGCGCCCGAGGGGCCGACGACGTAGACCAACCTGCCGCTCACACCCAGGTCTCCCCGCCGAAGGGCAGCCGCCGCGCGAGCACGAAGGGCGAATCCCGGTCCACCTGGCGAAAGATGCACAGCTCGCGCACGAGCAGGTCCGGCCCGGTGAGCGGCGCGGTCAGTTCGCGCAGCGTCTTGAGCAGGCGGCGACGCAGACGGCGGTCCGGCACGGTGCCGGTGAGCGTGAGATGAAAGAGGTATTCCCGGAGCACGTAGGGGTAGCCCCACTGGGCCAGGTACTGTTCCTGGCGCGGCGTGAGCCCCCGGGCGCGGCGGCGTTCGGTTTCGGCGATGGAGGGCTCGGCGCGAAAGGGCTCGAAGGCGCGCAGGCACTGCTCGGCCAGGTGCGCGGCCTCGTGCTGCACGGGCGTGCACAGGGCCAGGAACGAGCCCACCTCGGTCGCCTCCAGCCCGGAGAGCGTGAAGGGCTGCAACCCGGCGGTGAAGAAGGCGGCGAAATCCAGGAGCGCGTCCTCGTCCTTGCCCGGGGCCAGGGCAAAGGGCGGCTTGAGCGTGGCGTGGAACCCGTAGCGCCGGGGCGAGCGCGTGAGGTGCGCCACCTCGGCCACGGAAAAGCCCGGCACGGACAGGGGCACCATGTCCAGCCCGGTCTCCACGTCGTAGCCCAGCCAGCGGCCGCCGAACACGGCCAGGGGGCTGCGCCTGGGCGGGGCGTAGTACACGGCGTAGCGCGGGCCCATCAGCAGACCCTCCGGCCCGCGCGCCAGACCCCGCGCACCACGGGCAGGTCCTCGACCATGCGCACGCGCACCAGGTCCGCGCGCTGCCCCACGGCCAGCTCGCCCCGGTCCGCGAGCCCCACGGCCCGCGCCGGGACGGCCGTGACCATGGCCACGGCCTCGTGCAGCTCCACGCCCGGCTCGCGCGCCAGATCGAAGGCCGCGCAGAGCAGGGACGCGGGCAGGTAGTCCGAGGAAAGCACGTCCAGGAATCCGGCCCGGGCCAGTTCGCGCGCCGAGACGTTGCCCGAGTGCGAACCCGAGCGCACCACGTTGGGCGCGCCCATGACCACGCGCATGCCGCCCTGGTGCGCGGCGCGCGCCGCCTCCAGGGTGGTGGGAAACTCGGACACCGCGATGCCCTCCGCGCACGCCTGGCGCACGTGCTCGGGCAGGGTGTCGTCGTGGCTGGCCGTGCGCAGGCCGCGTTCGCGGCACAACCCCAGGATGGCGGCGCGGTTCTCCTCGGCGTGGCGCTCGTGCCGGGCGCGGTGCTCGTCGATGGCCCGGTCGAAGGCCGCGTCCCCGGCCTGGCGGCGGTGAAAGACGCGGTACTTGTCCAGGTCGGTCCACTGGCGCTGGCCCGGGGTGTGGTCCATGACCGAAACCAGGGTCAGGCGCGGGTGGGCCAGATGGTCGGCGAGGATTTCCGGGGCGTCCGGGTCAGCCACCTCGCAGCGCAGGTGCAGGAGGTGCTCGCTGCGCAGCAGGCTCGCGCCGTTCGTCCCGGCAGAAACCCCACCGTCCGTCCCAGCGTGCGCGGCGTCGGCCGCGTCGGCCCGATCCAGGGCATCCAGACCATCCAGGGCCATGGCCAGCAGCGCCTTGCGCTGCGACCCGTGCAGCGGCTCGCCCACGCACAGGGAATCGAGCACCGTGGTGATGCCCGCCCCGGCGATCTGCGCGTCGTGGGAGAGCAGCGCGGCCAGACTCGACGGCCAGACCACGCCCGGCCGGGGCATGAGGTGGCTCTCCAGGTTGTCCGTGTGCAGCTCCACCAGCCCGGGCAGCAGAAAATCGCCCTCCAGGTCCACCACCGCGCCGTTGCCGGGGGTTCCGGCCGGTCCCGGCGCGCGGACCGCGGCCCGGCACGCGCCGCCGTTGGCCTCCACGTCCGCGATGCGCCCGCGGCGCACGCACAGCCGCCCGGCGGCCACGCCGTCGCGCAGCACCAGCCGCCCGTTGCGGAACACCGTCTCGCTCATGCTCCCGCTCCGTTCTCGTAGCGCTCCAGAAAGGCCTCCACCGCAAGACTCCGGAAATCCTCCAGGGCCGCGCCGATGCGCTCGTGGGGCCAGTCCCACCAGGCCAGGGCCACCAGCCGCCGGGCCACGTCCTCGGGAAAGCGCGCGCGCACCACGCGCGCGGGCACGCCCGCGACCACGGCGTAGTCGTCCACGTCGCGCGTGACCACCGCGCCCGAGCCGACCACCACGCCGTGGCCCACGCGCACCCCGGGCATGACGATGGCCGCGTGCCCCAGCCAGGCGTCGCAGCCGATCTCGCAGCGGCGTTCCCGCCGCCAGTCGAAGATCTCCGCGTCGTCCGGCCCGAAGCCGTACTTGGCGCTGCGGTAGGTGAAGTGGTGCTGGGTGACGCGCCACATGGGGTGGTCCGTGGGCCCGATGCGCACGAAGGAGGCCACGTTCACGAAGCGGCCCAGGTCCGCATGGGCCACGTCGCAGCCGCGGCACAGGTAGGAATAGTCGCCCAAATCGCTTTCGAGCACCAGACAATCCTCGTCCACCTGGGTCCAGGCCCCCAGGCGCGAGCGTTCGACCCGCGCCGTGGGGTGCACCTGGGGCACGGGGCCGAGCCTGTCCGGCGCATAGGGATACGGTCCGTTCATGGGCCGAAATCTATCCGGTCGGCGGGGCGCGGAAAGCGCGGCGCGGCGGCAAATTGGTGACAAAGGTGACGGCGATGTTACAATTCATTGAAATCAAACAATTTTATGTACAAGTTGGCTACTTGTCTAGAGCCAGGGGAACGCGCTTGGCCTATTGCTGGCTGCGACGCGGGGCACACCGGCGCGCGGTGCGCCGCAGAGCGCCGGGCGCGATCCCGGCCCGCCCCGCAAACCCGAACCCGGCACGATCATGGCCCTATTCCGACGGCTCCACGAGAATCTGCACCCAGTCGCTGGCGAACAGGCAGACCCCGAACTCCACGGGCACCCCCGCGGGGTCCACGTTCACGCTCTCGGTGACCAGCACCGGGCGGGTGCGCGGCTGATCCAGCACGCGGGCCTCCTCGGCCGTGGGCATGCGCGCGACGATGCGCGTGGACTTGCGGCTGTAGTCGCGCACGCCGAAGTGGGCCAGGGCCTTGCTCACGGAGCCGGTCTCGCGGAAGAGGCGGGCCATGTCCGGAAAACGGCGGCGCGGAAAGAAGGAATTGGCGTAGCTGATGCGCCGTCCGTCGGCCTCGCCCGCGGCCGTGAGGCGGATGACCGTGTCGCCCGGCGCAAGGCCCAGGGCCTCGGCCACCACGTCGTCGGCCGCCGCCTCCACGGCCTGCAGGGGCACGTTGCCCGGGACGCGGCGCTGGCCCGCGAGGTTTTCGCTGAAGCGCGTGCGGCGCTTGACCGGATAGTTGATGACCGGCTCGCGCACGAAGGAGCCGCGCCCCTGCTCCACGCGCAGCACGCCGGTGCGCTCCAGTTCCTCCAGGGCCCGGCGGATGGTGTGGCGATTCACGGAAAAGCGCCGCGCCAGCTCGTTTTCCGAGGGCAGCCGGTCGCCGGGGCGGTACACGCCCTTGCCGATCTCCTCCTGGACCACCTCGCGAATCTGCCGCCACAGGGCCACTCCCTTGCCTCTCGTGAGCATATGCCTCCTCTCTTTTTCCGCGCGCGCCGCGCGCCGTCGTGCCCGGCCGGTCCGATCGGATCAACCGGCCCGGCCGGTCTGGCCAGTCCGATCGGTCCCGGCCGGTCCAACCGGTCCAACCGGACCAGGTCGTGCCGCATCGCGCGAGCGGGCGGCGGACCTCGCAGCACAGGACACCAGACCCATGGGGATGTCTAGATGACCGCTTCAAATGTCACGCAAATGCCACACGCGCGCATCGGGGCCGCCCCGAAAGGCGCGGTTCCCGACGGCACGATTCCAGGCGGCGCGATTTCCGACAGCGCGGCCGCCAGCGGCGATTCCATCAACGCCCGCAGGCGCTGGATGGGCGTGCTGGCGCGCGCCGACGCGGCCGCGCTGCGCGACGCCGCGCGCGGGCTCGAACGCCGCCCGCGCTATGCGTTCCTGCGCGAGCCCGAGGTGGGCATGGTCATGGTCCGCGGCCGCGCCGGGGGCGCGGGCGTGCGCTTCAATCTGGGCGAGATGACCATGACGCGCTGTTCCATCCGGCTCGAAAACGCGCCCGAACTGGCGGCCGGGCTCGAACCGAACGGCGCGCCCCAACGGCACGGCGCCGCCGTCGCCGGTCCCGAGGCATCGGGTCCCGGCGCTCCTGGGCCGACGCCCGCCCCGGGCCCGGTCATCGGCCACGCCTACGTGGCGGGCCGTGACAAGGCCCACGCCGAGCTGGCCGCGCTCTTCGACGCCCTGCTCCAGGTTCCGGCCCTGGGACCCCGCCTTCTGGACACCCTGGTGCGCGAGCTGGAGCTGGAGCAGGCCGAGCGCGCGCGCCGCAGGCAGCAACGGACCGACGCCACGCGGGTGAACTTCTTCACCCTGGTGCGCGGCGAGGATGCGGAGGAAAAATGAGCAGCGCCCTTGTCCATAACCACCCGAGCGGCCCCGGCCGTTCGGGCCAGGAGTTCGCGCACGACATCCGCCCGGGCATGGCCAACCCGGTCATGGACTGCCAGGCCGTGTTCCGCGCCCTGCTGCTGACCATGTCCCGGCCGGGCACCATCGCCACCCTGGGCCGCCGCCTGGCGCCGCCCGCGCCGCTGACCCCGGCGGCCGCGGCCGTGTTCCTGACCCTGGCGGACATGGACACGCCCGTGTGGCTGGGCGACGCGGCCACGCCCGAGCTGTGCACCTACCTGCGCTTCCACTGCGGCTGCCCCATCGTGCGCGAGCCGGGCCGGGCGGCCTTCGCCCTGGTGGCCGACGGCCGCAGGCTGCCGGAACTCGACGGCTTCGCCGCCGGACACCAGGAATACCCGGAGCGCTCGGCCACCCTGGTCCTCCAGGTGACGGGCTTCGACACCGCGTCGGGCGTGCGCCTCACCGGACCGGGCGTGAACGGCGAAACCGTGCTCGGCGTGGACGGCCTGTCGCCCGGGTTCTGGCCCGCGTTCATGGACAACCATTCCCGTTTTCCCCTGGGCTACGACGCGATCCTCTGTTCCGAGGACGAGATCGCGGCCCTGCCCCGGTCCGTCCGGGTGGAGGTGTAGGCATGTACGTCGCCGTGAAGGGCGGGGAGCGCGCCATCGACAACGCCCACCGCCTGCTGGATGCCGAACGCAGGGGCGCGCCGGACGTGCCCGAGATCGGCGTGGAGCAGATCGCCGAACAGCTTTCCCTGGCCGTGGACCGCGTCATGACCGAGGGCTCGCTCTACGACCGCGACCTGGCCGCCCTGGCCGTGAAGCAGGCGCGCGGCGACCTGGTCGAGGCCGTGTTCCTGCTGCGCGCCTTCCGCACCACCCTGCCGCGCCTGGCCGTGTCCACGCCCATCGACACCGCGTCCATGCGCGTGCGCCGCCGCGTCTCGGCCACCTTCAAGGACATCCCCGGCGGCCAAGTGCTCGGCCCGACCTTCGACTACACGCACCGGCTCCTGGACTTCACCCTGACGGGCGCGGGCCGCGACGGCCATCCGCTGGACGGGCCACCGGCCACGGCACCGGCGACGAACGCGCCCCATGTCCGGGACGAGAACGACGACGCCGACGAGGCCGCCGCGCCGCCCCGGGTCATGGACATCCTGGCGCGCCAGGGGCTGGTCTTCGAGGAGCGGCCCGAGGACGGCCGCGCCGTGGGCGACCTGACGCGCGACCCCCTGGGCTTTCCGGCCGCGCGCGACGTGCGCTTGCAGAACCTGGCGCGCGGCGACGAGGGCTTTCTCCTGGCCCTGGGCTACTCCACCCAGCGCGGCTTCGGCGACAACCACCCCTTTGCCGGGGAAATCCGCATGGGCGAACTCGCCGTGGCCATCGCGCCGGAGGAACTGGGTTTCGAGGTGGAGATCGGCGACGTGACCGTGACCGAGTGCGAGATGGTCAACGCCTTCAAGGGCTCCAAGACCGAGCCGCCGCGCTTCACGCGCGGCTACGGCCTGACCTTCGGATTCTGCGAGCGCAAGGCCATGGCCATGGCCCTGGTGGACCGCGCGCTCATGGCCCGCGAGCTGGGCGAGGAGCTGGACGCGCCCTCGCGCGACGAGGAGTTCGTGCTCTACCACTCGGACAACGTGGAGGCCTCGGGCTTCGTGCAGCACCTCAAGCTCCCGCACTACGTGGACTTCCAGGCCGACCTCGTGATGGTCCGCGCCATGCGCGCGGAGATCGCGCGCCGGGAGGCGGCCGGAAAGGACTCCGGAACCGCCGACGCCGCCGACGCGGACACCTTCAACGACGGAGACGCGCGATGAGTCTTCTGGACGATGCCCTTCTGGACGATGCCCTTCTGGACGATGCCATGATGCCGGGCGCCGCCGCGTTCCTTGCCGAAAAGCCCGCCGCGACTGTGGACAGGGCCGCGACCGATGCCGGGGCCCGGATTTCGACCGCGTCCCAAAACGCGGCCCAGACCACGGCCCAGGCCGCGCCGGAACGCGACGCGCAGTACAACTACGCCTACCTGGACGAACAGACCAAGCGGATGATCCGCCGCGCCGTGCTCAAGGCCGTGGCCGTGCCCGGCTACCAGGTGCCCTTCGCCGGGCGCGAGATGCCCATGCCCTACGGCTGGGGCACGGGCGGCATCCAGCTCTCGGCCTCCATCCTGGGCCCGGACGACGTCTTCAAGGTCATCGACCAGGGCGCGGACGACACCACCAACGCGGTCTCCATCCGCAAGTTCTTCGTGCGCACCACCGGCGTGCGCACCACGGAATCCACGGCCGAGGCCAGCGTCATCCAGACGCGCCACCGCATTCCCGAGACCCCGCTCACCGAGGACCAGATCATGGTCTACCAGGTGCCCATCCCCGAGCCGCTGCGCTGGATGGAGCCGCGCGAGTCCGAGACGCGGACCATGCACGCCCTGGAGGAATACGGCGTGATGCACGTGCGCCTCTACGAGGACATCGCGCGCCATGGCCGCATCGCCACCAACTTCATGTATCCGGTGCTGGTCAACGGCCGCTACGTCATGAGCCCCTCGCCGATCCCCAAATTCGACAACCCCAAGCTGGACCGGAGCCCGGCCCTGCACCTCTTCGGCGCGGGCCGCGAAAAGCGCATCTACGCCGTGCCGCCCTACACCGAGGTGCGCAGCCTGGACTTCGAGGACCACCCCTTCGAGGTGGAGAAGTGGGACGAGTGCTGCGGCCTGTGCGGGGCCACGGACAGCTACCTGGACGAGGTCATCCTCGACGACGCGGGCGGGCGGATGTTCGTCTGCTCGGACACGGACCACTGCGCCGCGCGCCGCGCCGCGGGCCACGTCGGCCCCATGGCCGCGCGCCGGGACCTGAAGGAACTGGCGGACCGCACGGCCGCCGAATGAGGACGAGGACCATGGAGACGAGCCTGCACGCGGCGGCGACCGCCGCCGCATTCCGCGAAACGCCCGCGCCCTTTGCCGGGCCCGCGCCCGGCCCGGCCCCGCTGCTCAACGTCAGCGGCCTGACCAAATACTACGGCGACATGCTCGGGTGCCGCGACGTGACCTTCGCCCTGTGGCCCGGCGAGGTCATGGGCATCGTGGGCGAGTCCGGCTCGGGCAAGTCCACCCTGCTCGGCTGCCTGAGCGGGCGCATGGCGCCCAGCTCGGGCCAGGTGGCCTACGAGTCCGAACGGTTCGGCGTGGTGGACGTGCACCGCGCGCCCGAGCCCGTGCGCCGCAACCTGCTGCGCACGGAATGGGGCGTGGTGCACCAGAACCCGCGCGACGGCCTGCGCCTGGCCGTGTCCGCGGGCGGCAACATCGGCGAGCGGCTCATGGCCGTGGGCGCGCGCAACTACGGGACGATCCGCGCCGAGGCCCTGCGCTGGCTGCGCGAGGTGGAGATCGACGCGACGCGCATCGACCACCTGCCGCGCACCTTTTCCGGCGGCATGCAGCAGCGGCTGCAGATCGCGGCCAACCTGGCCACGGGCCCGCGCCTGTTGTTCATGGACGAGCCCACGGGCGGCCTGGACGTCTCCGTGCAGGCCCGGCTGCTGGACCTGCTGCGCAACCTCGTCTCCCGGCTGGGGCTCTCCGTGGTCATCGTCACCCACGACCTGGCCGTGGCCCGGCTCCTGGCGCACCGGCTCATGGTCATGCGCCGGGGCAAGGTGGTGGAAAGCGGCCTCACGGACCAGGTGCTCGACGACCCGCAGCACCCCTACACGCAGTTGCTCGTGTCCTCGATCCTGCACGCCTGAGGCGGCCCGGCACATCATGAGGAGAACGACCATGGCGACCATGCTTTCGGTACGCGGCCTGTACAAGACCTTCACCCTGCATACGCAGCACGGCGCGCAGATCCCGGTGTTCCACAACCTGCGCTTCGACGCGGCCTCGGGCGAGTGCGTGGCCCTGGCCGGAGCGTCCGGCGCGGGCAAGTCCTCGCTGCTCTGCTGCCTCTACGGCAACTACCGGCCCCAGGCCGGAACCATCGCCGTGTACCACGACGGCGCGCACACGGACATGGTCTCGGCCCAGCCGCGCGAAATCCTGGAGATCCGCCGCCGCACCCTGGGCTACGTGAGCCAGTTCCTGCGCGTGGTGCCGCGCGTGAGCGCCCAGGACGTGGTCGCCGAGCCGCTCCTGGCCCTCACGGGCGACCGCGAGGCCGCGCGGGACAAGGCCGCCGCGCTCCTGGCGCGGCTGAACATCCCCAGGTCCCTGTGGTCCCTGCCGCCGGCCACGTTTTCCGGCGGCGAGCAGCAGCGCGTGAACATCGCACGCGGCTTCTGCGTGGACTACCCGGTGCTGCTGCTCGACGAGCCCACGGCCTCGCTGGATGCGGCCAACCGCGCCGAGGTCGTGCGCCTGATCCACGAGGCCAAGGCGCGCGGCGCGGCCGTGGTGGGCATCTTTCACGACGAGGAGGTCCGCGACGCGGTCGCGGACCGGCTCTTCCATCTCGACGCCTACAAGGCGGCGGCCTGAACGGGCCACCGCGCAACGAAGGACGAAGCATGCTGAAGGAAACGATCATCAGGAACGCCCGCATGGTCCTTGCGGACGAGGTGGTGGAGGGCTCGGTGCGGATCGCGGGCGGCCGGGTGGCCGCCGTGGCCGCCGGGCCCTGCGCCGTGGCCGGGGCCGTGGACTTTGCGGGCGACCTGCTCCTGCCGGGCCTGATCGAGCTGCACACCGACAACCTGGAAAAGCAGCTCGAACCCCGGCCCGGCGTGTTCTGGCCCGCGCCCGTGGCCTCGGTGGTGGCCCACGACACCCAGATGACCGCCGCGGGCATCACCACGGTGCTCGACGCCGTGTCCCTGGGCGAATACCACGACGGCCCCAAGCGCGCGAAGATGATGGCCCTGAGCATCGAGGCCATCGGCCGCGCCCGGGCCGGGGGCGTGCTGCGCGCCGACCACTTCCTGCACCTGCGCTGCGAGTACCCGGACCCCAAGGTCCTGGAGATGCTCGCCCCGCACCTGTGCGACGAGCACCTGCGGCTGGTCTCGCTCATGGACCACACCCCGGGCCAGCGCCAGTTCACGGACCTCGCGGCCTACCGCACCTACTATTCCAAGCACGCCTGGACCGACCAGGAGTTCGAAACGCTCGCCCGCGACCTGCGGGCCCAGCAGGCGGCCTGCGCCGCGGCCAACCGCGAGCGCATCCTGGCCTGGTGCGCGCGGGCGTCCATTCCCGTGGCCAGCCACGACGACACCCGGCCCGAGCACGTGGACGCGGCCGCGCGCGAGGGCGTAGCCATCTGCGAGTTTCCCACCACGCTGGCGGCCGCGCGCCGCGCGCGCGAAAAGTCCATGGCCATCGTCATGGGCGCGCCCAACGTGGTCCGCGACGGGTCGCACTCGGGCAACGTGGCGGCCCTGGACCTGGCGGCCGAGGGGCTTCTGGACATCCTCTCCTCGGACTACGTGCCCGCGAGCCTCCTGCACGCGGCCTTCCGGCTGCACCAGGAGCTGGAGATCCCCCTGCCCGACGCCGTGGCCACGGTCTCGCGCAACCCGGCGCGCGCCGTGGGGCTGACGGACCGGGGCGAGATCGCGCCCGGGTTGCGCGCGGACCTGATCCGCGTGCGCCGGGTGGAGGGGCTGCCCGTGGTGCTGGAGACCCTGTGCGCCGGGCCCGGCCTGGGGGCCGGGGCGCGCGCGGCGTGAAGATCACCCAACGGTAACAGAGCGATCACGAATTCGTTGCACTTCGGGGGTAGGACCCTGATCTGGAGCAATGCGCCCCGCACGCCGCAGACACGCCGGGGGCAGGGCTCCCGCCTTCCGGACTCGGCCCGCCGGAAGCCGCACGCGCCCGACGGCGCGCCCCGCAACCGGGTCGGGAGAGAGCCCATGAGGACCATGACTTTGACCAGACGCCCCTCGAAAAACGCCGTGCAGGCCCGCGACCTGTGCAAGGTCTATCCCAACGGCACCGTGGCCCTCAAGGACGTGTCCGTGGACGTGGCCGACAACGAATTCGTGGTCGTCATCGGCCTGTCCGGCGCGGGCAAGTCCACCCTGCTGCGCTGCCTGAACCGCCTGGTGCGCCCCACCAGCGGCCGCCTCACCCTCTTCGGCGAGGACATCACCCGCGTCAACGGCACGCACCTCAAACAGGTCCGCCGCCGCGTGGGCATGATCTTCCAGCAGTTCCACCTGGTGCGCCGCCTGACGGTCATCGAGAACGTGCTCGTGGGCCGGCTGCGCTTCAACGCCTCGCCCCTGCGCGGCGTACTGAGCATGGCCCGCGTCTTTCCCCGGCGCGAACGGGAGTTCGCCTTCGAGTGCCTGCGCCAGGTGGGCATCGAGGACCTGGCCTTCCGCCGCGCCGACGCCCTTTCCGGCGGCCAGCAGCAGCGCGTGGCCATCGCCCGCGCCCTGGCCCAGGAGCCCGAGGTCTTCCTGGCCGACGAACCCATCGCCAGCCTGGACCCGCGCAGCGCCGAGACCGTGATGCAGATCCTCCAGAGCATCCACGAGGAGCGCAACATCCCGGTGCTCGTGAACCTGCACCACATCGACTTCGCCAAGCGCTACGGCAAGCGCGTCCTGGGCATGGCCAAGGGCGAGCTGATCTTCAACGGCACCTGCCGCGACCTGGATCGCGACACGGTGTCCCGCATCTACGGCGACAAGGCCAGGGAGGCCCTGCAGGAACTCTCCGTGGCCTGAGGCGGCATCGTGCCCGCATCGTTCCCCAACCCCATCGTTTCGCAAAGGAGACAAAGATGATCGGCAAATCCCTGAAGGTTGTCGCGGCCTGCGCCCTGGTGCTGGCCTTCGCCCTGACCGGCATGGCCCAGGCCAAGGACTGGCCCTCCACCCTCAAGCTCGGCTTCATTCCCACCGAGGGCGCGGCGGACAGCGCCAAGCGCGCCCAGCCCCTGGCCAAGAAGCTGGAGAGCGCCCTGGGCGTGAAGGTCGAGATCTTCACCGCCTCCGACTACGCGGGCATCATCACCGCCATGGGCAACAAGCACATCGACCTCGCCTACTACGGCCCCAAGAGCTACGTCGAAGCCTCGGACAAGGGCATCGCCGAGGCCGTGCTCCTGGAGATGAACAAGGAGCACCAGCCCGGCTACACCGGCATCATCATCACCCGCAAGGATTCCGGCATCACCAGCATGGACGCGGCCAAGGGCAAGACCTTCGCCTTCACCGATCCCAACTCCACCTCCGGCTTCCTGGTGCCCAACGTGCTCTTCGCCCGCGACATGAAGGTCGATCCCGAGAAGTACTTCAAGGAAGTGCGCTTCTCCGGCTCCCACGGCGCGTCCATCCTGGCCGTGAAGAACGGCGGCGTCGAGGTCGCGGCCACCAACAACATCGACCTGGACCGCATGATCGAGAAGGGCTCCGTGTCCAAGGACGACTTCAACGTCATCTGGACCTCGGACATGATCCCCGGCGCGCCCATCGCCGTGCGCCCGGACCTGCCCGAAAGCCTCAAGGCCGCCATCGCCGGCGCCCTGCTGCAGATCAACGACGACCCCGAGGCCCTGGAGATCCTGCAGAACGGCGGCTACGTGCACACCAACGACAAGGCCTACGACATCGTGCGCTACCTGAAGCGCCTCAAGCAACAGCTCGCCAAGAAGTAATGAACCAGGCACTGACCCTCGAACACGTGACTCCCAGGGCGACGCTTCAGCGGAAGGTCGCCCTGGGGGCCTTGGCGGCCGCGGTCGTGGCCGTGCTCGTCGCCAGCTACGTCTGGACGGGCATCGACCCCTTCAAGCTCTACGAGAAACGCCAGAATGCCTTCGAGTACCTCTTCGGCCGGCACCTTTCGCAGAGCGACCGCGACGCGGCCATGGAACAGGCCAGGCGGTTCCCGGAGATCATCGCCTTCGAGGAGGCCTACCAGGAGGTCAAGCGCGAATACGAGGCCCGGGGCGAGACCCTGGACACCGTGCAGGCCCAGCGCCGGGCCCGGGAGATGGCCGACAAGCGCGTGGCGGCCATGGACCCGGCCGAGCGCAAGACCCTGGTGCGCCAGGAATACGAGCGCATCACCGACGAGCGCAGCGGCGGCTACTTCCCGCCGGAAACGGCCCTCGCGCACCTCAAGGACTACTCCCGCGCCCTGTTGGAGACCGTGGCCATCGCCATCTGGGGCACGCTCCTGGCCTTCATCGTGGCCATTCCCCTGTCCATGTTCGCGGCCAAGAACACCCTGGAGCTCATGGTCCAGGGCGACGGCGCGTGGCAGCGGATGGTGCGCTGGTTCGGCCAGTTCGCCGTGCGCCGCGTGCTGGACTTCTGCCGCGGCTTCAACGAGTTCGTCATGGCCCTGATCTTCGTGGCCGTCATCGGCCTGGGGCCGTACGCGGGCGTGCTGGCCCTGGCCATCCACACCTTCGGCATCCTGGGCAAGGTCTTCTCCGAGGCCATCGAGCAGATCGAGCCCGGCCAGGTGGAGGCGGTCACGGCCTCGGGCGCGGGCCCGGCGCAGATCATGGCCTTCTCGGTCATCCCCCAGGTCATGCCGCTGATCGTCAGCTACACCCTGCTGCGCTTCGAATCCAACGTGCGCAGCGCCACGATCCTCGGATTCGTGGGCGCGGGCGGCATCGGCTTCCTGATGTTCGACAAGATCAACGGCTACCTCTACCGCGAGGTCTGCACGATGATGATCATGGTCATCCTCTCGGTGACGGTCATCGACTACCTCTGCGGCATGCTGCGGCGGCGCTTCGTCTAGGCGGAACGCGCCGCGGCCCTGCGCGCCCCCGGGCGCACCTGCGCGAAAAGGCCGGGCCCCTTCGGGGACCCGGCCTTTTTCGTCCGCGCAACGCAGCCGCGCCGCGGCAGTCCGATGCCGACGCGACCCGCGCCGCGTCAGTCGTCGGACTCCAGCGCCATGAGCAGATGAAAGAAGGACTGCACGTAGCGGCCCGAGACCACGTCGCACAGGGCGAAGTGCGGCAGGTCGCCGGGCGCGGGCCGCGAGGCGAAGGCCAGGAACACGGCCTGGGACACGTCCGCCAGCCCCGCGGCGAGCACGTTCTCCCACAGGTCCGCCTTGACCTCCTCGGGCAAATCCCAGGTGCGGCACTGCAGGGGGCGGCCCTCGAAGACCATGCACCCGCCGTCGCGGTGCAGCGGGCAGACGCCGCCCGCGTCGTAGAGACAGCTCTCCTCGCCGCCGCCCGCGTCCAGGCGCCCCGAGGCGAGCCGCTCCTCGCGCACGCGGCCCGCGGCGCGGCGCTCCTTCCGCGCGGTCTCCACGGCGCGGTCGATGACGCCCTCGCGCTCGGCGCTGGTCAGGTGCTGGTCCACCCAGGTGCGCAGGTGCACGGCCTCGGCCAGGCTGAGCTGGATGGGCACGCGCGCGCAACGGTCGTGGCCGCGGCCGCAGCGGCCGCCCGCGGCGGCCTCCATGCCCGCCAGGTCCTCGGCCCAGGCCGCGAGCCGGTCGTAGTCGCGCAGGAACGGGGCCAGGTCCACCAACCGGCGCGTCTCCAGGGACGGCTCGCGCACGGTCAGGCGCACGTTGGCCTTGCCGTAGCGGCGCACGGTGCGCCACTGGGTGAAGTTGGCGGGCTTGGAACGGAGGCGCTTCAGGGCCCGGGCCGCGCCCCGGTGCCCGAGGCCCCGGCGCAGGAAGTAGGCGTTGAGCACCGTGCCGGTGCGGCCGATGCCGTGGCGGCAGTGGATCAGCACGCGCTTGCCCAGGTAGAGGCATTCGTCCAGCCAGGCCAGCGCGGCCTCCATCTCCTTGAGGTCCGGGGCCTCCTCGTCCCACACGGGCATGTGGTAGACCTCGAAGCCCTGGTCGCGCTCGATGTCGTGCAGGTCGCAAAATTCGGCGCAGAGGTTGAGCACCGCATCGATGCCCTCGGCGCGGAGCAGGTCCATGTGCGCCTGGGAAAGGGGCGCCGCGCCCACGGCCAGGTTGTCCGTGACCCAGACCAGGGGCTTGCGCGCGGACGCGCCGAACTCCATCTAGCCGCCCCCGCCGCGCGCGAAACGGGCCACGGCCGCGCGGAACGCGCCCACCTCGGCCTCAAGCTGCTCCTCGTCCTTGAGCTGCATGTCCATGAGCCGCGTGCGCGCCAGCAGGTAGCCGAGCACGGCCAGCTTGCGCTGCAGGTGGTCCATGTGCTCGCGCGCCAGGGAGGCGTCCAGCAGGTCGCCCTTGATGGAGGCGGAAAAGCCCTGCTCCTCCAGGGCGCGACGCACGAAGCAGAGCCGCAGCCGCCTGCCGTCCGGCCCGGCCCCGCCGCCCATGAAGCGGAAGTTCACGTAGTTCGCGCCCACGTCCGGCCCGCAGAGCGCGTCCACCACCGCGAAATGGTAGCCGAAGCGGACCATGAGGTGCAGGTAGTTCTCGCTGGTCACGGCGTAGCTGGCCAGGAGGCTCGACTCGTGGTCGAAGATGCCCGCGCTGACGCGGTCGAAGGCCTCCCAATCCAGGTGCAGGGTGTCCTTGGGCCAGGCCACGTCCTCGCTGGAAAGCCCCCACCACAGGGCCCACATGGGCAGGCTCTTGATGTCGTTGGGCGTGATCTCGTCCTTGTCCGCCGCGTCCTCGAAGAGCCCGCCCTCAAGGTCCAGGAGGTAGAGCACGATGGGCAGCTCGCTCCTGAGCCTGCGCGCGCCGCGCAGCCCCCGGCCGCCGCGCCCCACCAGGGAGAACATCTCGGCCACGGCCTTTTCGTGCGCATAGCGCACCACGTCGTGCAGGGAGAACCACTTCTCGGGCGCGAAGTCCGGGGATCCGGGGTCCGTGAGGGTCAGACGGCTGACGCGCTCCATGACCCCGGCCAACCGGCGCGCCAGGGGGGAGCGGTCCTCGCGGCGCGGCCGCGCGTCCAGCAGCGCGGCCACGCGCCCGGCGTAGACCGCGCCGCGCCACCCGTCCACCGTGACCACGGAGTCCGGCTCCAGGGCGGAAAAGACCTCGTCCCCGGCGATGAGCACGGGCAGGCCGAACTCGCGGGCCACCGAGGCCAGGTGGCTGGCGCGGCTGCCCGCCGCGGCGACCACGGCCGAGGCCTTGCGCACCACGCGCGCCAGGGACGGCGAAAGCGTGCGCACCACGAGCACGGCGTCGGGATCGATGTTGCCCACGTCCATGACCGTATCCACGTGCACCACCAGCCCGCAGCCCACGCCGGACGAGGCCGGTTCGGCCCCCTGGAGCAGCACGCGCGCGCCGACCGGCGGTTCGGGCGGGGTTCCGGGCCCGGGTCCGGATACGGTCCCGGACGCCGCGCGCTCGGACTGCAGGGTGCGCGTCTGGAGCACGTGCAGCGCGCCGTCGCGGGCCACGGCCCACTCCACATCCTGCGGACGGCCGAACTCGCGTTCCATGGCCCAGGCCGCGCGGGCCACGGCCTTGGCCTCCATGGAGGAAAGCAGCGGAGCCTCCACCACCGGGGCGTCGGCCCCGGCGCCCAGCCGCGCGGCAAGCTCGATGAGCCGGGGCGGGTCGTCGCGCGTGAGGCGGTGCACCTCGGGCCGCATCCGCCCGTCCACCAGCGAGGTGCCCAGGCCGGGCACGGAGTACACGGCCAGGACGGGCTCCCCGGCCCGGTCGCCCCCTCCGTTCCCCGCAGCGCCGCCCGGCCCGTCGGCCACGCGCGTGTAGGCCACGCCCGCGGCGCGCGCGTCGATGAGCGGCATGACCAGGGCGGCCATGGGCGTCTCCAGATCGGCCAGCCCGTGCAGGATGCGGTAGGTCACGGCCTTGGCCGAATACTTGGCCGCCAGCACGCGCAGGTAGGCGCGCTCCACGCCGTCCGCGGGCACGCCGAGCTCGCTGGCGTACTGCCCGGCAAAGGAGGCCTCGCCGTCCTCGGCGATGGCGCTGGAGCGCACGGCCAGCAGCCTCTCCTCCCCGGCCAGGGCCCGCGCCGCAGCGCGCACCCCGGCGCGCACGGCCTCGGGCAGCTCGGCGCGCAGCACCAGGGCGCGCATCTCGGCGCAGAGCCGGGCCAGCTCCTCGGGCTCGGCCAGGTTCACGCGCGCCAACCGCTCGTCCAGCTCGTCGCGCAGCTCGTTGTACTCCATGACGTACTGGCAGCAGTTGGCCGTGATCACGAACCCTTCGGGCACGGGCGCACCGGCCCCGCGCGCGGCGGCCGCCGCGCGCGCCAGGTTCGCGGCCTTGCCCCCGGCCAGCTCCGGCGTCAGGGAGGGATCGTCCAGGGAAAGCACGTGCGGCGGGGCCACGTCCGGCGCGGGCAGTTCCACGCCCATCTGCACGTAGAACTCCACCTTGCGACGGTATTCGCCCAACCCCATGTGGCGCACGGGGTTCATGTCCGTGAGCCGGGCCACGAGCAGGACCACGCGCTCGCGCAGCAGCCCGGTAAGATAGACCACGCGGGCCCAGTCCGCGGGTTCGCGGTTGTAGTGGATCTCCTCGAGGTCGGCGATGAGCTCCAGGCAGGCCTCGTCGTGGGCCAGGAGCTCCTTGAAGGCGTTGTACTTGGAGCGCAGCAGCGCGCCCGGGGCAAAGACCTGGTAGGTCCAGTGGCGGAAGAGCTGGGTTATGGACACGGGCGTTTCCTGGGCCGCGGGCGGGCGGCCGGGACGGCCGCGGGAACGGGAACCGGGACGGAGGCGGGGACCGGCGCGCGCATCAGCCCCCCAGGACCTCGGCGACCTTCTCCTCCAACTCGTCCTTGTCGATGGGCTTGACGCAGTATTCGCTGGCCCCCAGGCGCAGGGACTCGCGGGCCGTCTCCAGGGTGGGATAGCCCGTGAGCATGATGGCCTTGATCTCCGGGCGGACCTTCTTGAGCTCCTCGAGCACCTGCACGCCCGTCATGCGCTTGAGCTTGATGTCCAGGATGGCCAGATCCACGGCGTTCCTGGAGGCGAAACGGATGGCCTCCTCCTCCTCCGTGAACACGGAAACCTCGTGCCCCTTGCGCTCCATGATGCGCTTGATGAGCACCCCCGCGTCCACCACGTCGTCAAGAACGATGATATGGGCCATGTCCCCTCCCGCTGTTTTACGCCTGCTCGTTTTCCTCGGTCGTGTGGTCAAGGGGCAGTTCCACGGTGAGGATCGACCCCGGTCCCGAGACCGCGTCCTCGAGGATGCCCGCCCGTTCGCGCGCCTTGCGCAGCAGATCCTCGGGCGCGGGGCTGGCCGCGCGGATGGAGCCGTCGTGGTCCTCGATGATGCCGAAGGAAACCGACAGCCCCAGGCCGGTGCCCTGCCCCACGGGTTTGGTACTGTAAAACGGATCGAAAATCTTCTGCAAATCCTCGCGCCGGATGCCCTGGCCCGAATCCACGACCTCCAGGGTCACCTGCATGCGCGGGGTGTCCAGATGCGTGCGGACCATGATCACCCCGCCCTCGGGCATGGCGTCCAGGGCGTTGCCCAGAAGGTTCAGCCAGACCTGCTTGAGCTTCTCCGGATCACCGTAGATGATGGGCATGCGGTCGTCCATGTCCGTGACGATGGCGACCTTGTCCAGGGAGAAGGCGTGCTGCACGAGGCTGACGACCTCGAGCACGGAGTTGTTGAAGCACATGTGCAGCTTGGCGCTCTCGGTCTGGCGCGAGAAGCCGAGCAGGTCGGCCACGATCTTGCGGCAGACCTTGGCCTGCTTCTCGATGATCGCCAGGTCCGAGGCGAGCTGTCCGCCCTCGGGCGCATCCTCCTGCAGCAGTTGGGTGTAGCCGAGAATGATGCCCAGGGGGGTGTTGATCTCATGGGCCACGCCGCCCGCCAGCTTGCCGACGGACTCCATCTTCTGGGAGTGGATGAGCTGCTCCTGGACCTCCTTCATGTCCGTGATGTCGCGCGCCGAGCGCAGCAGGCCGATGACCCGGCCGTCGGCGTCGGCCACGGGCAGGCGCACCTCGTGGAACCAGCGGTCGCGCTCGCCGTCGAAAAAGGGGATCTCGCGGCTGGCGGGCTTGCCCGAGCGCATGACGTCCAGGTTGTCGCGGTCGCGGCGCGCCGCGTCGTCGGGCGGAAAGAGGTCCTTGCTGGTCAGCCCGGCGACCTCGTCGGGCCGCCGCCCCAGGGCCTGGGAAAAGGTGCGGTTCACGGCCAGGTAGACGAGCTTGTCGTCGACCATGGACATCTGGTCCGGCGAGGCGTCCAGCACCGTGCGCATCAGCCGCTCCTGGCGCTTGACGCGGGCCTCGGCCGCGCGCAACTCCTCGATGTGCGTCTTCAGGGCGCGGCTCATCACGTCGAAAGTCTCGGCCAGCTCCTGGATCTCGTCGCCGCGATTTTCGAGGTACACAGGGCAGACGTCGCAGGTCTTGCCCGCGCCCGGGCAGTCGCCGGTCTTGCAGGCCGGGTTCAGCGCCCCGGCCAGGTGCCAGCAGCAGGCCCCGCGCGTGCCGTAGGCCGGGCACTGCTCGCTGCCGCAGTCGAGCACCTCCCAGCAGTTGCGGTAGACCGGGGGCGCGGCCTGATGGTCCAGGTTGCCGCGCACGATCTCCTCGGCGTGGCAGCGCAGGGCGTTGAGCCGCCGGGTCACGCGGCCCGCGAAATAGGTGGAGGCCAGCAGCGCGGCCACGAAGGCCGTGCCCGCGGTGGCGTACACGGCCCAGAGCAGCCGGTTGACCACGGAGAGCACCTTCTGCCGCGTCAGGCCCAGGCGCACGGAGCCGAGCCTGTCCCCGGCCACGAGCACCGGGGCCGCGAAATCGTAGACCAGTTCTTGGCCGGTATCCAGGAGCTGGATGGCCACCCCGCGCCCCTCGGGCGTGGTGTTGGCCGTGGTCAGCTGCACGGGAAAACCGCCCTGGAAGGTGTGCACCAGCACGCGGCCGCTGTCGTCGGTGACGAAGGCGTAGAGGATGTTCTCCTCCACCTGGGGCAGTTCGTCCACCAGGTCCTTGAGGCGCAGCAGGTCGCCGCCGAGCAGGGGCTCGGCCGCGCGCATGGAGAGGTTCTCCACGAGCACGGAGCCCGTGCGCTTGGATTCGTCCTCCAGGGCGCGCGCGGCCACCTGGCTGATGACCAGGGCGAGCACCAGGGCCGTGGCCGCCACGATGGTGATGATGCCCAGGTTGAGCTTGGTGCGGAAGCGCAGGGTGGAGGTCACGGCCGACCGTCCTCGAGCCCCAGGCGGCGCACCAGATCGAGGATCGGGGCGTACTCCTCGTCGCGCGCCGGGATGATGGCGCGCATCCCGGCCGTCGAGAGGATGGCCGCGGCCTCGGGATCCTTCATGGAAAGCTTGAACATGGCCTTGGCGATCTTCTGGACCTTGTCCTGGTCCAGGCCACGGCGCGCGGAATAGAGCCAGCCCGGATAGGCGCGGGTGCGCGCGAGCACGCGGATGCGGTCGAGCTCGATGCGGCCCTTGAGCAGGTCCAGGGTGCCCTCGCGCACCGACCCCACGTCATAGGTCCCGGCGTAGACGGCCATGACGACCTTCTCCTGGCTGCCGCCCGGGCCCGGGGCAAAGGCCACCTCAGCGAAGTCCGAACGGGCGATGCCGTTGTCGTGAAACAGCCCCAGGGCGAAAAGGAACCCGCCCGCGGAGAACGGGTCCACGGCGATCCAGTGCTTGCCGCGGCAGTCGGCCAGGGTGCGGATGGCGCGGTTGTCGCGGCGGCAGATGATCTGGCCGCGGAAGTACGGCTCGCCCGTGGGCTCCACGATGCGCGCGAACACGCGCGAGCCGAGCTTGGCCAGGCGCGTGTAGATGAAGGGGTTGGAGAAGGAGATGTCGATCTCGCCGCGCGCGACCATGTTCACATGCTCGTCGAAGGTGGCGGGAAAGACCTGGCGCACGGGAATGCCGGTGGCGCGCGTGAGGTAGTCCACCAGCCCCCGGTGGCGCTTGTAGGAAATGGCGTGGGAATACTGCGGAAGATAGGCGTAGGTCACGCCCTCGGGCGCGCCGGGCGCGGTGATCTCCACGCGCTTGGTGAGGTCCACGCGCTTGGCGGGCTCCTCGTCGGAACAGGAGGCCAGGGCGAAGGCGAGGGCCGCCACCAGGGCGAAGGCCAGCCCGGCGGGTGACGTGCAGCCCCGCTTCGCGGCCCTGGTCAGGGCCCGCGCCGTGGCCGGGAGTTCGCGCAACATGCGTCCCATGGCGATCCTTGGGCGCGGAGCGGGCCGCCCCGCCGCATGCGCGCCCGGTTGCAGTTCTCGCCGCGCTCAGGCCCGCGCGGGATCGGAGACGTCACGCCCGGCGGCGTCCGGATCGACGGCACTGGAGCGGGCGGCACTGGGGCCAAGTGCGTTGGTGCCAAGCGCGTTGGTGCCGGGTACGTTGGAACCGGTTGCGTTGGAACCGGTTGCGCCGGAACCATCCGGCTTTCCGGCGCCCTCCGGCGCGTCGGACGCGCCGATGTCGCTCCAACTGACCATATCCTTGCCGGCGTCGGCCGCGCACTCCATTTTTTCGGCCACGCGCCGGAACAGGGAGAGCCGCGTCTTGACGCGGGAAAAGGCGATGCGCAGCGGAATGTACAGGCCGATGCACACGAAGGCATAGCCCACGTCGAAGGAGCCGGCCAGATGGATGTCCACCCCGGAGAAGCGGGTGGCCAGCCAGCCCAGGGCGAAGGGCATGGGCCACAGCGAGGTGGCGAACAGGGCCATCTGGGCGAAGAAGCACTTGCCGAATTCTTCGTTGGCCAGCTTGTTGCCCGCCTTGTAGGCGGTCTTGTCGCCCATGGCGATGGCCCGCACGGAGATGTTGTGCATGCGCACCATGGCGCGGTTCTGGCTATCGTAGTGCCGCCAGTTCCACAGGTAGACCCCGGCCATGGTCAGTTCGCCCAGGAGCACGCACCAGACGTCGAGCACGGCGGTGCCCAGCCAGAAACCGGCCACGGACGAGCCCGTGAGCCGGTAGGGAGCGATGAGCGCCGTATCCAGCGCGATGTAGAGCGAAGACAGAATGTCCATGTGGGGTCCTGCCGCGGCGGGCGGCGTTTCCGAAGGTCCAGGTTAGCACAATCGCCGCAGGACCAAAAGCCCGCAAGGCGGGCCGGGGCGGTGCGGCCGCCCCGGCCCGCTGCGGACGGGGATCTTCCCTTGCCTAGAAGGGGGGAAGCAGACTGTAGCCGAGGAAGCCCTTGGTGGAGTACCGGATGCCCACGTAGAACGCGAGGAAGATGAACAGGTACTTCAGCCACTTCTCGGGGATGAACTTGGAGGTCCGGGGACCGATGAGCGAGCCGATGAGCACGCCCACGAGCTCCACGCCGATGAGCGGCCAGAACACCGGGGTGCCCTTGACGACCATGTAGGTGAAGATCGAGGTGATCATGCCCACGAGCACGGCCAGGGACGAGGTGCCCGCCACCAGGTACATGGGCAGCCCGGCCACGCTGGTGAGGAACGGAACCAGCAGGAAGCCGCCGCCCACGCCCAGGAACGAGGCCAGGCCCGCGATGACGAAACCACCGCACACCGGGATCAGCGGGTTGAAGTCGAATTCCACGCCGTAGAAGGTGAAGACGACCTTGGTCAGGGAGAAGCTCTTGACCTTCACGCCCAGGCTGGAGGTGTCCACCTTGGCTCCGGCGCGCTGCTCCTTGACCGTGGACTCGAAGGCGCGGGCGGCTTCCTTGGCCTTCTTCTTGGAGGCCTGGCCGCGCGGGGTGGTTTCATAGAGCAGGTAGCAGCCCAGGAAGAGCACGAACAGGCCGAAGTAGCCGATGTAGGCCTTGAGCGAGATCTTGCCGGCGGTCAGCCAAGGGATCAGGTAGGAACCGACCACGGAGCCGCAGGCCAGGGCCAGGCCCAGGGGCAGCACCAGCCGGCCCATCTTGTAGTAGTTCCAGGAGCCGATGCCCGCCGAGGTGCCCACGAGCCACTGGTTGGACACGCGGATGGAGTCGGTGACGACCTTGTTCAGCACGGGCGAGGTCTTCTTGAAGCCCGAGGCGTAGTCGCCGAAGCCGTAGATGGTGATGTGGCCCACGCCGGCCATGATGCCGCCGAACGCGCCCACGGTGGAGAAGATCCAGCCCACCCAGATGGCCCAGAAGAATCCGACCACGAGGTTGACGGACGGCGCGCCGGGGATGCCCAGGAAGCCGGTCGCGGCCTCGGGGTTGATCTGGCCGGGGCCGGTGCCCGTGGGGGTCTTGGCGATGGCGTCGCCCAGGCGGTCGGCCCAGCTGGGCTCGACCAGGGCCACCACGGCGACGACCGCCACCAGGGCCGCGAAGAGCATGGTGCTGCGTTTCATGAAGTGCTTTCCTCCGAGTTATTCGCCCTTGCTGGCGGGCTTGAAGATGATGAGCGGACAGTTCTTGCACACGTCCGCGCCGGGGAACCCGTCGCCCGGGCGGGTAATGGAGCTGGAGCCCTGGTTGGCCATGCGCTCCATGAGACGCTCGACCACGAGCTTGATCTGGCTGCCGGGGATGGAGACGTTGATCTCGCCGCGCTCGGTCTTGCCGGCGTTGTAGCTGCCGGAGCAGGCGGGGTACATGTTCGCCAGCTGGGCGTTGAAGGTGTAGACGTTGCCCGCGCAGGCGGCCGAGTTCATGGTGATGTTCGAGTGCAGGGGATGCACGTCCATGGCCGACATGTAGTCCACCAGCAGATGGTAGGCCTGCATGTTGTCGCAATAGAAGTGGACCACATCGGGATCGAAGTAGGTGTCGGCCAGGGGCTGCACGGCGATGGCCTTGAGCGTTCCCTCGGGCAGGCGGGGTTTGGTCTTCACGAAACGCTCGGCCTGGGCCATGTCCTTGACGTACTTCAGGTGGCTCTTGACCTCCTTCTCGGAGAACGGGGCCCAACCGAAGACGAACTGGGCGTTGGCGCAGCCGATGCCTTCCTGGCCGGAAAGCACGGACTGGCCCTTCATACGGGCGGCGATCTCGAGCTGGCAGAAGGTCATGGGCTTGACCGGCCGGAAGTGCTCCACGTTCTTCTCGAACTCGGCGATCTCCTCGTCCTTGAAAAAGTACTTGATGGCAATGGGATAGTGGTACAGGCGCAGTTCCTTCATCAGGAGTTCCTGCATTCCCGCGTAGGTGAGCTCTGCCATTGCGTCCTCCTCCGCCGCCCTCGAGCGACGCTGTGTGATGTGATTTTCATCCCTGTCCCTGCCGCGGGATCAGGCTGCATGCCCGGCCTCTAGCATCCGCATTGCGGGCCCCACAATGAAACTGCCACCTTGTGAGAAAAAGAACTTGCCCTTCCCGGCAAGAATTTCCAAACCGTTGCATCGGGGCAAACGTAAAGTGATTTTTTTCACATGACCCGCCAGGGGGACTGCCGACAGCATACCTCCGCACGGCGGCTGCGGCAACAGTCCGCCCCATCCGGTCCGCTTGCGACGCAAAAAAGCGCCCGGGCCAAGAGCCCGGGCGCCTCGAATCTGCGCACGCCGCGCGCGGCGGCCGGATCGCCGCCGAGTTCGCGGCCTAGTTCGCGGCCTCGTCGCGCTCGCGAATCTCCGCGCGCTTGATCTTGCCCGAGATGGTCTTGGGCAGCTCGGTCACGTATTCCACCAGGCGCGGGTATTTGTAGGGCGCGGTGACCTTCTTGACGTGGTCCTGCAGTTCCTTGGTCAGCCCGGCCGAGCCCTCGAACCCCGCGGCCAGCACCACGGTGGCCTTGACGGCCTGGCCGCGCACCGGATCGGGCACGCCCGTGACCGCGGCCTCGACCACGGCCGGATGGCTGACCAGCGCGCTCTCCACCTCGAAGGGCCCGATGCGGTAGCCCGAGCTCTTGATCAGGTCGTCGGTGCGGCCCAGGAACCAGAGATAGCCGTCCTCGTCGCGCCAGGCCTTGTCGCCGGTGTGGTAGTAGTTCTCGTTGAGCACCCGGTCGGTCTTCTCCGGCTCGTCGAGATAGCCCAGGAAGAGCCCCACCGGCGTGCCCTTGCGCAGGTCGATGCAGATCTCGCCCTCCTCGCCCTCGGGGCACGGCTTTTCGTTCTCGTCCAGGAGCACGATGGGCCAGCCCGGCGCGGGCTTGCCGATGGAGCCGGGCTTGGGCTCCATACAGGGCAGCGTGGTCACCTGCAGGCAGGTCTCGGTCTGGCCGTAGCCCTCATAGATGGGCAGGCCGGTGATGCGCTTCCACTCGTGGAAGACGTTGTCGTTGAGCAGCTCGCCCGCCGTGGTGCAGTGGCGCAGGGCCGAGAGGTCGTAGGCCGAAAGGTCCTCGCGCACCAGGAAGCGGTAGACCGTGGGCGGTGCGCAGAAGCTGGTCACGTGGTGCTCGGAGAGCTGGTGCAGCAGTTCCGCGGGCTCGAACTTGCCGCGGAAGTCCCAGACGAAGATGGCCGCCCCGGCCAGCCACTGGCCGTAGTACTTGCCCCACTGGGTCTTGGCCCAGCCCGTGTCCGCCAGGGTCAGGTGCACGTCGCCGGGGCGCAGGTCGTGCCAGTACAGGCCCGTGGTGTAGTGACCCAGGGGATAGGTGTGCGTGTGCTCCACCATCTTGGGCATGCCCGTGGTGCCGGAGGTGAAGAAGATGTACAGCGGGTCGGCCCCGCCCGGGCGCTCGGCCGGGGGCGTGAAGGAGCCGTCGCCGTTCTGCAGCAGGGACTCGTAGGGCTCCCAGCCGTCGGCCGGGGCCTCGACGCCGCAACGCACCAGGTGGCGCAGGGTCGGGCACTCGGGCCGCGCCGCGTCGATGCGGTCCACCACGGACTCGTCCACCACCGCGCCGGCGACCTCGGCCTTGTTCACGCGAAAGACGATGTCCTTGGGCGTGAGCAGTGCGGGCGAGGGGATGGCCACCGCGCCGATGCGCGCCAGGGCCAGGGTCGTGACCCAAAACTCCACGCGGCGGTAGAGGATGAGCATGAAGCGGTCGCCCTTGCGCACGCCCATGCGCTGGAAGGCCGCGGCCAGACGGGCGGACTCGCGGCTGAAGTAGGCCATGTCGTAGTCGCGGCGCACGCCGTCGGGATCCACGTGGACCATGGCGGGCCGCTGCGGATCCTCTGCCGCCACCGCGTCCAGGAAGTCGTAGGTGAAGTTGTAGTTCTCGGGGACGTCCAGGGAGAAGGACGCCATGAATTCGTCGTAACTGCCGCATTGCAGCTTTTTCATGAAGCGCTCCAAATCAGTTTATCACATCGATGAACTCGGCTGGGAGTCCGTCGAGCCCTCGCAGCGCATGGGGCACGCGCGATGCGAAATAGAGGCTGTCGCCGGACTCCAGGACTATGCGTTTATCTCCGAGAGTGATCTCCAGCCGCCCAGCGAGCATGTAGATGAACTCCTGCCCCGGATGGGACTGGAAGTTGAGTGCATCCGGCTCCTTGGGCGGCACGGTAATGAAGAACGGCTCCATGCGGCGGTGGGTGAAACGGTAGGCCAGACTCTTGTAGGCGTAGTCCTTGCGGCGATCCACGGACAGTCCCTCGCCCTTGCGCACCACGGTGTACTCCTTGAGGTGCGCGTCGCCGCCGGACAGCAGCACGGTGAGGTCCACGTTGCAGGCGCGCGCGGTCTCGTAAAGGAAGCTCACGGGAATCTCCACGGTGCCGGACTCGAACCGCGCCACTTCCTCGGGCGACAGGCCCGTGCGCCCGGCCAGCTCTTCCAGGCTCATGTCCACGGCCTCGCGCAGGGCGCGCACGCGCGGCGCGATCTCCTCATAAGGCTTTCTTTCGGCGCTCATCTCTGGTCTCCGCTTGCAAGAGGGTTGGAGAACGACGCGCCCGGCCGAAGCCGGACCCGCCGCCCAGGCCGGGCGGGCCGCTAGCCCATGGCCTCCGGAAAGAGTTCGGCCGCCAGCTCGCGCAGCTTGTACTTCTGGATCTTGCCGCTGGCGGTCATGGGGAATTCGTCCATGAAATGGACGTACTTGGGGATCTTGTGCCAGGCGATCTTGCCGCGGCAGTAGTCGCGCACGTCCTCGGGCTCCAAGTCCACGTTCGCCTTCAGGCGCACGAAGGCCCCGACCTCCTCGCCGTACTTGCGGCTGGGCACGCCCGCCACCTGCACGTCCTGGACCCCGTCCAGGTGGTAGAGGAACTCCTCGATCTCGCGCGGGTAGATGTTCTCGCCGCCGCGGATGATCATGTCCTTCAGGCGCCCGGTGATGGACAGGTAGCCGTGCTCGTCCATGACGCCGAGGTCGCCGGAATGCAGCCAGCCGTCGGCGTCGATGGCCCGGGCCGTGGCCTCGGGGTTGTTGTAGTAGCCGCGCATGACCAGGTAGCCCCGGCAGCAGATCTCGCCCTGCTCGCCCGGCGCGCTGTCCTCGCCCGTGTCCGGGTTCACGACCTTGACCTCCACCTCGGGCATGGCCCGGCCCACGGTCTCGGTCTTGCGCTGCAGGTCGTCGTCGATGCGCGTCTGGGTCATCACCGGCGAGGACTCGGTGAGCCCGTAGCAGATGGTGATCTCGGTCATGTTCATCTTGTCCATGACCTGCTTCATGGTGTGCACCGGGCAGGGCGAACCGGCCATGATGCCCGTGCGCAGCGAGGAGTAGTCGAAGCGGTCGAAGAGCTTGTGCTCCAGGATGGCGATGAACATGGTCGGCACGCCGTAGAGCGCGGTGCACTTCTCCTGGTCCACGGCGGCCATGACGTCCAGGGGCTTGTAGACCTCGGTGAAGACCATGGTCGCGGCGTGGCTGACGCAGGCCAGCACGCCGAGCACGCAGCCGAAACAGTGGAACAGCGGCACCGGCAGGCAGACGCGGTCCACGTGCGAAAAGCCCTGGTTCTCGCCGATCCAGAAGCCGTTGTTGCCGATGCTCTTGTGCGTGAGCATGACGCCCTTGGGAAAGCCCGTGGTCCCGGAGGTGTACTGCATGTTGACCACGTCGTCGGGCGTGAGCGAGGCCTGGCGCGCGGCGTAGTCCGCGTCCGTGACCACGGCGGCCATGGAAAGGACCTCGGGCAGGCTGTACATGCCGCGGTGCTTCTCCTGGCCCAGGAAGAAGGCGCGCTTCATGTGCGGGAAGGCCTCGTTCCTCATGCGCCCGCGCTCGGCGCTCTTGAACTCGGGAATCAGCTCGTAGAGCGTGGACACGTAGTCCGTGTCGCGGAACCCGTCGATGACGAAGATGTTCTCGGCCTCGCTCTGGGTCAGCAGGTAGCGCAGCTCCTCGCGCTTGTAGCTGGTGTTCACCGTGAGCAGCACCGCGCCGATGCGCGCGGTGGCGAACTGCAGGGCCACCCAGTAGGGCACGTTGGTGGCCCACAAGGCGATCTTTTCGCCGCGCTGCACGCCCAGGGCCATGAGGCCCTTGGCCAGCCGATCGACCAACTCGCCGAACTCGCGGTAGGTCAGCCGGAAGCCACGGTCCACGTAGACCACGGCGTCATTGTCGGGGTGCGCGGCGATGGACTCGTCGAGCAACTGCCCCAGGGTGATATCGCGGATGGAGGGCTTGGACATGACCTACTCCGGAAAATAGAGCACCGCGTAGATTTCGGCCTTCTCGTCGCCCGCGTTGCTCACGTAGTGGGGGACGACGGAATTGTAGTAGAAGCTGTCGCCTTCGTGGAGCACGTGGGTGGCGGCGCCGTAGACCAGTTCCACGGCCCCCTTGAGCACCACGATGAACTCCTCGCCCTCGTGGGAGGAGACGACCTTGGTCTCCTCGCGGCCGGGTTCGATCTCCACCAGGAAGGGCTCCATGTGCCGGTCGGACTTGCCCCGGCCCAGAGAATGGAAGGTCATGGCCGCGGAGGCATCGTTGCCCGAGTGCATGCCCATATCGTCCTTGCGCTCGCCCTTGCGGATGATCAGCGGATCCTGGCTGATCTTGTCGTCCAGGAAGGTGCCCAGGCGCACGCCCAGGGCCCGGGAAATCCGCAGCAGCGGCCCCAGCGACGGATACAGGTCGCGCTCTTCCACGGCCTCCACGAAATCGGCGGCCTGCCCGCTGCGCTCGGCCAGTTCCTCGCGGCTCAACCCCTGCTTTTCCCGGAACGCGCGGATGCGTTCGCCCAGCTTCTCCATGCTCATTTTTCCTCCCGGTGGAACATATCTTACGAAAAGGAAAGAGGTTCCTACCATGCTTGTCGTTTTTTTCCAAGAGCGTCGCACCGATCCCGTCGATCGGACGCGCGCCGGACGGCGGCTATGCGAAAAGATCGCGCCGAACGGCGCGGCCCCTGATGGACGAGACGCGTCGCGTTCCGCCAACGGCGGACACGGATGCGCAACGGACGAATCGTCTAGCAGGGCCGAATGGAGCTTCGTACTAGGGGTAGGTAATGGGGAAGAGGTGCAATGATGGGGGTGTTTCCGGGAAAGACCCGGCTACGAAGTGCGTGAAGCCGTTTTCGGGCGCCTGATTTCTGCATGTCCATTCTTCCTCCCCGCTGGGAAATTCCTACGAAATGGAAAAGTCTTCTACCATAAGTGTCATTGCTTTCCAAGGGAAATACGCCGGTGTCCGGCGAAAAGCGCGCCGAACGGCGGATGTGCGGAAAGAACGCACCGGGCGGCGGACCCTGCGGGACGGAGAGCGCCGCATCCCGCCGCTCGGCGGGACGCGGATGCGGACGAATGGGTCGTCTAGCGGGGGCGGAAGGTGATTCTTCCCCGCGTGAGGTCGTAGGGGCTGAGTTCGACGATGACGTTGTCGCCGGGCATGACCCGAATGCGGAACTTGCGCATCTTGCCGGAAACGTGGGCGAGCACCTCGTGGCCGTTTTCCAGGACCACCCGGAACATCGCGTTGGGCAGAGCCTCTTCCACGGTGCCGTTGATCGTGATTCCTTCTTCCTTCGCCATGATGTCCTTTTTTTTGTTGAGTAGAGAAAAAAAAGCCCGCTCCCTTGTCGCGGAGCGGGCCCGGGCTGCTGAGAGGATCGTCGGCCGCGTCGGACGCGCCTACCAGCGGTTCTGGCGCGGAGGACGGGGGCGAGCTTCGTTGACCTTCAGGGTGCGGCCCCCGAAGGTGCTGCCGTCCAGGGCCTCGATGGCCTCGGCGGCGCCGGACTCCATCTCCACGAAGGCGAAGCCGCGGGGACGACCGGTCTCGCGGTCCTCGATCAGTTTGACGGACTGCACATCACCGTACTGGGCGAAGGCTTCACGCACTTCCTCTTCGGAAGCGCTCCAGGGCAGATTGCCGACGTAAATGTTCGTTGCCATCTCTGATTTCTCCTCAATGGCTAAGGGATTAAGAGGTAATTCTTGAGCCGGAGGCGATGCTTGAACAGAGAGGCAATGCGCGCTACGGAACCCAATTTTCCCCGTCGCCCGGGCCAAGGCGGCCCGGATGCGACCCAACACGCGGAAACCGACCCATGTCGGCCCCCAAGTGATTCGCATTTAAGTGACGACTCGGGGTCTGTCCAGCACTTTTTTATGGTATTTCGGTTTTTTTTCGACAAAAGGATACTCTTTCTCCCCACCGCCACCCGGGCAAACCCACGCTCGGCGGGCGGCCCGGCCGGGAACGGTCCCCGGCGAGACGCCCGGGACGAACAAGCCGAAAACAATATCCTTTTCAGGAAGAAACCAAAGAACGGCAGAGAGGAAGGAACGGCGGCGCCGGCCCAACGAATCCCCGCCCCACTCCGCCCGGCGGCGCGAATACCGCCGGGCCCCTTGTCGGCGGACCATCCCGGTGTCGCGGGCGTCGGCGGACCGATTCCATGCGCCCTCGTTGTCCCGGCACACGCGAACGCCCGGCGCTCCGGCTACAGCGACACGCCCAGGTGTGCCGCGGCCGTGAGGACCACGAGCAGGACCAGGGCGGCCAGCACTTCCAGCCCCCTGCGCACGCAGGCCCGTTTCACCCCGTACATGGCGCGCCCTCCTTGCCCGCCCCGGTGCACAGGGCGAGCAGTTCCTCGTCGCGCAGCGGGCGGCCCAGCCGGGCCGATTCCGCACGCACCGCGGCCACCAGCGCGCCCGCGCGCGCCGGGCCGACCTCCACGCCCAGCCGTCCGGTTGCGTGCAGCACGGCGGCGCGGCCGCTCTTCTTGCCCACGGCCACGGTGCGGCGCTGGCCGGTCAGCTCCGGGGAAAAGGGTTCGAACAGCGCCGGGTCGCGCAGCACGCCATGGGCGTGGATGCCCGTCTCGCAGGCGAAGATGCGCCCGCCGGTCACGGGCTTGTCCACGGGCATGGGCCGCCCCAGGGCCGCGGAAAGCGACCGGCACAGGGCCACGGCCGCGTCCATCCGGTAGCCCGCGGCGCAGGTCCGCCCGGCCAGCCCGCCGCCGTCCGCGCCCGAGCCGGTGCGCGCCAGCACCTGCCGGGCCATGACCTCCTCCAGCCGCGCGATGCCCGCGCGCTCGCCCAGGCCGAGCACGGACACGTCCGCATAGGCCGCGCCCGCCTCCAGGGCCGTGACGGCGTTGGCCGTGGCCATGCCCAGGTCGTTGTGGCAGTGCACGGCCACGTCCAGGGATACGCGCGAGCGCACCAGGCGCACCAGCTCGGCCATGCGCACCGGGGTCAGCAGCCCCACGGTGTCCGCCAGCCGCACGCGCGACGCGCCCGCGTCCTCGGCGGCCATGGCCATGCGCACCAGAAATCCGGCGTCGGCGCGCGAACAGTCCTCCAGCCCCACGCTCACGTAGCCGAAGCCCGCCTCGCGCGCGGCGCGCACCACCACGGCCATGCGCGCCAAAAGCTCGCTGCGGCCCATGCCCAGCCGCGCGCCCATGTGCGCGTCCGACGAGGGCACGCCCACGCTGACGCGGTCCACGCCCAGAAGCGCGGCGCGGCGCACGTCCTCCACCCGGCAGGGCGACCACACGGACAGCGCGGTGCGCGGCGGGATCGGCACGGGCAGGCCCGCGCGGCCGTCTCCGGGCTCGTCGCCGGAAATCGTTCCGGCCGGGGCCCGCACGGCCTCGCGGGCCCAGGCTGCCAGTTCCGGCAGTTCCTCCTGGCCCACGCAGCCCAGTTCGATCTCGTCGATCCCGGCCGCCACGAGCCCGGCCACGATGCGCCGCCGCAGGGCCGCGTCGTAATACACTTCAAAGGCCTGTTCCCCTTCGCGCAGGGTCGTGTCGATGAGCATGGTCTCTCCTGTTCGCGTCCGGTGCGGCCGCTTTTTCCGATGGCTTGTTGCGGGCCGGCCCAGCACCGGTCCGGCCGCCGGGGCGTCCGCCCCACGCCGGCCGGAACCCGTGGGCCCCGCTCCGGGTATCGCAACTTCGATGCCAAGTGCGACGAAAATCCAACACGCTGATATTACGGAGTTTTATAGTTCCCCCCCTGCTCCTCCCAGGGGACGACGAAATTGTCGATGCGGACAAATCCGTGCTCGCACATGGGCGGGCGCGCCCTTTTTGTTATCCCTTATTTTCCGCGGTGTTTTACATATTTCCACTGCGATATCGGCAGGATGACCGCAAGCTGCCCCAGATGGCACGCTCCTTGCCCAAAAGGGTGATCGTTCGACCCTGAGACACTTCACTTCAAGCCGGAGGAAATCATGAGAAAGGTAGCCATCTATGGAAAGGGCGGCATCGGCAAGTCCACCACCACGCAGAACACCGTGGCCGGCCTGGTCGAGATGGGCCGCAAGGTCATGGTCGTGGGCTGCGACCCCAAGGCCGACTCCACCCGCCTGCTGCTCGGCGGCCTGGCGCAGAAGTCCGTTCTGGACACCCTGCGCGAGGAAGGCGAGGACGTGGACCTCGAAGACATCCGCAAGGTCGGCTTCGGCGGGACCTACTGCGTGGAGTCCGGCGGTCCGGAGCCCGGCGTGGGTTGCGCCGGCCGCGGCATCATCACGTCCATCAACATGCTCGAAAGCCTGGGCGCCTACGAGGAATCCGTGGGCCTGGACTACGCCTTCTACGACGTCCTGGGCGACGTGGTCTGCGGCGGGTTCGCCATGCCCATCCGCGACGGCAAGGCCGAGGAGATCTACATCGTCTGTTCGGGCGAGATGATGGCCATGTACGCGGCCAACAACATCTGCAAGGGCATCATGAAATACGCCCAGTCCGGCAGCGTGCGCCTCGGCGGCCTGATCTGCAACAGCCGCAACGTGGACAACGAAAAGGAGATGATCCAGGAGCTGGCAAAGAAGATCGGCACCCAGATGATCTACTTCGTGCCCCGCGACAACGACGTGCAGCGCGCCGAGATCAACCGCAAGACCGTCATCGAGTGGAACGGCGCCGTGCCCCAGGCCGACCACTACCGCAACCTGGCCAAGGCCATCGACGAGAACGAGATGTTCGTCGTGCCCAAGCCGCTGCAGATCGAGGATCTCGAGCAGCTGCTGCTGGACTACGGCCTGCTGAGCGCCGCCTAACCCCGGCCCCGTTCCACCCACCACGAACCCAACGGAGAAGAAGCAATGATGATCATGGTGAGAGCTATTGTGCGGCCCGAGAAAGCGGATGACGTCCTGGCCGCCCTCATGGACGCCGGTTTCCCGGCCGTGACCAAGTACTCGGTGGCCGGGCGCGGCAAGCAGCGCGGCATCAAGATCGGCGAGGTGACCTACGACGAGATCCCCAAGACCATGCTCATCTGCGTGGTCCAGGACACGGACAAGGACTTCGTGATCGAGACGATCATGACCGCGGCGCGTTCCGGCAAGAAGGGCGCCTTCGGCGACGGCAAGATCTTCGTCAGCCCCGTCGAGGACGTCTACACCATCAGTTCCGGCGTGCGCGACACGGCTCCGGCCGAGGGGGTGCCCGCATGAAGGAGATCGTCGCCGTCGTGCGCATGAACATGATGAACCGCACCAAACAGGCCCTGACCGACGCGGGCGTGGACGCCTTCTTCGCCCACGAATGCTCGGGCCGGGGCAAGGGGCTCGTCAACGAGAAGCTCCTCGAGGGTGCGGGCAAGGGCTACGCCGAGGCCGTGGAGATGCTCGGCGAGAAGGGGCGGCTGTACCCCAAGCGCATGATCACCGTGGTCGTTCCCAGCGAAGACGTGGACGACGTGGTCGCGGCGATCATCGAGGCCAACCAGACGGGCAAGCCCGGCGACGGGAAGATCTTCGTCATGCCCGTGAGCAACGCCGTCCGCGTCCGCACCGGCGAGGTCGGCGAGGCATCCATCAGCTGACCCGCAGCAAAACGCCAGAAGAGGAAATCAGTATGCCGACCAAGAAAAAGAGCGCCATGTGGGACGCGGCCGCCATCAAGGAGGAGCTGCTCAAGAAGTATCCTCCCAAGGTCGCCCGCAAACGCGCCAAGCAGATCGTCGTCAACGAGGACAACCAGGAGATCATGGCCAACGTCCGGACCATTCCGGGCATCATCACCATGCGCGGCTGCACCTACGCGGGCTGCAAGGGCGTCATTCTCGGGCCCACGCGCGACATCGTGAACATCACCCACGGCCCCATCGGCTGCGGCTTCTACTCGTGGCTGACACGCCGCAACCAGACCGAAACCACCGAAGAGAACCCCGACAACTACATGCCCTACTGTTTCTCCACGGACATGCAGGACAAGGACATCATCTTCGGCGGCGAGAAGAAGCTGGAGGCCGCCATCCGCGAGGCCCACGCCATCTTCAACCCCAAGGCCATCGCCATCTTCGCCACCTGCCCCGTGGGCCTGATCGGCGACGACATCCACGCCGTGGCCGCCCGGCTGAAGGCCGAACTCGGCTGCAACATCTTCGCCTTCTCCTGCGAGGGCTACAAGGGCGTCAGCCAGTCCGCCGGCCACCACATCGCCAACAACCAGATCTTCAAGCACGTGGTGGGCGAGAACGACGAGGTCAAGCCGGGCGAATACAAGATCAACATGCTCGGCGAGTACAACATCGGCGGCGACGCCTTCGAACTGGACCGCATCTTCAAGAAGTGCGGCATCACGTGCCTGGCCACCTTCAGCGGCAACTCCACCTACGACCAGTTCGCCTCCTCGCACACCGCGGACCTGAACTGCGTCATGTGCCACCGCTCCATCAACTACGTGGCCGACATGCTCGAAACCAAGTTCGGCATCCCCTGGATCAAGGTCAACTTCATCGGGGCCGAGGCCACGGCCAAGTCCCTGCGGCGCATCGCCGCCTATTTCGGCGACAAGAAGCTCATCGACCGCGTCGAGGAGGTCATCGCCGAGGAGATGCCCGCGGTGAAGGCCGCGCAGGAGGAAGTGCTGCCCAAGACCACGGGCAAGACGGCCATGCTCTTCGTGGGCGGCTCCCGCGCCCACCACTACCAGGAGCTCTTCGCCGAGATGGGCATGCGCACCCTGGCCGCGGGCTACGAGTTCGCCCACCGCGACGACTACGAAGGCCGCCAGGTGATTCCGGACCTCAAGGTGGACGCGGACAGCCGCAACATCGAGGAGCTGGAGATCGAGAAGGACGAGGCCCGCTACAAGGCGCGCATCACCGACGTGGAGCGCGCCAAGCTCGAGGCCGCGGGCGTCCCGTTCAAGGACTACAAGGGCATGATGCCCGAAATGGACAAGCAGTCCCTGGTCATCGACGACCTCAACCAGTACGAGGCCGACAAGCTCGTGGAGATCCTCAAGCCCGACGTCTTCTGCGCGGGCATCAAGGAAAAGTACTCCATCCAGAAGCTGGGCGTGCCCATGAAGCAGCTGCACAGCTACGACTACGGCGGACCCTACGCAGGGTTCAAGGGCGCCATCAACTTCTACCACGAGATCGAACGGCTGGTGACGTCCAAGGTCTGGGGCTACATGAAGGCTCCCTGGCAGAAGAATCCCGAGCTTTCGGCCACCTACGTGTGGGAATAACCCCGATCCCCTAAGGAGAGCGACATGCTGCTCAGACATACCCCAAAAGAGATCAAGGAGCGCAGCGCCCTGGTCATCAACCCCGCCAAGACCTGCCAGCCCATCGGCGCCATGTACGCGGCCCTGGGCATCCACGGCTGCATGCCGCACAGTCACGGCTCCCAGGGTTGCTGCGCCTACCACCGCTCCACGCTGACCCGGCACTACAAGGAGCCCGTGCCCGGCACGACCAGCTCCTTCACCGAGGGCGCGTCGGTGTTCGGCGGCCAGGCCAACCTGCTGCAGGCCATCGACAACATCTTCACGGTCTACGAGCCCGAGGTCGTGGCCGTGCACACCACCTGCCTGTCCGAGACCATCGGCGACGACCTGCCCCAGATCCGGGACAAGGCCTTCAAGGAGGGCAAGGTCCCCGCGGGCAAGGAGATCATCTACGCCTCCACGCCCTCCTACGTGGGCTCGCACATCACCGGCTTCTCGAACATGGTCAAGGGCATGGTCTCCTGCCTGTGCGAGGCCACGGGCAAGAAGAACGGCAAGGTGAACGTCCTCCCCGGCTGGGTGGAGCCCTCGGACATGACCGAGATCAAGCGCATCGCGGCCATGATCGGCGTGGACATCACCATGTTCCCGGACACCTCGGGCGTGCTCAACGGCCCGCTCACGGGCAAGCACAGGACCTTTGCCGAGGGCGGGACCAAGATCGCCGACATCCGCAAGGCCGGCGACGCCATCGGCACCCTGGCCCTGGGCGAATGGGCCTCGGCCGACGGCGCGCGCACCCTGGACTCCCAGTGCAAGGTGCCCTGCCGCATCCTGGACCTGCCCATCGGCCTGTCGGCCACGGACCGCTTCGTGGACGCCCTGCGCATCGTGGGCGGCACCTCGGTGCCCGCCGAACTGGAGCTCGAACGCGGCCAGCTCGTGGACGTGATCTCCGACATGCACCAGTACTTCTACGGCAAGAAGGTGGCCCTGGTCGGCGACCCCGACCAGCTCATCTCCCTGACCGAGTTCCTGGTCAACCTGGACATGCAGCCCGTCTACGTGGTCACCGGCACGCCCGGCAAGCGCTTCGAGCGCCGCATCAAGGAGCTCACGGCCGACGCGGGCTTCGAGGTCAAGGTCAAGGCCGCGGGCGACATGTTCCTGCTCCACCAGTGGATCAAGAACGGCCCCGTGGATTTGATCATCGGCAACACCTACTGCAAGTACATCGCCCGGGACGAGGACATCCCCCTGGTGCGCCACGGCTTCCCCATCCTGGACCGCGTGGGACACCAGTACTTCCCGACCACGGGCTACACGGGCGCCATCCGCCTGCTGGAAAAGATGCTCGACGCGTTCCTGGACCGCAAGGACCGCGACACGCCCGAGAAGCACTTCGAGCTGGTCTACTAGTCCGAAACGACGACAACGGCCCGGGGGCGGGCCGCACGGCCCGCCCCCGACCCCAAGACCTCCAACGCGCGAACAAGGACCGCCATGAGCTCCAAGCCCGTCAACACCGCCGCCGGAACGGCCGCCGCAACCGCCACCCCGTGCGTTCGCCCCCACGTCCGGCTGGACCTGCCCGTGGCGCCCCGGCGCAACGCCATGGGGGCCTTCGAGACCGTTCCGGCCACCGCCGAACTGCCCGCCATCTCCCCGGCCGACGCCCTGGCCCTGCTCGATGCGGCCCTGGACGCCTCCCTGGACGTGACCACGATCAAGATTTCCGGTCCCGGCGACCCGCTGGCCGAGCCCGCGCCCATGCTGGACACCCTGCGCGCCGTGCGCGCCGCCCATCCGGACATGGCCCTCCAGCTCGTGACCAACGGGCTGCACGTGGCCCTGTTCGCCGACGACCTGGCCGCCCTGGACGTGGCCCACGTGACCCTGCTCGTGGACGCCGTGGACGCGGCCCTGGCCGAGCGGCTCTACGCCTGGGTGCGCCCGGGCCGCAAGACCCTGCCCCGGGCCGAGGCCGCGGCCCTGCTCGTGGAGCAGCAGGCCGAGGCCATGCGCGCGCTGGCCGCGCGGTCCGTCCCCGTGACCGTGCGCACCACCCTGCACGGCGACGTGAACGCCGCCCACGCCCCCGAGGTGGCCCGCGTCATGGCCGGGCTCGGGGCCGCGAACATGCGCATCGTGCGCGCCACGCCCGGCACGGACAGCCGCGACGACGCGCCCGCGCCCGTGTCCAAGGCCGACTACGACGCGATCAAGGCCGAGGCCGCCCGGCACCTGCCCCTGGTGGAGGACGCGGACTGTCCCACCCGCACCGGGAACGCCCGGACTCCCTGCCTGGACCTTGCCGACCTGCCCGAAGGCCGCGAGCTGCTCGCGCGCGCGGGCCGTCCCACGGCCTTCTCCACGCCCACGGGCGAGCGGCCCTACGTGGCCGTGGCCAGCGAGAGCGGCATGGAGGTGGACGCGCACCTGGGCCACGCCCTGCGCTTCCTGATCTACGGCAAGGGCGTGAAAACCAGCCAGGAGGGCATGGTCGGCCTGCTGGAGATGCGCACCGCGCCCGCGCCGGGTTCCGGCGATGCGCGCTGGCAGGAGCTGGCCGAAACGCTTTCGGACTGCTGCGTGGTGCTCTGCGCCGGCGCGGGCGAGCGGCCGCGCGAGATCCTGGGCCGGACCGGCCTGCGCGTGGTCGTGACCCAGGGCGACGTGGAAGGCGTGGTCGAGGCCCTGTACGGCGGCGGCAAGAAGCCCGGCAAGGGTCGGGGCAAGGGGTCGGCGCCCCTTGCCGACGGCGGCAACTGCTCGGCGTAAACGAATTTTTTGTCCAAGGCCCGGCAAACCCACACTGCAACGCATCTCAAGGAGACGATAATGGCCAGCAAACCCACGCACCAGATCCTGGTCTGCCAGAGCTTCCGCGCCAAGGGCGAACCCCAGGGCGTCTGCCACAAGAAAACCGACGGCCTGCTCCAGTACATGGAAGAGGAAGTCCTGGACCGCGGCCTGGACGTGCTGATCACGCCCACGGGCTGCATGAAGCAGTGTGAGCAGGGCCCGGTGATGGCCGTGCAGCCCGAAAACTGGTGGTTCGGCGGCATCGACAGCGAAGAGGCCGTGGACGCGGTGCTCGATTCCATCGAGGACGGCGCGCAGAACGGCGACTACGCGATCCTGAACTAGCGACCCTTTTTCCGCGGCGGCCCCCCGGGGCCGCCGCGCAAACGGACCACACAATGAACGCCACGACCACCGCACCGGCCTTCGCCGCCACCGCCCCGGACCACGGCTGGACCCTCCGGCCCGCCACGCGCGCGGACATGGATGCCATGGTCCGCCTGCTCGGCGTGCTCTTCGGCATCGAGGCCGACTTCACGCCCAACGTGGCGGCCCAGCGCGCCGGGCTGGCCCTGATGCTCGCCGCGCCCGCCACGCGTTGCGTGCTCGTGGCCGAGCTGGACGGCGCGGTGGTCGGCATGGGCACCCTGCAGATGGTCGTGTCCACGGCCGAGGGCGCGCCCTCCGGGCTCATCGAGGACGTGGTCGTGGACGAGACCGCGCGCGGCCTGGGCATCGGCCGGGCCCTGGTGGACGGGCTGCGCCGCCGCGCCGCCGAGCGCGGGGCCACGCGCGTGCAGCTCCTGGCCGACGCGGACAACGGTCCGGCCCTGGCCTTCTACGAACACATCGAATTTTCGCGCACCGGCCTCGTCTGCCTGCGCGCGCACCTGAACAGCACCCCCGGCGTCCGGACGACGGCGCCATCGGAGTAAGCCATGGCCGAAACCTCTCCCCTGACCGTATTCGAGGAACGCCAGGACCAGATCCACTGCACGGGCGACGGGCCCTTCGAAATGGCCTGCAACCGCGACTCCCTGGCCGGAGCCGTGAGCCAGCGCGCCTGCGTGTTCTGCGGCTCGCGCGTGGTGCTCTACCCCATCGCCGACGCCCTGCACCTGGTGCACGGGCCCATCGGCTGCGCGGCCTACACCTGGGACATCCGCGGCTCGCTCTCCTCCGGGCCCGAGCTGCACCGCCTCTCCTTTTCCACGGACCTGCGCGAGCGGGACGTGATCTTCGGCGGCGAGAAGAAGCTCGCGGCCGCCCTGGACGAACTCATCGACCGCCACCACCCCAACGCGGCCTTCGTCTACTCCACCTGCATCGTGGGCATCATCGGCGACGACCTCGAGGCCGTGTGCCGGACCATGACGGAAAAGAAGGGCATCCCGGTCATCCCGGTGCTCAGCGAAGGGTTCAAGGGCAACAAGCGCGCCGGCTACCTGGCCGCGTGCAAGGCCATGAACCGCCTGGTGGGCACGGGCGACGTCACGGACATCTCGCCGGTCTCCGTGAACATCCTCGGCGACTTCAACCTGGCCGGTGAAATCTGGATCATCCGCAACTATTTCGAGCGCATGGGCGTGCAGGTCGTGGCCAACATCACGGGCGACGGCCGCGTGGCCGACATCCGCCGGGCCCACGGCGCGGCGCTCAACGTGGTGCAGTGTTCCGGCGCGACCCTCGACCTGGCCAAGATGATGCGCGAGGAGCATGGCGTGCCTTTCGTGCGCGCGGCCTACCTGGGCATCGAGGACATGGCCGACTCGCTCTACCGCATCGCCGACTTCTTCAAGGGCATCGACCCCGGCATCGTGGACCGCACCCGCGCCCTGGTGCGCGAAGAGGTCTCCGCCCTGCTGCCCAGGCTCGCGGAAATGCGCCGCGACCTGGAGGGCAAGAAGGCCGCCATCTACGTGGGCGGCGCGTTCAAGGCCTTCTCCCTGATCAAGGCCTTCCGCCACCTGGGCATGACCGTGGCCGTGGTCGGCTCCCAGACCGGCACCGAGGAGGACTACGCCGAGCTGGCCCAGGTCACGGACCCGGGCACGATCATCATCGACGACGCCAACCCCCTGGAGCTCTCCCGCTTCGTCAAGGAGAAGGACGTGGACGTGTTCGTGGGCGGGGTCAAGGAACGGCCCATCGCCTACAAGCTCGGCGTGGGCTTCTGCGACCACAACCACGAGCGCAAGATCGCCCTGGAGGGCTTCGAGGGCATGTACAACTTCGCGCGCGAGGTCCACGCCTCGGCCATGAGCCCGGTGTGGCGCTTCGTGCCCCGGCGCGAGGCGCAGAACAGGGCCGCCGCCAAGGGCGGAACCGCCCCGGCGGACGCCGGGAGCGACGCTCCGGCGCCGGGCGAAGCCAACATCCCGAACGACAAGGAGGCCGTGGCATGAAGACCAAAGAGAGCTTCGTCTCCACCACCAACGCCTGCAAGCTCTGCAAACCCCTGGGCGCGACCCTGGCCTTCAAGGGCGTGGAGGGCTGCGTGCCCTTCCTGCACGGCTCCCAGGGCTGCGCCACCTACATGCGGCGCTACATCATCAGCCACTTCCGCGAGCCCATGGACATCGCCTCCTCGTCCCTGGGCGAAAAGAACGCCATCTACGGCGGCGGCCCCAATCTGAAAAAGGGCCTCCTCAACGTGATGCAGAAGTACGGGGCCAAGGTGGTCGGCGTGGCCTCCACCTGCCTGACCGAGACCATCGGCGACGACATGCCCATGATCATCGCCGAGTTCCGCAGGGAATTCGGCGACCTGGACCTGCCGGAGATCGTCCAGGTCTCCACGCCCAGCTACGAGGGCACGCACACCGAGGGCTTTCACGCCGCGGTGCGCGCCATGGCCGACCAGCTCGTCACGGACAAGGTCGAGCCGCACGGCGGCGTGAACGTCATGCCCGGGCTGGCCAGCGCCGAGGACCAGCGCCACCTGGCCGAGCTCGTGCGCCTGTTCGGGGCCGAACCCACCCTGCTGCCGGACACCTCCGACACTTTGGACGGCCCGGCGCTCATGGAATACGAGCGCATCCCCTCGGGCGGCACGCCGCTTTCCGCCATCCGGGCCATGTCCGGCGCGCGCGGCACCGTGGAGCTGGGCCGCACGCTCAAGGGCATGCGCACCGGCGGCGACGGGCTGGCCCAGCGCTTCGACGTGCCGCTCTTCAAGATCGGCACGCCCGTGGGGCTGCGCGAGACCGACGGGCTGTGCGCGGCGCTGGAGGCGATCACCGGCGCGCCCATGCCCAAGGCGCTGCTCAAGGAGCGCGGACGGCTGGTGGACGCCCTGGTGGACGGCCACAAGTACGTGTTCGGCAAGCGCGTGGTGGTCTACGGCGAACCGGACCTGGCCATCGGCCTGACCGCGTTTCTGGCCGAGATGGGCGCGCAGCCCGTGCTCGTGGCCACGGGCGCGGAAAAGTGCGGCCTGGCGGGCCACGTGGCCGAGGCCTGCGGCGACCTGCTGCGCGAGCGGCCCGAGATCTGCGAGGGCGTGGACTTCCACGAGATCGCGGAAAAGGCCGAAGCCATGGGGCCGGAGCTGCTCGTGGGCAACTCCAAGGGCTACCCCTCGGCGCGCAAGTGGAACATCCCGCTGATCCGCACGGGCTTCCCGATCCACGACCGCTTCGGCGGCCAGCGCATCCTGCACATGGGCTACAAGGGCGCGCTCGGGCTCTACGACGCCGTCGTCAACGCCGTTCTGGAAAAGAAGCAGTCGGACAGCCCCGTGGGCTACGGCTATCTCTAGGAATTTCCGTCACGTCTTCCCAAGGAGCAGGACCATGACCACCGACCGTTCCAAGCACCCCTGTTTCAACAAGTCCGCCGCCGGAGACTGCGGTCGCGTGCACCTGCCCGTGGCCCCCAAGTGCAACATCCAGTGCAACTACTGCAACCGCCGCTACGACTGCGTCAACGAGTCGCGCCCCGGCGTGACCAGCGCGGTGCTCAACCCCGAGCAGGCCGTGGAGTACATGGACAAGGTCCTGGAGGCCGAGCCGCGCATCACCGTGGCGGGCATCGCCGGCCCCGGCGACCCCATGGCCAACGCCGCCGAGACCCTGCGCACCATGCGCCTGATCCGCGAGAAGCATCCCGAACTGCTCTTCTGCCTGTCCTCCAACGGCCTGGCCCTGCCCGAGCACGTGGACGAGATCGCCGCGGTGGGCGTGAGCCACGTGACCGTGACCATGAACTTCGTGGACCCGGCCATCGGCGAGAAGATCTATTCCTTCGTGCGCGACGGCAAGGTGGTCTACCGCGGCCGCCAGGCCGCCGAGCTGCTGCTCTCCCGCCAGCGCGAGGCCATCCGCCTGCTCAAGGAGAAGGGCATCCTGGTCAAGGTCAACACCATCGTCATTCCCGGGATCAACGAGGAACACGTGCTGGAGGTGGCGCGCGAGGCCCGCAGGCTGGGCGCGGACATCCAGAACCTGATCCCGATCAAGCCCACCGAGGGCACGCCCTTCGGCGACCTGGACGAGCCCGCCCCCGGGCGGATCAAGGAGCTGCGCGCCGCGGCGGGCGTGGACATCGACCAGATGACCCACTGCAAGCGCTGCCGCGCCGACGCCGTGGGGCTGCTCTCCAACGACCTGTCCGGCGGCGCGCTGGGCGGCTGCCTGCGCGCCTGCGCGGCCAAGAAGGTGGAACCCGCCCGGCGGCCCTACGTGGCCGTGGCCAGCCGCGAGGGGCTGCTCGTGAACCAGCATCTGGGCGAGGCCCAGACCCTGCAGATCTGGGAGCAGGCCGGCGACTCCTTCCGCCTGGTCGAGGAGCGCGAGACCCCGAACCGGGGCTCGGGCCCCAAGCGCTGGCTGGAACTGGCCAAGACCCTGGACGACTGCCGCGCCGTGCTTTCCGCGGCCGTGGGCGAGACGCCCACGCAGATCCTGCGCGAGCACGGCACCGAGCCCTACGCCGTGTCCGGGCTCATCGAGGCCGCCCTGGCCGCGGTCTACGGCTCGGGCGACGTGAACGTGCTGCGCGCGCGACGCGCGGGCGCATGCGGGGGCAGCGCGTGCAGCGGCGGCGGCGGCGGTTGCGGCTAGGCCGCGCGGCCCCATCGACTGTTCGGAAAGCGAGATTCGGACAACAACATCCTCTCCGCCGGGCCCGCCGCCTTCGGGCGGCGGCCCGTGCGGCCACCACGCGAGAGATGCGGCCCGGCGGACCGGAGACGGCCCGCCGGGCCGCATCGATTTCAGCAAACCGGAACGCGGTCCCACAAGAAAACGGCGACGTCGCCCCGGAGGGTGACGCCGCCGTTTTCCTGCGACGCGAACAGGAACGGATGCCTAGGCCTCGCGGGCGCGCACGCGCTCGCGCGCGACCATCTCGCTCAGGCCGTGCTTGCGGATCTTGTAGCCGATCTGGCGCGGAGTGATGCCCAGGGCCGCGGCGGCCTTGTGCTGGACCCAGCCGTGCCGCGCCAGGGCCTGGACCACCTCGTTGCGCTCGATCTCGCCCAGGGTGGCGGCGGTCGCGCCGTTGCCCGCGCCCGCGGCGTGGACCGCGCCCACGGCGCCCGAGCCGCCGTTCGCCGGGACGGCATGCGCGCCGGACTCGGCCGCGGCCAGCAGATAGGGGCGGATGAAGTCCGGGCCGAGCCGCTCCTCGTCGGCCATGATCACCAGCCGCTCGATGAGGTTCTCCATCTCGCGCACGTTGCCCGGCCAGTCGTAGACGCGCAGCAGGTCGTGGGCCTCGGGCGAAAGCGCCAGGGGCCGCCCGTACTCCTCGCTGACGCGCTCCAGGAAGTGGTGCACGAGCACGGGGATGTCCTCCTTGCGCTCGCGCAGGGGCGGCACGCGGATGGGAAAGACCGAAAGCCGGTAGTAGAGGTCCTCGCGAAAGGCCCCCTGCTCCACGAGCTCGGCCAGGTCGCGGTTGGTGGCCGCCACGATGCGCACGTCCACCTTGATGGTGCGGTTGGACCCGAGGCGCTCGAACTCGCGCTCCTGGATCACGCGCAGCAGCTTGGCCTGCAGCCCCAGGGGCAGCTCGCCGATCTCGTCCAAAAAGATGGTGCCCTTGTGCGCCTCCTCGAACCGGCCGGTGCGCGCCCCGGCCGCGCCGGTGTACGCGCCCTTCTCGTGGCCGAAGAGCTCGGCCTCGAGCAGGTTCTCGGGGATGGCCGCGCAGTTGACCTTGACGAAGGGAAATTCCATGCGGTCCGAGAGGTCGCGGATGATGCGCGCGATGAGCGTCTTGCCCGTGCCGGATTCGCCCAGGAGCAGGATGGTGGCCCGCGTGGGGGCCACGCGCGCCATCTGGCGCTCGACCTCGGCCATGGCGTGGCTGCGGCCCACGATGTAGGGGCCCTTTTCCTCCTTGGCCACGCGGTACTTCAGGGAGACGTTCTCCTCCTCCAGCTTGCGGACCTTGGCCTCGACCTGCTCGTTGATGCTGATCATCCGGGCCACGAGGGTGGCGACCACGGAGAGGAATTCCACGTCCTCGTCGGGCGGGACCTCGTCGTCGAAGAGGCGGTCGGCGTTGAGCACGCCGATGGTGCGCCCGTGCAGCACGATGGGCACGCCGATGAAGGACAGGGTGCCCTGCTCGAAGCGGCGCGCGCCGGTGCGGTCCAGAAAGAGCGGGTCCTTGCGGATGTCCGGGGCGTAGTAGGCCAGGCCGGTCTGGAAGATGCGGCCCGTGACGCCCTCCTCCACCCCGTAGACGCCGCGCTTCATTTCGTCCTGGGTCAGGCCGCAGGAGGCGGAGATGACCAGGCGGTCGGTCTTCCGGTCCAGCAGGGTCACGGTGGCGCGCTGCATGGACAGGGTTTCGGAGAGGATGCGCAACACGTCGAGCAGGGCGCCCTCGAGGTCGAAGGCGCGGTCGATGGTCTGGCAGATGGCTGACAGGACCTTGAGTTTGAGGCTGGCCAGGTTGGTGCTCATGAGCCCGTCCAAAGCAAGGACCATACCGGATTGCGAGGTTTCTTCAACACGCCGGAATCGTATCCCATTCCGGATCCGGGAACGACGATCCGCCATTTTTGTTGGCAAATTCGTCATTATTTTTTGCAAATTTGAAAACAACACCCGGAAGAAACGGGATCGAAAGACGAACAACGGCGACACTGGCTTGACAAAAGGCGACAAACGCGGCGCGCGGCGCAGGAACGTCGGCCCACCCCGGGCGAACGGACGCGGACGCGACGGGCGAACGGACGCGAGGACCGGGCCCGGCCTACGTGCTGCGCAGCAGGTCCCACCACAGGCGGAATTCGCGGACCTCTTCCGCGGCTTCCTCGGTCTGGCATTCCACGAGCATGGCGCGCACGCCGTCCTCGAATTCCGCGTCCGTGAAGGACAGATCGGCCTCGGCGAGCAGCGCGAGCCGGGCCTCCTGGTCCGCGGCGCGCGCCAGGGCGCGCCGGAACCCGGCGTCGGTGGAAATACGCCGGGCCAGGCGGCGCACGTTGGTCATGGGCATGGCGGTCTCCCCGTGTCGGACGCCCGGGGCGCGATAGTGCAAAAGAAGCGCCGCGCGGGCAGAAAATCAATGCAATACCCGCCGCATGCAGGTATGCTTGGTTCCACTCCACCCCAATCCGGCGGCCGTGTCAAACCCGCGCCCGCCGCACGGGACGGAACCGGACAAACACTGCAAGCACAACGGACCACGCCATGAAGCTCAAGATACTCCTGGTGGACGACGACGAACGGCTGCTGCGCTCCTTCGAGCGCGTGCTCGGCCGCAGCTTCGACGTGGCCACCGCGCCCAACGGCCCCGAGGGGCTCACGGCCATGCGCGAAAAAGGCCCCTTCGCCGTGGTCATCTCCGACTTCAAGATGCCCGGCATGAGCGGGGTGGACTTCCTGGTCCAGGCCAAGGACCTGGCCCCGGACACGGTGCGCATCATGCTCACCGGGTTCGCGGACGTCGAAAACGCCATCGCCGCGGTCAACGACGGCAACGTCTTCCGCTTCCTGACCAAGCCCTGCCCGGGCGAGGTGCTCTCCAAGGCCCTCAAGGCCGCCATCCGCCAGTACCAGTTGGTCACGGCGGAGCGCGAGCTCCTGGAACAGACGCTGATGCAGACCGTGGAGGTGCTCTCCGAGGTCCTCGCGCTGATCAACTCCGAGGCCTTCGAGAAGGCCGCGCGCACCAAGCGTTACGTGCGCTACATCGCCGAGCAGATGGACGCGGAAAACCTCTGGAGCTACGAGATCGCGGCCATGCTCAGCCAGCTCGGCTGTATCCTGCTCTCCGACGGCACCCTGCGCAAGATCGAGCGCGGCGAGGAACTGACCCCCGAGGAGGAGCAGACCTACAACATGCACCCCTCCATCGCCCACGACCTGCTGGGCCGCATCCCCCGCCTGGAGGACATCGCGCGCATGATCGCCTACCAGAACAAGGGCATGGACGGCTCGGGCACGCCCGTGGACGGCGTGCAGGGCGAGGACATCCCCCTGGGCGCGCGCATCCTGCGCGCCGTGCTCGACTACGACGCCAACCTCCAGCAGAACAAGGTGCCCAACAAGGCCTTCGCCATGATGGAGGAGCACTCGGACGCCTACGACCCCATGGTCCTCTACTACCTGGAGTGCATGCTCGGCGTGGAAAGCCGCTACCGGGTGGCCGAGCTGCCCATCGCGGACCTGCAGCCGGGCATGATCGCCCACGAGGACATCCGCTCGGTCAACGGCCCCGTGGTCGTGCGCAAGAGCCTGGAGCTCTCCGAGCACATGATCCAGCGGCTCAGGCTTTTCGCCAAGCAAAACCCCGTCAAGCAGCCCGTGGCGGTGCTCATCCCCTGAGGAGCGCGACGTGGAACGATCCCCTGGCCCCAGTCGAGAACGCGTCCTGCTGGTGGACGACGACGCCAAGGTCCTGACCGCCGAGGTGCGCTCCCTGGGCGAGCGTTTCCGCATCGACACGGCCGCGTCCGGCGACGAGGCCCTGGACCTCGTACGCCGGACCGACTACGCCGTGGTCGTCTCGGACCTGAAGATGCCTGGCATGGACGGCATCCGGTTCCTCACCCGCGTGCGCGAACTGCGGCCGGACACGGTGCGCATGGTCCTCACCGGGTTCGCCACGCGCGACAACGCCATCGACGCCGTCAACGACGGCTACGTGTTCCGCTTCCTGACCAAGCCCTGCCCCACCACGGCCCTGCGCACGGCCATCGAGGCCGGCGTGGCCCAGTTCCGGCTGATCCGCGACCAGGCCGAACTGCAGGGTCTGCGCAAGGTGCACCGGGCCATGGCCGGCATCATCCAGGGCTTCACCTCCCTGGTGGAGGCCCGCGACCCCTACACCGCCGGGCACCAGCGCAAGGTCACGGCCCTGAGCCTGGCCATGGCCCGGCACATGGGCTGCGACGAGGACACCCTGAACGGCCTGGGCATGGCCGCCATGGTCCACGACATCGGCAAGCTCTACGTTCCCGCGGAGTTCCTGAACAAGCCCGGCAAGCTCACCGAGGCCGAATTCTCGATCATCAAGTCCCACCCCAAGGTCGGCTTCGACATCCTCGATCCCGTGGACTTTCCCTGGCCCATCAGCCGCATCGTGCTCCAGCACCACGAACGGGTCGACGGCTCCGGCTATCCCCAGGGGCTTGCGGGCGCGCAGATCCTGCCCGAGGCGCGCATCCTGGCCGTGGCCGACGTGGTCGACGCCATCCAGTCGCACCGGCCCTACCGCCCGGGCCGCGGCCGCGCGGCCGCCCTGGAGGAAATCCGCGAGGGCCGCGGCGCGCTCTACGACCCGGGCGCGGTGGCCGCCTGCCTGGCGGTGGTGGATCAGGTGGACGTGGACGCGGGCCCGACCTTCATCACCCAGCCCCGCGGCTCCGGAGACGCCGGACGGGCCGACGAGGAGGAGGCATGACCCCCCTGAAGGTGCTCTTCGTGGACGACGAACAGCAGATCCTCGACGGGTTGCGGCGCATGCTGCGCCACAAGGCCCGCGACTGGGACATGGACTTCGCCATAAGCGGGGCCAGGGCCCTGGAGGTGCTCGCGGAGCACCCCGTGGACGTGCTCGTCACGGACATGCGCATGCCGGAAATGGACGGCGGCAGGCTCCTGGAGGAGGTGGTGCGCCGCCACCCGCGCGTGGCGCGCGTCGTGCTCTCCGGCCATTCGGGCCAGGACATGGCCGCCCAGGCCGCGCGCTCCGCGCACCTGTTCCTGAGCAAGCCCTGCCCGCCCGAGACGCTCATCGAGGCCCTGGACCGCTTCATCTGGATGCGCGAGATCGCGGCCGACGGGCCGCTCCTGGAGGTCATCACCGGCCTGGAAAGGCTCCCGGTGCTGCCCGACGCCTACCGGACCGTGGCCGCGGAGCTGACCAAGGAGGACCCCTCCCTGGACGTGGTCGCCGCGGCCGTCAGCCGGGACGTGGGCATGAGCGCCAAGGTGCTCCAGCTCGTGAACTCCTCGTTCTTCGGCTTCTACCGCACCATCGACAGCGTGCGCCAAGCCGTGACCCTGCTCGGCGTGAACACCGTCCGCCACCTGGTGCTCGCCCTGCACCTCTTCGACGCCTACGACCCCGCGGCCCTGCGCAACTATTCCCTGGCCAAGCTCTGGCAACACAGCCTGCGCACCGCGGGCATCGCCCGGGCCATCGCCGAGGCCGAGACCGGCGGGAAGCCGCCCACGCCGCAGCACCTGGCCGACGTGTTCTTCGCCGGGCTGCTGCACGACGTGGGCAAGCTCGTGCTGGCCAGCAACCTGGGCCCCCAGTACCAGGAGATCATCGACGCCCTGGCCGCGAAGGACGCGGCCTCGGCCCACTGCGGCGGCGTGGCGGCCGAGGAGTTGCGCCGCTTCGGGGCCAGCCATGCCGAGGTCGGGGCCTATCTCATGGGGCTGTGGGGCATGGACCGCGAGGTGGTCGAGGCCATCGCCCGCCACCACCGGCCGGAACTGCCGGCCGAGGGCTATTCCATGGCCGCGGCCGTGGCCGTGGCCAACCACCTGGACCACGATCTGACCATCCTCACCCCGGGCCGCGCGCATCCGACCCTGGACGCGGCGCTCGTCCGGCGCGTAGGCGGCGAGGAGCGGTTGGCGGCCTGGCGCGCGGCGGCCGAGGCCCAGATCGGGAACAAGAACGCAGTCTAGGGTCCGCGCCATCCCCGGCCCTGCGCCCGCGGGCCTGCTACTCCTCCACGTTCACCGGCAGGCGGACGACGAAGGTCGCGCCCTGGCCCGGCTCCGAACGCACGGAAATCTCGCCGCCGTGCTTGTCCACGATGATGGATCGGGTGATGGCCAGCCCCTGGCCCGTGCCCACGCCGACCTCCTTGGTGGTGAAGAAGGGGTCGAAGATGCGGTCGCGGATCTCCGGGGAGATGCCCGGGCCGGAGTCCTGGATCTCGATGCGCACCCACTCGCCCTCGGCGCGCGTGCGCACGGTGATCCGCCCGGGTTCGCCGTCCGCGCCGTTCGCGCCGGCGATGGCCTGGGAGGCGTTGATGATGATGTTCAGCAGGGCCTGGTTCAGCTCGCCCACCAGGCAGGGCACGCGCGGCAGGGACTCGTCCAGCTCCGTGTCCACCTCGGCCACGTGCTTCCAGGCGTTGCGCGAGACCGTAAGCGTGTTGCGCAGGGCCTGGTTCACGTCCGTGGGGATGCGCTCCTTCTGCCCGGGGTGGGAGAAGTCGCGCATGGCGGAAACGATCTCGGCCATGCGCTTCAGGCCGTCCTCGGTGTCGGAAAAGGCCGGGCCGGTCTCCTTGAGCACGTAGTCGGCGTCCATCTCCTCCAGCAGCCCATCCAGCGCACCCGGCAGGGCCGGGACGGTCCCGGCGTCCGCAACCACATCCCCGGCCGCCGCGCGCAGCCGCAGGCACTCGCGCACCACGTCCAGGGCCCCGTCGCACGACTCGCGGATGAAGGTCAGGTTGTTGGCCACGAACTGCAGGGGCGTGTTGATCTCGTGGGCGATGCCCGCGGCGAGCTGGCCGATGGCCTCCAGCTTCTGGGACTGCAGGAGCTGGCCCTCCAGGGCCAACCGTTCGGTCATGTCCGCCTCCATGCCCACGAAGTTGACCACCCTGCCCCGCTCGTCCTTGATGGGCACGATGGTCGCGTCCACCTGGATGAGCGAGCCGTCCTTGCAGCGGTTCACCAGCCGGCCGGACCAGACCTCGCCCCGGTTCAGCACCGCCCACATGCGCTCGTAGAACTCCTCGCCGTGCTGGCCGCTGCGCAGCAGGTCCGGACTGCGGCCCGCCACCTCGGCGCGGGTGTAGCCGGTCAGCCGCTCGAAATACGGATTCACGTATTCGATGCGCCCGCGGGCGTCGGTGATGATCGTGGCCTCGGCGGCCTGCTCGATGGCCCGGGAGAGCAGGTTAAGCTCCCGCTGCGCGGCCATGCGCGCGGTCACGTCCAGGAGGATGCCGATGCACCCGGCCACGCGGCCCTTGTGGTCCTGGAAGGTGCCGCCGGAAACCAGGTAGTGCCGCTGCGCGCCCGCCGCGTCGGCCACGGTCACGAGCACGACCTCGTCGGACGAGCGGGCCGCCGCGTTGGCGGACGCCGGTGCGTCGCCGGAGCCTTCCGGATCCGCGGAATCCTTCGAATCCAGCGTGCATTCGGCCACGCGCAGCAGTTCGGCCGGCAGGTCCAGCGCGTCCAGGCGCAGCCCCACGGCATCGCTCGCGGCGCGGCGCGCGATGTTGCGCAGAAAGGCCCCGTTGCCGCCCAGGAGCACCCCGGCGTTGTCCGAATAGTACACCGGGTTGGGCATGGACTCGATCAGAGCGGAAAGAAAGATGTACTGCTCCTGGGCCCGGGCCTCGGCCGCCTTACGCTCGGCCACCTCGGCCTGGAGCTCGCGGGTGCGCTCGACCACCTGGCGCTCCAGGGTGCCGTACTGCTCGGAGAGCTGGTCCATGAAGGTGTTGAAGCAACGCGCCAGGGTTCCGGCCTCGCCGCCGTATTCCGTGCGCGAACGCACCGAGAGGTCGCCCTCGGCCCCGCGCTGGAAGAGCCCGGCCAGGGCCTCCAGGGGCCGGGCGATGGAGGCGCTGATGCCCACGGAAAGCAGCATGACGAGCACCAGGGAAAGGCCCAGGGCCAGCACGAAGAAGAACCGGATGCGGTGCACGGACTCGCGGAACGGCTCCAGGAAGACCACGTGGGCCACGATCCACTTGAACCTGGGGATGGCCAGGCGGAAGACGCGGTGGTCCGTGCTCTCCACGTCCTCGGGCGTCGCGCCGGGCGGCGTCCAGAACCCGTCCTGGGCCCGGGCCAGGTCGCGCAGCAACTCCGGCCGGTCCAGCAGGGGCACGCGCTGGACGGTTTCGGGCGGTGGAACGACCATCCCCCCCCGGGAGTCGAGGATGAAGAGATAACCGGTCCTTTTGGCCGCCAGCTTGCGGATCATTCCGGCAATGGCGCCCTTGTCCAACAGGCGGGCGAATTCCTCGCGGTAGCTGGAGGCGGAGATGATCCAGTCCCAGGGCGCGAAATAGGTCATGTACAGCGCCTTCTCCCGGGCCGCGACCTCGCCGGGGTTGCGCCAGTCGTATTCCAGGTAGCCCTCGCGCCGGGCAATCTGCTCGCGCACGAAGCCGTACTCCTTGAACGCGCTGCCCAGGAGCGAAGCCACGGGGTGCACTTCGAGCACGCCCTTGCTGTCCAGGCAGTAGATGTAGCCCGTCTCGCCGATGTGCTGGGCGAGCAGGATGCGCGTGGCCTCGGCCCTGGCCTGCGCCTCGCTCATCTCGCCGTCCTTGGCGCGGCGGTAGAAGTCGCGCACGATGTCCAGGTTCTTTTCCGCCACGGCGCGCAGGTAGTTTTCCACCGCCTCGCTCAGGGTCATGTCCACGGTGCTCTGCATCATGCCGGTGAGCTGGCCCGACTCGCGCTCCACGTCCGCGTCCATGAGCGCACGGGTCTGGGAGAAGGTGGACAGCCACATGCCCAGCAGCACCACGGCAAAGGCCGCGGAAAACAGGAGAGCGAGCTTGTTCTTGATGCGCATACCGGATTCCGTTGCGATCTTGCGGTTTGAGGTTGCGGGCGCGCCCTGCACGGCGGCGGACCGGTCCGATCCGGTCGGGCCGGTTCGGGCCTGCGGGTGCGGGCCTGACCGGGTCGGGCCTAGGGGGTGCGGACGGAGCCGTCCCCGTCGGCGCCTGGAGAACCGTCGGGCAGGCGGACCACGAACTCCGTGCCCTCGCCCAGTTGCGACGCGACCTCGATGGTCCCGCCCAGGCGCGTGACGATGGAGTGGGCGATGGACAGGCCCACGCCAGCGCCCCGCCCCACCTCGCGCGTGGAAAAGAAGGGATCGAAGATCCGCTCCATGTCCTCCGGCGCGATGCCCGTGCCGTCGTCGCGCACGCGCACGAGGACCGCGCCGTCCCCGGCCTCGGTCCCCAGGATGATGCGCCCCCGGCCCTCGCGGGCGTACCGTTCGCCCACCGCGGCGCTGGCGTTGAGCAGCAGGTTGAGGATCACCTGGCCCAGTTCGCCCGGCACGCAGGAAACCGGCCGCAGGTCCGCGGCCAGTTCCAGCTCCAGTTCGGCGTGCCGCTCCACCTCGCCGCGCGCCAGGGATGCGGCCTCCCGGGCGGAGCGGTTCACGTCGCAGGGCGCGCGCCCGCCGGACTCGAAATCCGCGAAATGGCGCACGGCGCGCACGATGGCCGCGATGCTCTCCAGGCCGTGACGCGAATCGCGCAGGGCCGAGCGCATCTCCTCCAGCAGATCCCCGTCGGCCGCCGCGGAGTCCGTGTTCCCCGGGCCCTCCGCCCCCCCGGGCGCGCCGCGCAGCATTGCCAGGCTGCGCTCCACGAAGTCGATGTTCGCCAACACGTACTGCGCCGGGGTGTTGATCTCATGGGCGATGCCCCCGGCCAGTCGCCCAACGGCCTTGAACTTCTGGCTGCGGGTGAATTCCTCCTCGAACTGCCGACGCTCGGTGTAGTCCAGGCAGATGCCCCGGACCATGGCGGGCTCGCCCTCGGCGTTGCGCTCCACCACGGCCTGGCCGTGCAGGTGGAGCACCCTGCCGCGCGCGCCCAGGATGCGGAAGTCCGCGGCCGCGAAGTTCTCCCCGCGCAGCAGGTGGCCGAGCCGATCGCCGAGGCCCGCGAGGTCGTCGGGGTGCACGCGCGCGGCGAAACGCTCCGGCCCGGCCTCCAGCGCGGCCGGGGCCAGCCCGAAGATGGCGTAGAGCTCGTCCGAGCAGGTGGCCGAGGCCGTGGCGCAGTCGTATTCGAAGCTGCCGACCTTGGCGATGGCCTGGGCGCGCTTGAGGGCCTCGCCGTAGCCCTTGAGGCGCTCGATGCGCCGAGCGTTGGCCAGGGCCACGCCCGCGTATTCGCCGAAGATGTCGGCCAGGCGCGCGGCCGCCTCGTCGAAGCCGTCGGGCCTGTTGGCCAGGCCAAGCAACCCCTGCACCTTCCCGTCCACGCACAGCGGAGCAAAGAGCACGTTGTCCAGCCGGGCGTGCCCCTCGGGCAGGAAGGCCTGCCAGGGCCCGGCGGCGAAATCGTTCTCGTACGCCGCGCGGCCCGTGCGGTAGACCTCGCTGCGCAGGCCCCGGATGGGCATGGGCAGGTTCGGGTCCACGGTGCAGGGAATGCCCCCGGCCTCCAGGAAAAGCAGTTCGTTCTCGCTGCCGTCGGCCGAGAGCAGGGCCACGTAACCGGCCTGCGCTCCCAGGACCTCGCGGCAAGCGTCGAAGATGGCCCGCGCGACCACGGGGAACTCCTCGGTGGAGAGCACGGAGCGGGCGGCCGCGAGCAGGGCCTGCTGCTCCCTCGAACGGCGCTCCACCTCGGCCAGGGAACGCCGCAGCCGCTGCTGCTGCAGGTGCAGGTCCGCGAACAGGCGCACCTTGCCCTGGATCACGGACCGTTCCACGGGCTTGGCCAGATAGTCCACCGCCCCCAGGGCGTAGCCCTTGCGCATGTAGTCCGCGTTGCGGCCGTGGGCGGTGATGAAGAGCACGGGCAGGTTGGGGTTGTTCGTCACGCGCTGCAGTTCCAGCGCGGTGTCGAAGCCGTCCATGTCGGGCATCATCACGTCCAGCAGGACCATGGCCGGCCGCTCCCGGGCCGCGGCCTGCACGGCCTCGCGCCCGGACGCGGCCGGCAGCACCCGCGTCCCCTCCACCTGGGCCACGATCATGGAAAGCATCTTGCGGTTGACCGCGTCGTCGTCCACGACCAGGACGACGGCCTTGTCCTCGTCGCGCACCTCACGGCCCTCCGGGGCCCGGGACACGATCCGGACCGCACGGCCGCCGGGCCGGGTGAAAGGTGGGAGAGGTGCTCTGCTCGCTGCTCACGGAAGCGCTCCTGCGGATGGGCCGAGGACAAGGGGTGGACGGACCCGGGGCCGGGCCGCACGCGGGCCACCGGCCGGGCTGCCGGAAAAGGCCCGGCGACGTCGGCACTCGGAAATTCCGCACCATTCTACCCCGAGGGCGCGCATTTTCAAAGCCTCCAACCGGCTCAGGCCAAAGAAAATAACGCCCCCGGGCGCGACCTCCGCCGCGCGCCGGGGCCACACGCCGCCACGGACCGTACGCGTTGCAAAAAAAGCCGGGAGGGCTGTGCCTCCCGGCGTTGCGGCCGTTGCGCGCACCCCCCCGGCGTCGCGCGCCGAAACGCTCAATCGTGGGGATGATCGTGCCCGTCCCCGCCCTCGTGGGCGTGGGCCGCGTCGGTGCTGTGCGCGCCGTGGCCGTGGGTGTGCTCGTGGGAGTGTTCGGCCTCGTGGGTGTGGATGTGATCGTGGCCGTGGGTGTGCCCGTGCTCGTGCACGTGGCAGTGCTCGTGGGTGTGCGTGGTGCCGTCGGCGTGGGTGTGCTCGTGCACATGGCTGTGCTCGTGCTCGTGGGTGTGCTCGTGGGCCTGGTCGGTAACGTGCCCATGGGCGTGGCTGTGCTCGCGCCGCTCGCCGCCGGTCCCGCATCCGCAATTCTTGCACATGGCTGGCTCCTTGGTTGCCGGTTGCCCCCGGCCGCGGGGCCCGCCGCAACTGCGCGATCCCTTGCCGGGACGCCGCGCCGGTCCTCGTCCGGGATTTCCTCAAAGATACTCCCGCAAATCGGGCGGTCAATACCCGACACCGAATAAGTATCCTTGTGGCCGGGCGCATACGTTCCCGGCAAACGTATTCCCGGGCTCACGGCCCGACGGCGGCGGCCACGGCGCGGTCGATGACCCGCAGCAGCGTCCGCATCTCCACGGGCTTGGCGATGTAGTCGTCCATGCCCGCGGCCAGGAACTTCTCCATGTCCCCGACCATGGCGTGGGCCGTGAGCGCGATGAGCGCGGTGCGCGGCCCGCCGCCCTCGCCCTCCCTCTCGCCCTCGATTTCGCGAATACGCTGCGCGGTGGCCATGCCGTCGAGTACCGGCATCTGGATATCCAGGAGCACGCAATCGAAGGCCCCCTCGGCCAGCAGTTCGAGGGCCCGTTCGCCATTGTCGGCGAGCACGGGCAGGTGCCCGGCCTTTTCCAGCATGCCCCGCAATGCGACCTGGTTGACGCTGTCGTCCTCGGCCACGAGGATGCGCAGCCCCGTGCGGGCCGGAACGAACGGCACGTCGGATGCGCCCGCGGGCTCCACCGGCGGCAGGGACAGCGGCGCGCCCATGGGGAAGGCCGTCCCCCGGCTGCCCGGGGGCACGGCGCGCAGGGGCACGGCCACGCACACGGTCGTGCCACCCTCCGGCGCGCTCTCCATGGTGATCTCGCCGCCCAACAGGGCCACCAACCGCTGCACGATGGCCAGCCCCAGCCCGGCCCCGCCGTGCGGACGCGCCAGGGAGCCCTCCACCTGGGTGAAGGGCTGGAAGACCAGTTCCTGGTACGCCTCGGGCACGCCCACGCCCGTATCAACGATCGTGAAGAGCAGACGCACGGGACGCGGCTCGTCGTCGGCCTCGGCCGGTCCACCCGGCCCGGGCAGAAGCGCCGCCTCCACGCTCACCTCCCCGCGTTCGGTGAACTTCAGGGCGTTGCCCACGAGGTTGAAGAGGATCTGGCGCAGCCGGGCCTCGTCGCCCAGCAGCCGTGCCGGAACGCCCTTGCGGTTCACGTAGCTCAGCAGGACGTCCTTTTCCCGCGCGACCGGGCCGAAGAGTTCCAGCACGGACTCGCGCAGGTCCGCGGCCTTGAAGACCGCCTCGCTCACGGACAGCTTGCCCGACTCCACGCGCGAGAGGTCGAGGATGTCCGAGAGCAGCCCGGTGAGCCGCCGCGAAGACTTGATGGCCGTATCCACGTACTCGCCCTGCTCGTCGTCCAGCGGCGTCTCCTGCAGCAGCTGGAGCATGCCCAGCACGCCGTTGAGCGGGGTGCGGATCTCGTGGCTCATGTTCGCCAGGAACTCGGACTTGGACCGGCTGGAGGCCTCGGCGGCCTCCTTGGCCCGCACGATCTCCTCCTCGGCGCGCATGCGGTCCGTGACGTCGTCGAAGATGGTCACCACCTCGCCCGAGGGCAGCCGGTAGATGCGGTTCTCGCGCCAGCCCTCGCGCACGGCGTCGCGGTAGTGGAAGGGCGCCAGGTGCACGAACTCGCCCGTGCGCCACACGCGCCGCATGGCGCCCACCAGGCCGGAGCGGTCCATGTTCGGGAAAAGCTCCAGGAGCCGTCGGCCCACGGCCTGCTCGCGCCGGATGCGCGTGATGCGCTCGGCCGTGGGATTGAAGTCGCGGAAGACGAAGTCCCGGCCGTCGTCCACGGCCTCGTACACGGCCACGCCGCTGCCCATGTGCTCGAACATGGCCCGCAGACGTTCCTCGCCCTCGGCCAGCGCGGCCTTGGAGCGCTCCAGCACGGTCACGTCCTCCACCTGCGAAAGGATGGAGGCCAGGCGGCCGGAGTCGTCCATGAGCGCGGAGTTGTACCACGTGCAGTGGATCACCGCGCCGTCCTTGCGGTAGTTGCGGTTGACCACGGTGTCGTAGCTGTCCCGGCCGTCGAAGAGCCGCTGCAGGTCGGCCTCGACCCTGGGCGCGTCCTCCTCCACGATGAAGCGCCAGTCCGACCACGCGCGCCCAAGCACCTCGGCCTCGCACCAGCCGAAGATCTCCTCGGCGCGCGGGGACCACTTGTTCACCCGGCCCGCGCTGTCCCACTCGATGACCGCCAGGGGCGAGTTGGTGATGTGCGAATTGAGCCGTTCCAGAGCCCGGCGCAGGTTGTCCTCGCTGTCGCGCAGGGCCTGCTCGGCGCGCTTGCGCTCGGTGATCTCCCAGGTCATCGTGCCCACGCCGAGCAACCCCTGTTCCCTGTAGACCGGGAACTTGCGCGACAGGAAGGTGAGCACCTCGCCGTCCGGGCCCAGGGTCTCCTCCTCCGTGGTCAGGCTGTGCCCGGCGGGCAGGTTCAGGGCCCGCCGGTCGTTCTCCACGTAGGCGCGGATCTGTTCGGGCGAGGAGAGCCCGGCGAAGAGATCCCAGTCGGTCTTGCCGACCACGTCGGCCGGGTCGTGCCCGGTGAGGCGCGCATAGGCGCGGTTGACCACCACGTAGCGCAGCTCGGGATCCTTGAACACGGCGATGTGCTCGGAATTGTCCAGCAACTCGTTGAAGATGAAGCGCGCACGCTCCTGCGCCCTGCGCCCGGTGACGTCGTTCACGAAACAGAGCAGCCGCGTGGGCGAAAGCCGGATCGAGGACACGGTCCACCAGCGCCGCACGCCACCTCTGACCTGGGCGGCCATGTCGGCCACGACCCGCTCGCCGCGCAGCACGCGCGCCAGATGGTTGCGGCAGGCCTGATGCGACTCCGGGGCCAGCAATTCGTCCAACTCCTGGGCCAGCAACGCGCCCCGCTCGTAGCCGGAGACGCGGCAGGCCTCGGGGTTCACGTCCACGAGCCGCCCCGCCTCGTCGAGCACGAAGATGGCCGAGGGCGCGTTGTCCACGTAGCGGCGGTAGCGTTCCTCGCTGGTCCGCAGGGCCGCCTCGGCCCGGCGGCGCGCCACCAGGGCCCAGAACAGCGTGGCCACGCAGACGGCCAGGAGCAGGATCACGCCCACGGCCGCCCAGAAGGCGTGGCGATAGCGCTCGTACAGGGACGTGGGGCGGTTGATCACCACGGCCCCGGGCGGAAGGGCCTCCGGGTCCACGTGAAACCGCTCCAACTCGCGGTAGTCGAAGAGCAACTGGCTGTTGCCCTGCATGAGCACGGGGACCTGGTCCGCCGGACGACCGTTGAGCACCTCCAGGGCCAGGCGCGCCGCGGCCTCGCCCTGGCCCTGGCCCGAGGTCACGATGCCGCCCAGGGCCCCGTGGCCCACGTCGAAGTCCCAGAGGGTGAAGACCGGACCCGGCGCATGGCGCGAAACCAGTTCCATGCTCTCGGCCAAGGGCAGGCCCGAGCCGTCCTCGGCGCGCAGGCCGGACAGCCGCAGCACGATGCTGCCCTCGGGCAGCGCGCCCAGTTCCTGTGCGGCCCGGCTCCGGGGCACGTCGAGCACCTCGCGGATCTCGATGGGCCTGGCCAGGTGCGGCGCCGCGGACCGCAGCAGCTTGAGGTTGGCCGGGCCGGAGCCGCGGGTGCCCCCGATCACGGCCAGGAGCGGCGCCTTGGGGAACAGGGCCATGGCCAGGTCGAGGGTGCCCTTGACGTCCAGCCCCTCGTTCACGCCCGTGACGTTGCCCTCGGGCGGCAGCATGGCCTGGGTGAAGTCGTTGACCCCGCAAAAGACCACGGGCACGTGCGGAAAGACCCTGGGCCGCAGGGCCAGCATCAGGTCGTAGGCCGCGTCGTCCGAGACCATGACGAGGTCCAGGCGCACGTTGCGGTACTTGCGGGCGAAGAAGTCGCTGAGATTGGCGAGGTGTTCGGGCCCGGAACGTTGCCGCGCGTCCAGGAACTCCACGTGCGTGTGCACCCCGGGCGCGACGCCCAGGACCTTGCGCAGGCCGGAGAGCACCTCCAGGGACCAGGCGTCGCCCACGTCGTAGGAAAAGACCACGAGCACCTGGCGGCGTTCGGCCGCGTCCTCACCCTGCGCGGCGACGGGCAGGACGGAAAAGACGAACAGGGCGAACAGGAACGCCGACACGGCCCCGGTCCAGCGCATGCGGGAAAGCGACATCCACGACCCTTCCGGAAAATATGAGCGAACCCTGAAAAGGGCCGCCTGCCACAGGCGGTCCTTGAAAAGTGGCGAAGCGCACGGCCCAGCCGGACGAAGCGACACCTCTTTTTTGCTCAACCGTACTGCAAGAAGCGAATTCTGGCTACAGGAACAAGGGGTTTGTCTTTATCATGCCGCCTCCCCGTCAGGCGGACGACGGACGGCGCGGCGGCGGAAAGAGGTCTGGCGGCGAAGGGAGCCGCAAAGGGCAAGGAAGGCGCAACGTCAAAAGAACGCGCGACGGCAAAGACCTCGTGCAGGCCAAAAGAGGCGGCCGCGAGACGCGCGGCGGGGAACCGAGATGCCCCCCCGCTGCGCTGCCGGATCAACGGCGATCAGCGCCGCGAGGAGGGCCGGAGGGACAGGCAGTGGGAACGCCCCCGCGCGCAACGGCACGGGGTGGGAAAACAGGGTCGGCGGGGGACGCGCTGCCGAGGACGCGTCCCCCGCCGACGACGGGGTGTTGCGGGTGTCAACCCGCTCTACGGGGAGTGTGGACCGGCGGCGGGACGGGGGAACGATGGTTCCCGTTATCGCGCCCCCTGCCGCGCCGCAGTGCGCCTACCCATCCAGGCGCACAAGCACTTCGCGCACGATGTCGTTGACCAGGTCGCGCACCGAGCCATCGGCCGCGCCGACCACGGAGGCGGAGGCGGAGGCGGCGGCGCCCGCCGAGGCGGAGGCGGAGGCGCCGGCCGCCGGGGCCAGGCCGAGCAGCCCGGCCGCGTTCTCGTACATGATCTTGCGCCGGACCTCGGGCTTGAGCGGCAGGGACTCGTAGGTCTTGAGCGCGTCCGTGAACGGCACGAACGGGTGCGCGCTGGCGTAGAGGATCTTGTCCGGAATCATGGTGTTGGCCGCCTGCACGTAGGCCTCGGCCATGGGCGAGAACTCGTACTCGGAAAGATCGATGAACACGTTGCGGTTGCGCTGGGCCACGGTGATGGCCTCGTTGACCCAGGGATAGCCGCCGTGGCTGATGATGATCTTCAGCTCCGGGAAGTCGCGGGCCACGATGTCGATGTAGCGCGGAGCCACGTGGTCGATGATCGCGTTGGGCACCAGGGTCGCCGGGCCCGTGGTGAAGACGATGGGCACGTCCAACTCGCAGCACTTGGAATAGATCGGATAGTACTTGGCGTCGTTGGCGTAGAGCTGCGCCAGGTAGGGATCCACGGCCGCACCGTGCATGCCCAGGTCGCAGACCGAGGCCTTGAGCTCGGCGATGGCGCCCATGCCCTTGTGCGGATCCAGGCCGATGAAGCCCCGAAACTTGTTCGGAAACTTCTTCACGAACTCGATCACGCTGTCGTTGTTGGACTTGGAGCCGTAGGTGGTCTCGCAGTCGCGGCCCGTGATCACGGCCAGGACCACATTGTGGCGGTCCAGGTCGGCCACGACCTCTTCCACGGTCTGCGGCTTCATCCGGGAGAAGTCGATGTGCTGGCACAGCCCCTTGAACATCTTGCTGTTCTGGATGCCGGTCAGGGTCGCGGCCGTGTTCGGCCGGAAACGGAAATCGATGACGTTCATGTGGGAACTCCCCTTGTTGTTCCCGCCCGCGGCCCCGATGTCCGCCGGGCGGTCCGTTCTAGTTCGCGGCCTGGCAGCACTCCGCCCTGGCCTTGGCCACGGCGCGCAGTTCCTCGATGCGGCCCTCGGGCAGGTTGCCGACCCCCTCCAGGGGGTAGGTCCGGCCGATGTATCCGTATTTCGGCGTGCCCATGCGGTGGTACGCCAGCAGTTCGTACGTGGCCCCGGGCAGGGTGCACACGAAGTCGGCGATGGCCCCGATGGACGCCTCGTCGTCGTTGACGCCGGGGATGACCGGCGTGCGCACGGTGATGGCCAGGCCCGGATAGGCCTCGCGCAGCTTGCGCAGGTTCTCCAGGATGCGCTCGTTGCCCGTGCCCGTAACCCGGGCGTGGCGCGCGGAATCCGCGCTCTTGACGTCGTAGAACACGCTGTCGAGATAGCGGCCCGCTTCCTTGAGCACCTCCCAGGGCACGTTGCCGCAGGTCTCGATGCAGGTGTTTATGCGCCGCTTGCGCGCCTCGCGCAGCAGGGCCAGGGCGAACTCGGACTGGTAGAGCGGCTCGCCGCCGCTCAGGGTCAGGCCGCCGCCGGAGCGCGAGTAGAAGATGTCGTCCTCCTCCACGCGGGCGAGGGCCTGCTCCACGGAAACCTCGTAGCCGTAGACGTTCAGGGCGTCGGCCGGACAGGCCTCGGCACACTGCAGACAGTTGTCGCACCGGGTGAAGTCCACGACGACCTTGCGGTCCTCGCCCACGGAGATGGCCTTGTGCGGACACACGTCCAGACAGCGCTTGCACGCGTCCACGCCGAGACACTTCTGCGGGTTGTAGGCCAGCTGCCGATGCAGGGCCTGGGACTCGGGATTGCTGCACCAGTCGCAACGCAGGCTGCAGCCCTTGAGAAAGATGATCGTGCGGATGCCGGGCCCGTCGTGCACCGAGTACTTCTGGATGTTGAAGACGAGGCCCTTTTGTTTCGTATCCGGCAGAGTGGGCAAGGTTTTTTCCTTGTGCAGTCGGTTGCGGGTATCGAACGCGCCCGCCGCAACGGCCGGGCGCGGCCGGAACGCCTGCGGCGCGGCGGGGGCCATCGGGCCCCCGCGCGCCGCCTGCGGTCGCTACATGGTATCGTGTCCGGTGCGGGCGATCAGGTCGTCCTGCAGATCCTTGGACAGGTCGCAGAAGTAGGCGCTGTACCCGGCGATGCGCACGATCAGGTTCCGGTACTTGTCCGGCTCGCGCTGGGCGGCGAGCAGGGTTTCCTTGTTGATGATGTTGAACTGGATGTGCCAAAGCTTGAGGTCGCACCAGGTCTTGATGAAGGAAACCAGCTTGGCCGTGCCCTCGTCGCCCTCCACGCAATGCGGGGTGAACTTGACGTTGAGCAGGCGCGCGGCGCGCTCGCGGTAGTCGTAGTTCTTGGAGGCGTAATTGGAGAGCAGGATGGCCGTGGGGCCGTTGATGTCCGCACCGTGCGAGGCCGAGGAGCCGTCGGAAAGCGCGGTCCAGGCGAGGCGGCCGTTGGGCGTGGCGCTGACCACGCGGCCGAAGGGCACATGCGAGGTGAAGGGCACGTAGCGCAGGTCCAGGTGCACGCCGAGTTCCTGGGAGTACTTCTTGGTGAACTCCAGGGAGGCCTTGTCGATGGCGTGTGCGATGGTGTCCGGATAGGAATCGTTGTTGCCGTAGCACGGGGAGTTGCGCAGCAGGGCCCGCAGGTCCTCCTTGCCCTCGAAGTTGGTGCGCAGGGCCTCGATCAGCTCGCCCATGCCGACCTTCTTCTCCTCGAAGACCAGCTTTTTGATGGCCGCCAGGGAGTCGATGACCGTGCCGTAGCCGATGCACTCGAAGTAGCCCAGGTTGATGCCGCCCTCGATCTGCGGGGTGTGGATGTCCACGCAGTTCTTCATGCACAGGTCGTGCATGGCGCTGCCCATGGGCATGGCGAAGTGCTCGGCGCGCAGGCGGATGATGTTGTGCTGCTGGATGAAGGCGTGCTTGATGAAGTTGAGCTGCTGGGCCAGGTAGGCGTTCCAGAACTGCTCCCAGTCGGTGAACTTCATCGGGTCGCCGGTCTCCAGGCCGATGAGCTCGTCACCGTACTTGAGCATGCGGCCGTTGTAGAGGGCCATTTCCAGGGCCGCGGCGTAGTTGATGTAGGCGCAGCAGCTCGTGTAGGTGTCGCGGTTGGGCATGCGGATCTCGGCGCAGCCGGACACGGCGTAGTCGTTGATCTCCTCGAAGGTCGCGCCCTTGGACAGGTGCAGCGGGATGATCTCTTCGTCGTTGATCAGCTTGGGGAACCCGGAGCCTTCCTTGATGGTCTCGGCCACTTCCCACAGGTAGCGCTTGGGGGCGCGGGCGTGGATGCGCGCGGCCAGGTCGGGGTAGTGCAGCGGGAACTCGCGCTTGGAGCGCAGCAGCAGATAGGTCAGGTCGTTGGTGGCGTCGCGGCCGTCGCGGGTCTGGCCGCCCACGGTCACGGCCTCCCAGTGCGCGTAGCCCTCGTTGAAGGCGCCGCCGGTCGGGGAGATGTAGAGGTCGATGAACTGGGCCATGCCCACCCACATGCATTCGAACAACTCGATGGCCTCGTCCTCGGTGAGCACGCCGGCCTCGATGTCCGCCTTGTAGAAGGGGTACATGTACTGGTCCATGCGGCCGTTGGAGATGATCGTGCCGGTCTTCTGCTCGATGCGCGAGAACATCTGCACGAACCACTGGGACTGCATGGCCTCGTAGAAGTTGCGGGCCGGATTCTCCGGCACCCAGGCGCAGGTCTCGGCGATGCGCGCGAGCTCCTGCTTGCGCACGGGGTCGGTCTCCTTGGCGGCCATCTCGGCGGCCAGGGCGGCGTGGCGGTTGGCCCAGATGGTCACGGCGTCGCAGACGGTGACCACGGCCTCCAGGAAGGGACGCTTCTCGCAATTGCCCACCGGGCTATACGGATCGAGGGCGGCCAGCTTCTCCTGGGCCTCTTCCTTCAGGCCCTTGAAGCCGCGCTTGAGGACCTTCTCGAAATCCAGGACCCACTGCAGGGACGAGCGGAACGAGGCGGTCTCGTTGACGATGAAGCGGGAGAGCAGGACGTTGTCCGGATAGTAGGTCAGCTTGAGGGTGTCCTCGGGCAGGGCCACGGCGAGGTCCTCGTGAAAGGTCTTGCCCTTCCAGTAGGGAGCGATCTCCTCCATGATGACCTTGGCGTCCGAGGGGTCGATCACGAACGGGGAGACCTCGCGCTTGTCCAGCTCCTGGATGGCCAGATCGAGGAAGTCGCCGTCCAGCTCGGGATAGAGGATGCCGTAGCGGCCCTGGCTGCCGGCGCGGCCGACCAGGAGCTGGTCGTCGTCGATGTAGACGGAGATCTTCTCGGCCACGTTCTTCATGGCCTTGGCCCAGCGCAGCACCAGGGCCTGCCCCTCGGTCTGGCGCATGGACTCGGTGAAGTATTTGCCGCGCTCCACGTCCACCTTGGGCGTGAGGGTCTGCACGCGGTCGAGGATCTTGAAGGCGCGCACGTGCCCGGCTTCCGAGCGGTGTTTGTTCTCGCGACCTTCAATCTGGTTCTGTAGCATTTGTTCTTGCGGAGACAAGCAACAGGACATGGTAACTCTCCTTGAAAGGTGAAGTATGTAGAAGTGACGCAGTATCTATTCCTGATAGAGCAAATTCAGTGCCAGTAATGCGGACCCGTCGTCATTTTCTCGGTTCGTCCGGTAGTCGTTGAAACATTTGCTCTTTCTTCCTTCCCAACCGTTCCGATCGGGAATCGTTTTCAGGCCGAGAGCTGCGTCCTCCTTCCTTTTGCGTTGCAGTTTTTCAACACTGCACTTTATCCAGCCGAAAAAACTGGTAAACTTTTCAGGTACACTTGCCACGCCCGGCCGCCCGTGTTGCAATTTCGCCACGGGCGGCCGCATTGCGCCACGGCTAGTGATTGAGCACCTTCGGCAGCCAGGTGACCAGGGCCGGGAAGAGCATGATCATGGCGATGCCGAAGGCCTGGCAGCCGATGTACTGGATCATGCCGCGGTAGATGTCCGAAAGGTGCCACTTGGGGATGCAGCCCTTGATGAAGTAGCAGGACAGGGCCACCGGCGGGGACAGCCAGGACGTCTGCAGGGTCACGGCGTAGACGATGGCGAACCAGAGCAGGTCCACGCCCATGGCCTTCACCGTGGGGAGCATGATCGGCAGGATGATGAGCACGATGGGCACCCACTCCATGGCCCAGCCGAGCAGGAACACGAAGACCATGATCAGGGAGATCATGAGCATGGGCGGCAGGTTCATGCCGATCAGGGCGTTGGAGAGCCAGGCCGCGCCGCCGAGGCGGGAGAAGACCGAACCGAAGAAGTTGGAGGCCGCGATCATGATCAGGATCATGGCCGAGAGCTTCACGCTGTCGTACATGGCCTTCTTCAGGTTGGCCACCTTGAAGCGGCGGTAGGCGATGACCAGCACGAGGGCGCCGAAGGCGCCGCAGGCCGAGGCCTCGGTGGGCGTGGCCAGGCCGGCCAGAATGGAGCCCAGGGTCGCGCCGATGAGCAGGATCAGGGGCACCACGCCCTTGGCCAGGTCGATCATCAGGCCGGAGAAGGAATCGGCGCGCAGTTCCTTGGGCATCGGCGGACCGAGGCGCGGGTTGATCAGGCAGCGGATCAGCGAATAGGCGCAGTAGATGCCCGAGAGCAGCAGGCCGGGGATGACGGCGCCGGCAAAGAGGTCCGTCACCGGCACGCCCATGAGCGGACCCATGACCACGAGCATGATGCTCGGCGGGATGAGGATGCCCAGGGTGCCGCCTGCCGCGATGGCGCCCGCGCCCATGCGGATGTCGTAGTTGGAGCGGCGCATGGCGGGCTCGGCCATGACGCACAGGAGCGTGATGGAGGAGCCGACGATGCCCGTGGCCGCGGCGAAGATGGTCCCGGTGAGCACGATGGCCACGTAGAGCGAGCCGGGGATCGGGGCCATGAGTTTCTGGAAGGAATGGAAAAGTTCGTCCATGAGCCCCGCGCTCTCCAGGATGTAGCCCATGAAGAGGAAGAACGGGATGGCCCCGAGGACCGGGTCGCTCATGACCTGATAGAACTGGATGTTCATCAGGTGGAAGACGAGGTTGCCGATGCCCATGTACCCGAAGGCCAGCCCGATGAACATCATCGTGAAGGCGATGGGGAAGCCCGAACAGAAGGCGATGAGCAGACCGAAAAGGGAGAGGATCCCGAGCAATTCATTGGCGGACATACGTGGCTCCCCCTATTTCGTTTCGAAATCCGAGCAGACGCCGGAGTCTTTGCTGGTGTCGTGGGCGGCTTCGGCGGCCCAGTAGAATTCGCCGTGGCGCCAGGCATAGTAGCTCTTGATGGTCTCGCTGAGGCCCTGCGCGATCATCAGCGCCAGGCTCACGGGAATGGCCATCTTCATGGGCCAGATGATGGGCATCCAGGGGCTGGAGATGATCGACTCGTTCTGCTGGAAGGACTTGAAGAAATAGTCCCAGCCCACCTTGAGGAACACGACGTGGGTGGGGAGGTACAGAAAAACGTAGACGATCAGGTCGGCGAGCCCCTTGGCCTTGGTGGACCAGTGCGCGTACAGGAAGTCGGTGCGGATGTGCATGCCTTCCCGCAGGCAGAACGGGGATGCGATCATGAAATATATTCCGTACATGATAAGAGCGAGATCCCCCGCCCATATCGTCGGGGCATTGAAGAAGTAGCGAGCGATAACTTCGTGCACAAGCACATACATCATGGGGATGATGAGATAGGAAACAGCCTTGCCGCTGAACCCGCTCAGCCTATCCAGAAAGGCGACGATATCTTTTACTCGCCGAGATGGTCCTCTTTTTTCGTTCAATCCTTGTGTTTGCACTCCACTATCCTCGCTGTTGGTGCTTTCTGCAGCGAAGAGGCTGCGGACGCAGCGCGTCCGCAGCCTCAAAGCGACATCTTCCTACTTGTAATCCTTCATCATACCGGTATCCAGGGCCGTCTTGGCCATCTTGTAGTAAAGACCGGAGACCTTTTCCTCGTAAGGAACGGTCATCTTGGCCCAGTCTTCGAGGGAGTTCAGGACCTGCTTGAAGAAGGCGTTCTTATCTGCGTACTTCTGGAGAATCTTGGGCGTGGCGGCCATGTATTCCGTGAAGTACTCCTGCGGGGTGTCGTGCAGCTTGACGTTCTTCTCGAGCACCAGCTTGCGCAGGGCGGCGCTGTTGATGCTCACGTTCATGTTGATCTGGTTGGCGACGCAGGCCTTCATGGCCACTTCGACGACGGCCTGAAGGTGCTTGGGCAGGGAGTCGTACCAGGTCTTGTTGATGTAGACGTCGCCGATGGACAGGGCCTGGTGCAGGCCCTGGAGGTAGTAGTGCTTCCACACGTCGGCCAGGCCCAGGAACAGGTCGTCGCCGGGGCTGATCCACTCGGCCGCGTCGATGACGCCGCGCTGGGCGGAGGGCACGATCTCGCTACCCGGCATGGACACGACGGGCATGCCGATGGCCTTGAAGGTTTCCGCCGGGATGCCCGGAGGGGAGCGGAACTTCATGGCCTTGAGGTCGTTCATGTTATTGAATTCCTTTGGGAACCATCCGAACGGCTCAGGTCCCATGGGGATGCACAGCCAAGCCTTGATGTCGTACTTCAGTTCCTTCTGATAGTACTGGTTCAGGAGCTTGCCGCCGTCGCCTTCCCAGGCCCAGGACAGCAGCCCGGCCTGGTCCAGGCCCACGCCGAGGCCCGCGGTGGGCGCGGCGAAGAGCAGACCGGCCGGGTGCTTGCCGGACCAGTAGTGCGTCCAGGCCATGCCGCCGTTGACGATGCCTTCGCTCACGGCGTCGAGAATCTCGAAGGCCTTCACGATCGCGCCGTCGGGATAAATCTCGACGGAGATCTCACCGTTGGAGAGATCCTGGATGTCTTTGCCCAGGCGCTCCATGGTCTGAAAGTACATGCTCGAGTTGGGGACGGCCGTCTGGATCTTGAGTTCGTACTTGGCGGCCCATGAGGGCACGGCCATACCAAGCACAAGAACCAACGTGAGGGCAATACTTCTCAACATAACCACTCTCCTCGCTTTGAAGTTGAACAACAACATCCTTCGACAGTGCGATGCGTTTTGGCTCGCGCGTTGGGCTTTTCCCAATCCCGCCGTGCCTGAAAGCCGTTGTCCCGCACCGGCAGGGGCGAGACCCCGCCGGGTCGGCGGCCTTGTCCAGGATTGAACAAACGGCGGCTTTCAGCCGGACCGCGTCCCACCCTGTACTGGCTCCAACAATTACAGCAAGAAAGCAAGGATAGTGCCACCGGGGCCCAAGGGCCGGTATTGCAGGATTGCCACACCTTCGGGCCTTCAGCCGCGCCGCTCCCGGCCGCCGGCCCTGCCTTCCGGCAGAAACGATTCTCGGCCGGAAAGCAGTATTTTGTTTTATTGCAGCCTGTTATAAAAAAAGCGGTTCCCCGACAAACCACGCGGTGAATGTTGCGTTTTTGCAACAATTGGAGGTTTTTTATTTAACTAGCTAAAATAATTTATATTCGTGTTTTTCATTTTTGTGGCAATTTTGATACTTTTTTTTCCTGCCGGTTGCGCTTGTGTGATAATGAACGTGAAAAGTGTCACAAAAAGCAGGAAACGCAGTAGTTTTTCCCTGCGGCCGTTCCCGGCAAAAGGGCTTGTTGTGTGGCAAATTTGCCACACGCCGCCGCACCTCTGCGTCAAAGCCGCCTCAAACCGACCCACCGCAGCACCTCTCCCGCCGCGAGAACTTCCACCCTGCCCGACCTGATCTTCGCGCATCCCCCGGCGCCGCCCTCCGCCGCCTTGGTCTTTCCCGGGGGGCGACAATCCGCTTCCTGCCGCCCTCCCCTCTCGGCGCGCAACGGCAGCCGTGCCGCCGCGCGCCCGCTCCCCGCCGGCTCCGAAAACAAGGCCCGCCGCCGTGCAGCGACCGTCTTCGCGCCGCCCGCACCGCGCCGCCGAACCGTCCGGAAAACACGCCGCGCCCGCAAACCGGCCACCCCCTTTGCACGATAGTTGCAACCGCCCGACCCGACCAGCGGACCGCTTTCGAACGGCCGCGACCGGGATGTCGGTTTTCGGCATTGCATTTCTACATGCCGCAGGAGGAATCATGGCAAAACGCATCATCGCGGAGTCCGACATAATAAAGGTGTCGGAGGAGGGCGGCAGGTCCATCGCCGCCCCTGCGAAGGAATGCCTCGTCACTCCCAAGGCGCGGGACAAGGCCGCGGAACTGGGGGTGACCATCGTGGGCGACCCGGGGGCCGAGCCCCCGGCGCAGGCCGCCGCCGAGGCCCCGGGCCGGGCGTCCGCCACGGTCACGGCCGCGCCCGTGGCGGCGGTCGCCGCCGCGCGCCGGCCGAGCGGCGCCACGGCCGACGCGGTCATCGGCGAGGTTATCGCGCGGATGCGGCCCCGGCTCTCGGCCGACGTGCGCCCCGCGCAACTGGCGGACATGGTCCGCGCCGCGCTGAGCGCGCGCATCGCCGGACGCGCCGCCCCGGCGCAGGCGGCCGCCGCTGCCGCAGTCCCCGCCGCACCCGCCCCCGCCTCGGGAGGAGCCCGCACCACCGTCGAGGGCGTCTGCTTCATCGACAACGCCCGCCTGATGCGCACCGAGGAGGGCCCCACGCCCGTGCCCGGGAGCGTGATCATGGCCGAGGCCCTGGGCGGGCCCGACGAGACCCGCCTGTCCGGCGGCTACATGCAGTGGGAAAAGGCCTCGTTCAGCCGCACCGTGGAGTGCGCCGAGGTCTGCGTGGTCGTGGACGGCAAACTGCACCTGACCGTGGGCGGCGAAACGCTCATCGGCAGCCCCGGGGACATGATCTACCTGCCCGAGGGCGCGCACGTGCTCTACAGCGCGCCGGACAAGGTGCGGCTGGCCTGCGTGAACTGCGTGGCCTGAACGGAAATCCTCAGCATCCGGACAAGCACGTGAACATTCTGGACAGATGCAGGGAACTTTGCCGCGCCAACCCCGGTGTGGTGGCCTTCCCGGACAGCCTGGACCCCCGGGTCCTGGAGGCGGTGAAGATGTTGCGCAGGGACGGCGTGGCCCGGCCCGTGCTCGTGGCCTCGCCCTTCGAGCTGCGCAGCAAGCTGCGCGAGGACCGGCTGTGCACCCCGGGCGTGGCCGTGGTCGATCCCGGCTGCACCGAGGTGCTGGACCGCAACACCGAGGAATTTCTGGCCATCCGCAAGGAGATGGGCAAGCCCGCGGACGCCGACGAAAGCCGTCGGCTGATGAACTGTCCCCTGGTGGCCTCGGCCATGATGGTGCGCCGGGGCGAGGCCGAGGTCGGCGTGGGCGGCAACCTTTCGCCCACCGCGGCCATGCTGCGCACCGGCCTGCGCATCATTCCGCGCAAGCCGGGCATCAAGACGATCTCCAGCTTCTTCCTGATGGTCGCGCCCGATTCCGAGCGCAAGTTCATCTTCGCGGACTGCGCCGTGGTGCCCGAGCCCACCTCCGAGACCCTGGCGGACATCGCCCTGGCCTCGGCGGACATGGCCCGCACCCTGCTCGGCGAGGAGCCGCGCGTGGCCCTGCTCTCCTTTTCCACCAAGGGCAGCGCGGACCATCCGCGCGCGCGCATGGTCCGCGAGGCCGTGGACATGGTGCGCGGCCGCGCCCCGGACCTGCTCGTGGACGGCGAACTGCAGTTCGACGCCGCCTCGGTGCCCGCGGTGGCCGCGCTCAAGGCCCCGGGCAGCGTGATCGAGGGCCGGGCCAACGTGCTCGTGTTTCCGTCCCTGGAGGCCGGGAACATCGGCTACAAGCTCGTGCAGCGCCTGGGCGGCTACACGGCCCTGGGACCCTTCCTGCAAGGCTTTGCCGGAGGCTGGCACGATCTTTCCAGGGGCTGCAGCGCCAAGGACATCTACAAGGTCGCCGTGGTCGGGCTCTGCCTGCAACGCGGCGTGGCGCTCAACTGACGACGTGAACCAACCCACAACCCAGTCGGTTTAACCGCATTGCAAAGGAGACTCAAATGACCATGGATGCATTGGGCATGATCGAAACCAGGGGCCTGACGGCGTTGATCGAAGCCGCTGACGCGATGGTCAAGGCCGCGCGCGTGCAGTTGGTCGGCTACCAGCAGATCGGCGCGGGCTACGTGACCGCCCTGGTGCGCGGCGACGTGGCCGCGTGCAAGGCCGCCACCGACGCAGGCGCCGCCGCTGCCCAGCGCGTGGGCGAGGTCATCGCCGTGCACGTGATTCCGCGGCCCCACGGGGATCTGGAAGAAGTCTTCCCGATCAAGCGCAAGTAGCGCGGCAGCAACCCTCAACATCCTGAAGGCGGCATGGACAAGGAAGCCCTGATCCAAGCGATACGCGACGCGGGCGTCGTGGGCCAAGGCGGGGCCGGTTTTCCGGCCCACGTCAAGTACGACGTCGGCGTGGAGACGGTCATCGCCAACGGCTGCGAGTGCGAGCCGCTGCTGCACACCGACCAGCACGTCATGCGCACCGAGGCGCGGGAGATCGTCCGCGCCCTGCGGGAGGTCGTCACGGCCACCGGCGCGGCGCGCGGCGTGGTGGGCATCAAGCGCAAGTACGCGGCCGTGGCCGAGGCCTTCACCCAGGCCTTTGCCGAACCCGGGCCCGGGAGCGGCGTTCCCCTGGAGTTGTTCCAGATGGACAACTTCTATCCGGCCGGCGACGAACAGATCCTGGTGCACGAGGTCACGGGCCGCACCATCCCGCCCCTGGGACTGCCCAAGGACGTGGGCGCGCTGGTGGCCAACGTCGGCACCCTGTACGCGGTGAGCCGGGCCATGGACGGCGAGCCCGTGACGCACAAGCTGCTCACGGTCACGGGCGAGGTCGCCCGGCCCGCGATCCTGCGCGTGCCCATCGGCACGACCATCGCCGAGTGCGTGGCCCACTGCGGCGGCGCCACGGTGGAAGATCCGGTCTTCCTGCTCGGCGGGCCGATGATGGGCCGCTTCGCGGACACCCCGGAGGCCATGGCCTCCACCCTGGTGACCAAGACCAGCGGCGGGGTCATCGTCCTGGAGCGGGGCCACCACCTGCACCGCAGCGCCACGCTGCCGGTGCGCGAGATGCAGCGCCGCGCCGCCGTGGCCTGCATCCAGTGCCGCGCCTGCACGGACCTGTGCCCCCGGCATCTCATCGGGCACGGGTTCGAGACCCACAAGGTCATGCGGGCCTTCGGCGGCGGAACGGACGCGGCCATGGGCGCGCTGCAGGCCTGGATGTGCTGCGAATGCGGCGTGTGCGAGCTGTTCAGCTGTCCCATGAGCCTGTCGCCCCGGCGCATCAACGCCCTGCTCAAGCAGGAATTCCGGCGCGCCGGCGCGCAGTACTCGGGCCCCAGGGAGGTGCTCCCCGCCCAGGCGGACCTGCGCCCCTTCCGCAAGATCCCGGTGCCGCGCCTGGCCCACCGGCTGGACATCGACCGCTACATGGACATCCATCCCGAGTTCCAGGGCGACTACGCCCCCGGAAGCGTGCGCATCCCCCTGCAGCAACACATCGGGGCCCCGGCGGTCGCGACCGTCAAGGCGGGGGATGCGGTGAAGGCGGGTGCGCGCATCGGCGCGATTCCCGAGGGCAAGCTCGGCGCGGCCGTGCACGCCTCGATCTCCGGCACGGTGGCCGAGGTCGATGACTGCATAACCATCAAAGGAGATTGAGGGTGGAAGCCAGACTCCAGGCACTGGGCATGATCGAGTGCAACAGCATCGCATCCGGCATCGAGGCGGCGGACTTCATGATCAAGGCCGCCCTGGTGGAGCCGCTGATGCTCAAGACGATCTGTCCGGGCAAGTTCGTGGTCGCCGTGTACGGCGAGGTGGCTTCGGTGCGCTCCTCCCTGGACGCGGGCCTGGCTTCGGCCGGTGCGTCCGTGGTGGACCACTTCCTCATCCCCAACATCAGCCATCCGGTGATCTCGGCCATGGCCTGCGCCCTGGCCGAACCGCATGGGACGGCCGTGGGCGTGGTGGAGACCTTCTCCGCGGCCGCGACCATCGAGGCCGCTGATGCGGCGGTCAAGGCCGCCAACGTGGAGCTGATCGAAGTGCGCATCGCCATGGGCCTGGGGGGCAAGGGCTTCAGCCTGCTCTGCGGCGACGTGGCCGGCGTGCAGACCGCCGTGGACGCGGGAGCGGCCACGGCCATGGAAAAGGGCCTTCTGGTGCGCAAGGTGGTCATTCCCAGCATGGCCCCGCAGGTGCTGCGCCATCTGATGTAACCGCCCCCGGGCCGGGAGGCGACCAACGCAGCGGCGCGGCCCTTTCGCAAGCGCGCGCCGCCAGGGACGGGACGTAATGGCATACGATCAATCCTTCGGTTTTGTGGAGACGGTGGGCCTGGTGGCGGCCATCGAGGCCGCCGACGCCATGGTCAAGACCGCGCGCGTGCGCGTGAAGACCGTGGCCAACGCGGACGCGGCGCTGATCAGCGTGATCTGCGAGGGCGACCTGGCCTCGTGCCGCGCGGCCGTGGACGCGGGCAAGGCCGCGGCGGCCCGCGTGGGCGACCTGGCCGGGGACAATCTCATCGCCCGGCCCGACGACGACACCAACTACGTGGTCGCGGAGCTGATCGGCTCCCTGCGGCCGAAGGCGGCCACGCCGCCCACGGCCGCGCCCGAAAAGGTCGCGCCCGAAAAAGCCGCGACGGCCAAGCCGACGGCGGCCAAGCCCGCCGGGCGCGGCAAGAAGAAGTAGCCCGCCACGGCGATCCCGGATTTCCGGACAACAACGAATCAATGAGGAGTCTGATCATGGATGACGCTCTCGGAATGGTGGAAACCAAGGGATTGACCGGTCTGATCGAGGCCGCCGACGCCATGAGCAAGGCGGCGCGCGTGAAGGTCGTGGGCTACCAGCGCATCGGCGCGGGCCTGGTCACCGTGCTCGTGCGCGGCGACGTGGCGGCCTGCAAGGCGGCCACCGACGCCGGGGCCGCCGCGGCCCAGCGCGTGGGCGAGCTGCTGACCTCGCACGTGATCCCCCGGCCGCACCTGGACCTGGAAAACGTATTTCCCATCGCGCTCAAGCAGGAAATCTAGGCGGGGCGCGCCCCTCCTCCGCCCGGCATGGGGCCGGCCGGAAATTCAAGGACCCGCGTTTCGGCCGGGTCGAGGACGCCGCAGCAGGAGAAGACAATGGAACTGGGCAAGGTCGTTGGACAGGTGGTGGCCACCGTACGGGACGCCGGACTGCCGAACCTGAAGTTCCTCCTGGTCGACATCATCGACCCCCGGGGGAAGGTCATGGCGTGCGGCCAGGTGGCCGTGGACACCATCGGCGCGGGCGAGGGCGAGATCGTCCTCCTGGTTCGCGGCAGTTCGGCGCGGCTGGTCCGGGACAACACGACACCCATGGATTTGAGCGTGGTCGGCATCGTGGACCAGATCACCTCGGGCCGCAGCGCGGTCTACTCCAAGTAAGCGCACAATCGAAGAGGATGGTAGCAGATGTCCATTCGACAGGAAGACATTGAATCTATCGTGAACGAGGTCTTGAGCAAGCTGGGCGGCTCCGGCGAGGTCATCCGCGCCGCCGCCGGAGCGGCGGACGGCGCGGGCGGCGACCACGGCGTGTTCGAACGCCTCGAGGACGCCGTGGCCGCGGCCCAGAGGGCCCACAAGGCCATCCCCACCGTGGCCATCCGCGAGAAGGTCATCCGCGTGATCCGCCGCGCCGCGCGCGCCAATGCCCGCCGCCTGGCCGAAATGGCCGTGGAGGAGACCGGCATGGGCCGCATCGAGGACAAGATCCGCAAGAACATGCTCGTGGCCACGCGCACGCCCGGCCCCGAGGTCCTCACGCCCGCGGCCATCAGCGGCGACACCGGCCTGACCCTGATCGAGAACGCGCCCTGGGGCGTCATCGCCTCGGTCACGCCCTCCACCAACCCGGCCGCCACGGTCATCAACAACGCCATCAGCATGATTTCCGGCGGCAACGCCGTGGTCTTCGCCCCGCATCCCAGCGCCAAGCGCACCACCCAGGAGGCCATCCGCATCCTGAACCGGGCCCTGGAGGAGGAGGCCGGCGTGGCCAACCTGCTGGTCTGTGTGCGCGAGCCGAGCATCGAGGTGGCCCAGAAGCTCTTCACCTTCCCGGGCATCAACCTGCTCGTGGTCACGGGCGGCGAGGCCGTGGTCGAGGCGGCGCGCAAGGTCACGGACAAGCGGCTCATCGCCGCGGGCGCGGGCAACCCGCCCGTGGTCGTGGACGAGACCGCGGACCTGGCGCGCGCGGCCAAGAGCATCTACGACGGCGCGTCCTTCGACAACAACATCATCTGCGCCGACGAGAAGGAAATCATCGCCGTGGACGCCATCGCCGACCAGCTCAAGGCCGAGATGAAGGCCTGCGGCGCGGTGGAGATCACCCCGGACCAGGCCGAGACCCTGGCCCGCGCCGTGCTCCTGGACTACCCGGGCCCCAAGCGCCGCCCCAACCCCAAGTGGGTGGGCCGCGACGCCCGCGAGCTGGCGCGCGCCGCCGGGTTCGACGTGCCCGAGTCCTGCCGCCTGCTGCTCGTGGACGTGGGCCGCGACGTCGACCACGTCTTCGCGCGCGTGGAACAGATGATGCCCATCCTGCCCGTGCTGCGCGCCAACGACTTCCGGGAGGCCCTGGACTGGGCCATGCTCCTGGAGCGCGGCCTGTCGCACACCGCGGGCCTGCATTCGCGCAACATCGAGAACATGGACGCCATGGCCAGGCGCATGAACACGAGCCTGTTCGTGAAGAACGGCCCGCACGTGGCCGGTCTGGGCGCGGGCGGCGAAGGCTGGACCTCCATGACCATCTCCACCCCCACCGGCGAAGGCGTGACCAACGCGCGCAGCTTCGTGCGCCTGCGCCGCTGCACCCTGGTGGGCAGCTTCAGGATCGTCTAGCGATGACCGTGACCTGGGAAGAAGCCGACCGCCGCCTGGACAGGGCCGCGGACATCCTCAACCGCACCAATCCGGTGCGTTGCGAGGGGCCCCTGCGCGTGGGCGTGGACCTGGGCACTGCCGACGTGGTGCTCATGGTCCTGGACCACGCCGGAGAGCCGGTGGCCTGCTTCCTGGAATGGGCCGAGGTGGTCCGCGACGGCGTCGTGGTCGACTTCATCGGCGCCGTGGACATCCTCCGCGACCTCCTGGCCCGCGCCCAACAGCGCGTGGGCCGGGAGATCGCGGCGGCCGCGACCTCGTTCCCGCCAGGCACCGACGCCCGGCTCTCCACCAACATCCTGGAGACCGCCGGGCTGGAAGTGGCCGCCGTGGAGGACGAACCCACGTGCGTGGCGAAGCTCTTCCGCCTGGACAAGGCCGCGGTGGTGGACATCGGCGGCGGCACCACGGGCACGGCCGTGGTGCGCAAGGGCAAGGTGGTCTTCAGCGGCGACGAGCCCAGCGGCGGGCGGCACATCACTCTGACCATCGCCGGGCACTTCGGCGTGGACCTGGCCGAGGCCGAGCGGCGCAAGCGCGAACACGAGCGCTACGGCGTCCTGAGCCTGGCGCGGCCCACCCTGCAACGCATCTCGGACATCGTGGCCAAGCACATCCGGGGCCACGCGGTCGAGACCGTGTACCTCACCGGCGGCACCTGCTGCCTGACCGGCATCGAATCCGTGTTCAAGGCCGAACTGGGGCTGCCCACGCGGCTGCCCAGCCAGCCCCTGCTGCTCACGCCCCTGTCCATTGCCGCGCTCTGCCCCCCTCGGGAGCCGCGCTGATCCCCCACAGAAAACGCGCACGCCGTTTTTTCGGGATGTCACCCCTCATGTGAAAAAAAGAACAAGTCATGGCCGCCACCAACACGCCGACGGCCGCAAACATCCCTGACCGGGAACCAAAGACGCACCATGAGCACACGCACCACTCCGCCCGCCGGGCCCGGCGATCTTTCGCGCCCGAACGGACCCGCACGCCCGGACGACGGCGCCCGCGACAAGGATTTCATCGCCGAACTGCGGCGCCTTTCGGGCCAGAACCCGGCCCGTTGCATCCAGTGCGGCAAATGCACCGCGGGCTGCCCCGCGGCCTTCGCCCACGACTACGGCGTCAGCCAGATCCTGCGCCTGGCCCAGGAGGGCCGCAAGGACGCCCTGCTCTCCAGCCGCACCATTTGGCTGTGCCTCTCCTGCCAGACCTGCGCCACGCGCTGCCCCATGGGCATCGACACGCCCGCGCTCATGGACGCCCTGCGGCACATGGCGCGCGCCGAGGGCCGCGTCTCGGAGCGCGCCGTGAACAGCTTCCACGAGTCCTTCCTGGACTCGGCCCGCAAGCACGGCCGCGTGCACGAGCTGGGGCTGATGCTCGACTACGTGCGCCGCACCGGCCGCGTGCTCACGGACGTGGGACTGGCGGGCAAGGTCCTGGCCCTGCGCAAGCTTTCGCTGCGGCCCCACGGCATCCGTGGCCGGGCCGAGGTCAAGGACATCGTGCGCCGCTTCGAGGACGACGACGCCAAGGGCCTCACGCAGCCCGCGCCGCCCAAGCAGGGCCGCGCGCGGCAGGGACGGGCCCCGCGATGAGTGCGAAAAAAACGACCGGCGCGAAAGCGACCGACGCCCCCCTGGCCTACTACCCGGGCTGTTCCCAGACCGGCACGGCCGTGGAGTACGACCAGTCCTCCCGCGCCCTGTGCGCGGCCCTGGGCCTGGAGCTGCGCGAGGTGCCGGACTGGAGCTGCTGCGGGGCCTCGCCGGCGCACGGCCGGGGCAAGGAGCTGCAGGCGGCCATGGCCGCGCGCAACGTGGAGCTGGCCCGCGCGGCCGGGCTGGAGGAACTCGTGACCCCCTGCCCGAGCTGTCTGGCGGCCCTGAAGACCGCCGAGGCCTACGCGGCCAGCGAAACCGGCCGCGAACGGCTCTCCGCCCTGTGCGGCCTGGACGTGCAGCCCGGGCTGCCCGCGCGCTCCCTGTTGGAGGTGGTGCACGCGCGGGTCGGCATCGAGGGCATCGCCGGGCGCACGGCGCACCCCCTGGCCGGGCTGCGCGCCGCGACCTACTACGGCTGCCTGCTGACGCGCCCCGCGGAGCTCATGGCCTTCGACGACGCGGAAAACCCCGTGGCCATGGACGAGCTGCTGCTCGCCGCCGGAGCCGAGGTGGTGGACTTTCCCTTCAAGACCGAATGCTGCGGCGCGAGCTTCGGGGTGCCCAAGCGCGAGCTGGTGACGCACCTCTCCGGCCGCATCGTGGCCATGGCCGAACGCTGCGGGGCCAACGCCATCGTGGTGGCCTGCCCCCTGTGCCACCAGAACCTGGACCTCAGGCGCTCCCAACTGGGCCCCGAGGGCAAGGGCGCGGCCCTGCCGGTGCTCTACTTCACCCAGGCCCTGGGGCTGGCCCTGGGGCTGGAACCCCGCGCCCTGGGCCTGAACCGCCACGCCGTGAGCACGGACGCGCTGGTGCGCGACGTGCTCGCCGGACGCACTGCGGCCGGGGAGAGCTCCGCCGCGGCGCACGGGAGGTCGTCATGAAGATAGGCGTCTTCGTCTGCCTCTGCGGCAGCAACATCGCGGCCACCGTGGACGTGGAAACCGTGGCCGAGAGCGCGCGCGGCCTGCCCGACGTGGCCTACGCCAAGGCCGAGATGTACGCCTGCTCCGAGCCGGGCCAGGCGGCCATCCGCGCGGCCATCGAGGAGCGCGGCCTGACCGGCGTGGTCGTGGCTTCCTGCTCCCCGCGCATGCACGAGAACACCTTCCGCCGCGCCGTGGAGCGCGCCGGGCTGAACCCCTACCTGTTCGAGATGGCCAACATCCGCGAGCACGTCTCCTGGGTCAGCCTGGACAAGGCCGCGAACACGCGCAAGGCCTCGGAACTGGTCCGCGCGGCCGTGGAGAAGCTGCGCTGCAACCGCGGGCTGCAGCGCTCGCGCTTCGACGTGCACAAGCGCGCCATGGTCGTGGGCGGCGGCGTGGCCGGGATCCAGGCCGCCCTGGACCTGGCCGAGGGCGGCCTGACCGTGGCCCTGGTGGAGCGCGAATCCTCCATCGGCGGCAAGATGGCCAAGCTGGACAAGACCTTTCCCACGGTGGACTGCTCCACCTGCATCCTGGGCCCCAAGATGGTCGACGTGGCCCAGCACCCGAACATCACGCTCTACGCCCATTCCGAGGTGGAGTCCGTGTCCGGGTACGTGGGCAACTTCTCGGTCAAGGTGCGCCGCAGGGCCACCTTCGTGGACTGGACCAAGTGCACGGGCTGCGGCCTGTGCATGGAAAAGTGCCCCAGCCGCAAGGGGCCGGACCGCTTCAACGAGCGGCTGGCCACGACCACGGCCATCGGCATCCCCTTTCCCCAGGCCATTCCCAAGAAGGCGACCATCGATCCGGACGCCTGCCTGCGGCTGACCAAGGGCAAGTGCGGGGTCTGCGCCAAGGTCTGCCCCACGGGCGCCATCGACTTCGAGATGGCCGACGAGATGATCGAGGAAGAGGTCGGGGCCATCGTCGCGGCCACGGGCTACGACGTGTTCGATCCCGCGGCCTGCGCCGAATACGGGGCGGGCCGCCACCCGGACGTGATCAACTCCCTGCAGTACGAACGCATGCTCAGCGCCTCGGGCCCCACCCGGGGCCACGTGGTCCGGCCCTCGGACGGCCGCGAGCCCGGGACCGTGGTCTTCGTGCAGTGCGTGGGCTCGCGCGACCTCTCCCTGGGGCGGCCCTACTGCTCGGGCTTCTGCTGCATGGCCACGGCCAAGCAGGCCGTGCTCACGCGCGACCACGTGCCCGACGCGGAGATCATCGTCTTCTACATCGACATCCGCGCCCCGCAAAAGGGCTACGAGGAGTTCGTCAACCGCGCGCGCGAGGAATACGGCGTGCGCTACTGCCGGGGCCGGGTCTCGTCCATCTACCGCGTGGGCGACAAGACCGTGGTGCGCGGCGCGGACACCCTGCTCGGCGCGCAGATGGAGGTGGAGGCGGACCTGGTGGTGCTCGCCGTGGGCGGCCAGCCCTCGGAGGGCGCGCGCGCCCTGGCCGAAAAGCTGCGCATCTCCAGCGACCAGTACGGCTTCTTCATGGAGGGCCACCCCAAGCTGAGGCCCGTGGAGACGAACACGGCCGGGGTCTTTCTGGCCGGGGCCTGCCAGGGGCTCAAGGACATCCCGTCCTCCGTGGCCCAGGGCAGCGCGGCCGCGGCCAAGGCCCTGGTGCTGCTCTCGCGCGACAAGCTCGAATCGGACCCCCAGGTGGCCCGGGTCAACCCCAAACGCTGCATCGGCTGCGGCAAGTGCGTCTCGGTCTGCCCCTTCGGGGCCATCCGCCTGGTGGAGACGCGCTTCGGCACCCAGGTGGCCGAGGTGGTCGAGGCGGTGTGCCAGGGGTGCGGCGTGTGCAACGTGGCCTGCATGGACAAGGCCATCCAGCTCGATCATTTCACGGACGACCAAATCCTTGCCGAGGTGAACGCCCTATGTCGGGAATGGCGTGTAGCGAACTGAAGATCATAGGCTTTCTGTGCAACTGGTGCTCCTACGGCGGAGCGGACACGGCCGGGGTGGCGCGCTTTCGCCAGCCCACGGACCTGCGCATCATCCGCCTGCCCTGCACCGGGCGCATGGACCCCCTGTTCGTGCTCAAGGCCCTGCTCGGCGGCGCGGACGGCGTGCTCGTCTCCGGCTGCCACCCCTTCGACTGCCACTACTCCTCGGGCAACTTCATGGCCCGCCGCAGGCTGGAGGTGCTGGCCCGGTTCCTGCCCGTGCTGGGCATCGACCCGCGCCGGTTCGTCTACACCTGGGTCTCGGCCGCCGAGGGGGCCAAATGGCAGGCCGTGGTCACGGCCTTTACGGAAACCATCCACGAACTCGGGCCCGCACCGCGCGTGCTGGACCCGGACGACGCGCCCCTGCGCTTCAAGGAAGGAAGAGAGATATGGCCGACGTAGCCGCGCTCCGGCGCACGGTGCTGGAAATCCTGCCCCGGGTGGACCTGGTCATCGGCTGGCAGCGCGGACCCGACGCGCTGCGCGCCGCCCCGCTGCTGATGCGCAACGCGGCCGACGTGGACAGGCTCATCTGGGACCGCACCTGCGTGCACAACCTGGCCACCTTCCTGCCCCGGGAAAAGGGCAAGAAGGTCGCGATCATCGTCAAGGGCTGCGACAGCCGCTCGGTGATCCAGCTCGTGCAGGAAGGCCTGGTCGACCGCGAGGACCTCACGGTCATCGGTCTGCCCTGCGACGGGGTGGTGAGCCAGGCCAAGCTGCGCCGCGCCGCGGACATGGACCGCCTGGAAAGCGCCGAGATCGGCGCGGACCACGTGGAGATCACGGCGGCCGGCAAGACGCTCCGGATGGCCCTGGACGCGGTCATGCCGGACAAGTGCCTGTCCTGCGCCTACCCCAACGCCCTGCTCTTCGACCGTTTCGTGGGCGATCCCATGGAGCCGCCGCAGCAGCGCCAGGATCCCTACGCCCGGCTGGACGCCTTCGAGGCCCTGCCCCTGGAGGAGCGGTTCGACTTCTGGAAGCGGGAGATGAGCCGCTGCATCCGTTGCTACGCCTGCCGCAACGCCTGCCCGCTGTGCGTGTGCCGGGACTACTGCCTGGCCGAGTCGCGCCAGCCGCACTACCAGTCCCAGGAAAGCGACGTGCGCGAGAAGTGGTTCTTCCAGCTCATCCACGCCACGCACCTGGCCGGGCGGTGCACGGAATGCGGCGAATGCGAACGCGCCTGCCCCATGGGCATCCCGGTCCTGCTGTTCAAGAAAAAGCTCGGCCGGATCATGACCGAGCTCTTCCAGTACGAGGCCGGCCTGGACGTCTCGGCCACCGCGCCCCTGCTCACGTTCCAGGCCGAGGAGGAAAACATCGTGGAGAAGCAATGGCTGTGACGCAACGCTTTTTCCTGGCCCACGAGGGCCCCGGCGGCGTGGCCGCGTGGCTTTCGGCCATGGCCGAGACCATGCGCGTGATGACCCCGGTGCGCGAAGGCATCTCCGTGGTCTTCCGCGACCACTCGCCCGAGGCCCCCTTGGACTTCGGCGGCCTGGACACGGCCGGGCCCAAGGCCGCGGTCTTTCCGCAGACCGAATACCTGCTGCGCTACCGCGCCGAGCGCACCGCGCCCGTGGGCGGGCACCGCGGCGTGAAGCTGGAGGAGGTCCGGCCCGAGGGCGACGTGCTGCTCTTCGGGGCCTCGCCCTGCGGCGCGCGCGGGCTCACGCTCATGGACCAGGTCCTGCTCCGGGACGGGGTCGAGGACCCCTGTTACCGGATCTGGCGCGAGCACGCCCTGGTGGCGGCCATCGTCTGCCAGGCGCCCTACTCCAGCTGCTTCTGCAACTGGGTGGGCGGCGCGCCGGACGATGCGCGCGGATCGGACCTGCTGCTCGCGGAGATCGAGGACGGCTTCGTGGTCGAAGCGGTCACGGACAAGGGGCTCGCCGCGGTCCGCGAACGGCTGGCCGTGGCCACGGAGGAACAGGCCCGCGCCGCGGCCGAACGCGCCGAGGCCGCCCGGGCCGCCCTGCCCGCGCCGCCGGACCTGGACGACTGCCCGGCCCGGCTGAACGCGGCCTTCGACGACATGGACTTCTGGAACGAGGCGGCCGCGGGCTGCATCCACTGCGGGGCCTGCACCTACGCCTGTCCCACCTGCACCTGCTTCAACATCACGGACGAGGCCTCCGGGCTGGCCGGGGAACGCATCCGCACCTGGGATTCCTGCATGTTCCCCAACTACACGCAGGAGGCCGGGGGCCACAACCCCAGGCCCACGCGGGCGCACCGGCTGCGCAACCGGGTGCTGCACAAATTCGCCTTCCACCCGGCCCGGTTCGGCGAGTTCTCCTGCACGGGCTGCGGACGCTGCATCCGGCTGTGCCCCATGGGCCTGGACATCCGGACCATCATCCGGACCATCGAACCCCGGACCGCCACCCAGACCACCGAGTCCCGGACCGGACGCGCCAAGGAGGCGAAACATGTCTAAGCGCGCCAATCCCTACCTGCCCCAGCCGGGCACGATCATCGACGTGGTCGAGGAAACCCCGGCCATCAAGACCTTCCGCGTGGTCCTGGACGATCCGGAGGCCATGCTCGACTTTCGGTTCCTGCCCGGCCAGGTGGCCCAGCTCTCGGTCTTCGGCGCGGGCGAGGCCACCTTCGTGATCAATTCCCCGCCCACGCGCATGGAGTATCTGCAGTTCACTGTGCTCAGGACCGGCGAGGTCACGGCGCGGCTGCACGCCCTGGGCGTGGGCGACCACGTGGGAGTGCGCGGCCCGCTTGGCAACCATTTTCCTGTTGCACAACTGAGGGGAAGAGATTTACTGTTTGTTGGCGGTGGGATAGGAATGGCCCCCTTGAGGACCCTGCTGCTCTACGTTTTGGACAACCGCGCCGACTTCGGCCACCTGGCCCTGCTCTACGGGGCCAGGACGCCGCAGGACTTCTGTTTCGGCGAGGAACTGGCCACGTGGGGCGCCCGCAGGGACATCGACGTCGTGCGCACCGTGGACGCTCCGGCCGAGGGCTGGGACGGCCGGGTGGGGTTGGTGCCGCACGTGCTGGAGGAGTTGCGGCCCACGGCCGAAGGGTGTACGGCCGTGACGTGCGGGCCGCCCGTGATGATCCGTTTCACCGTGCAGGCTTTGGAGAAACTGGGCTTTGGGCCCGAGCGCATCGTCACCACCCTGGAACGGCGCATGAAATGCGGCGTCGGTCTGTGCGGGCGCTGCAACATCGGGTCCGTCCTGGTCTGCAGGGACGGGCCGGTCTTCACAAAGGCGGAACTCGATCTGCTGCCGAACGACTATTGACGGCGGCGCAACAAGCAGCATGCGGGGCGCAGCGAGGGGGGGCGCCCGATCCCCGAAAGGAGCACGATCCATGACCAACAGAATGCCCTTTTTTCTCAAGCTGGCCCTTTCCATCGGCGGCTTGGTGGTCTTCTGCATTCTGGTTCTGCTGGCCATCAACCTCTGGCAGGTCACGTCCGAACTGACCACAGTGGGGCGGCGCACGATCAAGGCCAGCTGCATCGCGCTGCACGACTCCATCGCCGTGCAGCGCAGCATGGCCGAACGCACCAACAAGGCGGCCCTGAACTACCTGGAGAAGATCGGCCTGCCGGGTTCGGTGCTTCTGGCGGCCAGGTTCGTGGACGACATCGAGATCACCGACGGCAGCGGCAAAACCAAAACCGTGGCCGTACCCCGCCTTTACAGCGGCACCGTGCGCATGGGCGACAAGGCCCTGGCCGACGAGGTCGTGGCCCGCTTCGGCGGGTTCGCCATCGTGTATCAGAACATTGACGGCGACCTGGTGCCCGTGACCGAGGCCCCCGAGGTCCTGGCCGCGGACGGCAAGGCCCGCTTCTACATCCCCGGAGGATCCGAACGCGCCGCGCGCATGGCCAGCGCGGACGGCAAGCTGCACCTGGAGAAGATCGCCGGGGCCATGCAGCTCGTGGCCTACCATCCCTTCAAGCGCATGGGCTCCGACGAACTGGCCGGCGTGCTCGTGGTCGGCCGTCCCCTGGTCAGCGAGGACATCGCCGCGCTCATCGCCCACGCGAACATCGAGGAACAGGGCTTCACCCTGCTCCTGGACGCGGACGGCAACCTGCTCAACAGCTCCGACGGTGCGGCGGTGGGGGCCGGCAACCCCGAACTGCTCCGGCGCATGGCCAACGAAGACAGCAACTTCCTTACCTTCGAAGAGGGCGGGAAGAACTATTCCGTCTACGTCATGCAGTTCGGCCCCTGGAACTGGCGCGTGGTCGTGGGCATGACCAAGGAGAACATGCTCCAGCATGCGGACGTGCGCTTCCTGCAGTCCAACCTGCTGGCCGGGCTCGCCCTGCTGCTGGGCGCGGCGCTGGCCATCTTCGGCATCATGCGCTTCTCCACCAAGCCCATCCGCGGCATCCACGGCTTTGCCGACGCCGTGGCCAAGGGCGATTACAACGCCGGACTCTCCTACCCCGCCAAGGACATCATCGGCGACACCATCCAGGCCGTGCAGGCCATGGTGCGCGACCTCAAGAGCAAACTGGGCTTCTCCAACGGATTGCTCTCCGGCCTGACCCTGGCCTGCGTGGTCGTGGACACGGACAGCCGCGTGACCTTCGTCAACCGCCGCTTCCTGGACCTCTTCGAGGTCTCCGGCGAGCCGCAGCGCCACGAGGGCGAGCCCTGCTCCTCGCTGCTGCGCATGGCCGAGGCCGTGGAGGGGCTGCAGAACTGCGTGCGCGAGCGCAAGCCCATGCAGAACCTGGACGTGGCCGTGCACCTGAATTCGGGCCGCGAACTGAGCATCCGCTTCGACGCCGCACCGCTCTTCGACCTGGACGGCAACCTCATCGGGGCCTTCGCCCTGTTCACGGACCTGACCGAGGCCCGCGAGCGCCAGCGCCAGATCGAGGCCAAGAACCAGGCCATCGAGACCGGCGCGGAAAAGGCCCGCGAGGTGGGCCAGGAGGTCATCCAGGCCTCGCAGGAACTCTCCGACAACATCGACCGCGCCACCCAGGGCGCGCAGCAGCAGCGCAACCGCGCCGCCGAGACCGCCGTGGCCATGGAACAGATGGACGCCACGGTGCAGGAGGTCGCGCGCAACGCCTCGGACCTCTCGGCCACGGCCGACGCCTCCGTGGCCAAGGCCCGCGAGGGCGAGGCCGCGGTGCACTCCCTGGTGCAGACCATCGAGGACATCATGAGCCGCACCAACCGGCTCAGCGAGGACATGGAGCAACTCGGCGGCCAGGCCGAGGGCATCGGCAAGATCATCCACGTGATCAACGACATCGCGGACCAGACCAACCTGCTGGCGCTCAACGCGGCCATCGAGGCGGCGCGCGCGGGCGAGGCGGGCCGCGGCTTCGCCGTGGTCGCGGACGAGGTGCGCAAGCTGGCCGAGAAGACCATGGCCGCCACCGGCGAGGTGGACTCCTTCATCCGCACCATCCTGGGCAGCATCCAGCACGGCGTGGCCGGAACCCGCGAGGCCGTGGAGTCGGTGCGCCGCTCCTCGGAGCTGGCCTCGCGCTCGGGCGCGACCCTGGCCGAGATCGTGGCCATGTTCGAGGAGACCTCGCAGCAGGTGCGCTCCATCGCCACCGCCGCCGAGGAACAGGCCGCCTCCAGCCGCGAGATCGGCCGGGCCACGGAAGAGGTCCAGAACATCGCCCTGGACACGGCCGAGCTGATGAGCGCCTCGGGCGAGGCCCTGGAGCGCATGTCCAAGACCATCACCCAGCTCACGGACGTCATCGAGGCGCTGCGCGCCTAGGCGGAAAACGGAACCCACGAACCAACGGGAGAAGCGATGGAGAAGCGTGTCTGCGTCACCGGCGGCAACAAGGGCATCGGCCTGGAGATCACCCGGCTCTTCCTGGCCTCGGGCTGCGAAGTGGCCGTGGTGGCCCGGGACTTCGCCGCCTTTCCCCTGGCCGACGAGCCCGGGGTGGCGACGCTGCCCTTCGACCTGACCGACGTGGAGGCCATCCCCGGGCTCGTGGAACGCATGGGCCCGGTGGACGTCCTGGTGAACAACGCCGGGGTGATGTTCTCCCTGCCCTATGACGCCTACCCCGAAGACAAGGTGCGGCGGATGCTGCGCATCAACCTGGAGGCCCCGGTGGCCCTGATCCGCGAATGCTCCCGCGCCATGCTGGAAAAGGGCGCGGGCCGGATCGTGAACGTGGCCTCGGTGGCCGGGCACACCGGGCACCCGGACGTCTGGTACGGCGTGGCCAAGGCCGGGCTCATCAACCTGACCAAGAGCTTCGCCCAGGTTCTGGGCCCCGGGGGCGTGGTGGTCAACGCCGTGGCCCCGAGCCCCACGGAGACGGACATGCTCGCGACCATCCCGGAGGCGCGGCGCGAGGCCTTCCTCAAGCGCGTCATCCTGGGCCGCTTCGCCCGGCCCGAGGAGGTGGCGCGCACCGTGCACTGGCTCGGCACGGACAGCCCCGAGTACATCAACGGCGTGTGCATCGACCTGAACAACGGCTCGCTGCCGCGCTGACGCCCCCCCCCGAACCGCATAAAAAAACGGGGCCCGCATCTGCGGGCCCCGTTTTTTTATGCGGTTCTGCTCACTTGGCCTTGTGCGCGGCCTTGAGCTTGCGGAACAGCGTGCCCCGGTCCACCTGGAGGACCTCGGCCGCCTTGGACGCGGTGCCGTAGATGGCCAGAGTCTCGTTGATGATCTCCAGCTCCATGTCGCGGACCATCTCCTTCAGGGAGCGTTTGCCGATATTGAAGGCCTGCATGACGTGCGCAATATCGTGGTACTCGCCGTTCTTGGCGATGGCCTGCGGCAGGTCGGACGAAGTGATCAGGTCCTTCGTGCACATGACGACGATGCTGTGAATGGTATTTTCCATTTCCCGGACGTTTCCAGGCCAGTCGTAATGGAAAATAGCGTTCTCAGCGTCGTTGGACATCATGATGTTCTTGTTGTACTTGTTGTTGAACCGGTAGAGAAAAACGCGCGCCAGGGGCAGGATGTCGTCGCGCCGCTCGCGCAGGGGCAGGATCTGCAGCACGGCAACCTTGAGCCTGTAGAAGAGGTCGCTGCGGAAGGTACCGTCCAGCACCTCCTGCTCCAGGTTCCGGTTCGTGGCGGCCACGATGCGCACGTTCACGGGCGTGACCTTGGTGGAGCCCAGGCGGATGATCTCCTGGTCCTGGATGGCGCGCAGCAGCTTGGTCTGCATGACCAGGGACAGCTCGCCGATCTCGTCCAGGAACAGGGTGCCGTTGTTGGCCTTCTCGAAAAAGCCTTCCTTGCCCTTGGTATGCGCGCCGGAAAACGCGCCCGGCGCGTAGCCGAACAGTTCCGACTCCACCAGGCTCTCGGGAATGGCCGTACAGTCCACCTTGAGAAACGGCAGGGACGCGCGCTGGCTTTTCTTGTGGATCTTGCGGGCCACGATGTCCTTGCCCACGCCGGTCTCGCCGAGAATCAGCACGGCGGCGTCCGTGGGCGCGATGTTCTCCAGGGATGCCAAAAGATTGAGCGATGCCTCGCTGACCGCGACCATGCCGTCGTCCTGAAACACGCTCTCGGGATTGAAGTTGGCCACCTGGCGCTGGTAGGAGTCGATGAGCGTGCGCTGGGTGGCGATCTCGCGCTTGAGCCGGGCAAAGGCCGTGATGTCGCGCACAAAGGTGACGACCAGTTCCACCTTGCCCCTGTCGTCCAGCACGGGATAGCCGTGCAGGACCACGGTGCGGCCGCGCACCTCCTGCACCGAGGTGGTGGTGGAGCCCGAGGCCACGACCTGGGGATTGACGATGGTCGTGAAAAAGCCGTTGGCCACCAGCTCGTGCACGCTCTTGCCCACGAGCTCGGCCGCGTCCACGCCCACGAGTTTCTCGTAGGCCGCGTTCACGTAGAGGGTGCGGCCCTCGGTGTCGGAAATGTAGACGCCGTCCTGGAGAATATCGAGGATATCGTTGAAGTGGCGCAGCAAGGATTCATAGCCTTGGGGATTATTGTCATCAACCATCTCATCCCTCTCTTGGTGCTCTGCGTCGACCGCCGGGCCCGACGCGGCCCTCCCGGAGGGCCGTGAAACGGACAGGACGCCCTATTGCCGCAGTATTTCTACGGATTACCACAAGTCATACTGCAGCAAAAAACGCGCCAGAGGGCCCTGCTGCAAAAAAACCTTCAAAAACGACGCGCGGATCGGTCCGGAGGCGAACTTTTGGCAAAGTCCTTGCTGCGCCTTGGATGCCCCTGACGGGGCGACCGGACCTCTCCCGCGCCGCGGGAGCGGCCGACGACCGCAACCCCAACGTTCTCCCCGGAGGAGTACCGGCACGCGCCGGACAACCACGCCATGCTCGCACGATTCCTCACCCTCCTCTCGCGCCACCCCCTGTCCAGCGTCGTGGCGGGTTCGCTGATGATCAGCTTTTCCGCCGTATTTGTGAAGCTGGTCTCGGTCAGCCCGGATACCGCGGCCTTCTACCGCGTCTTCTTCGGCGGGGCCGGGCTGCTCGGGCTCTCCCTGTGCCTGCGCGAACGCCAGCGCTTCCCGCTCAGGGCCGTGCTCCTGCTCGTGGCCGCGGCCCTGAGCCTGGGGCTGGACCTGACAACCTGGCACCGCTCCATCGCCCTGGTGGGCCCGGGGTTGGCGACCATCTGCATCAACTTCCAGGTCTTTCTGGTGGCCCTGTGGGGCTGCGCGGTGCACAAGGAGCCCCTGCGCCTACGCGTGCTCGTGGCCATGCCCATGGCCCTGCTCGGCCTCTGGCTGCTGGTGGGCGTGGACACGGCCGGCGGCCCGCCGAGCCTGCCCGGCGTGCTCCTGGGCCTGGTGGCCGCCGCGGCCTTCGCGGCCTACATCCTGTGCATCCGCGCCTCCCAGTCCATGGCCGACCGGCTCGAACCCATGAGCAACATGGCCGTGGCCTCGCTGGCCACGGCGGCGCTGCTCGGCGCGGCCTGCGGGGCGCGCGGCGTCTCCCTGGCCATTCCGGACCTGGAGAACGGCGCCTGGCTCCTGGCCTACGGCCTGGTTTCCCAGGGCGCGGGCTGGCTGATGATCTCCCAGGGGCTGCCGCGGCTGCCCGCCTCGGTGGGCGGCGTGACCATCCTGATCATGCCAACCTTTTCCTTCATCTGGGACATCCTCTTCTTCGCCCGGCCCACAGGGTTGCTCGGCATCGTGGGCGCGGTCCTGGCCATCGGGGCCATCTGGCTGGGCGTCTCCGGCCCGGGGGCCCAGGCGCAGCCGGACGCCCAAGCCGAGTAGAAGGCGCCCGGCGGGGCCTGCGGCCCCGCCGGAACACGCGGCAACGAGAAAGGCCCGGAGCGTACGCTCCGGGCCTTTTGGTTGCAAGCTCGCCGCGGGGCGCGCCGCGGCCGTCCCACGGAATCACGGCCGCGTCCGGCCGTCTCCTCCCCCGTCCGTCGGTCCTTCGGGGGCCACGGCCCCGCCGGGGCCGCCGTTGGCGATGGACAGGTCCAGTTCCTTGGGAATCTCCCCGACCTTCTTGCCCTTGAACAGGCGCGAAACGAGCACGAAGAACAAGGGGATGAAGATGAGGTCGATGAAGGTGGCCGAGAGCATGCCGCCGCACACGGCCGTGCCGATGGCGTTCATGGCCCCGGCGCCAGCGCCCGTTGCGATGGCCAGCGGGAGCACGCCGAAGAAGAACGCCAGCGAGGTCATCATGACCGGCCGGAACCGGGTCTTGACCGCGCCCAGGGTGGAATCGACCAGTCCCTGGCCCAGGGCCATGCGCTCCTTGATGAACTGGATGATCAGGATGGCGTTCTTGGTGGACAGGCCCAGGGTCGTGAGGAAGCCGATCTGGAAGTACACGTCGTTGGGCATGCCGCGCAACGACGTGGCCACGATGGCCCCGAACACGCCCAGGGGCAGCATGAGCAGGTTGACGAAGGGGATGGTCCAGCTCTCGTACAGGGCCGCCACGCACAGGAAGATCACGAAGATCGAGAAGGCGTAGAGGAGCGGCCCCTGCTTGGTGGCCATGCGCTCCTGGTAGGACAGGCCGGTCCAGTCGTAGCCGATGCCCTGGGGGAGCTTGGACGCCAACTCCTCCATGACGGCCATGGCCTCGCCGGTGCTGTGCCCGGGCGCGGGTTCGCCCCAGATGTTCACGGCGGGGAAGGCGTTGTAGCGCTCCAGCCGGGGCGACCCGGTGGTCCACCGCCCCGAGGCCAGGGCCGAGAACGGAACCATCTTGCCGTCCTCGTTGCGCACGTAGAGCCGTTCCAGGTCGCTCGGGGTCATGCGGAAGGGGGCGTCCGCCTGGGCGTAGACCTTCTTCACGCGCCCGGCCTGGATGAAGTCGTTGACGTAGGTGCTGCCGTAGGCCACGGACAGCGTGTTGTGGATGGAGGTGATCGGCACCCCAAGGGCGCCCGCCTTCTCCCAGTCCACGTCGATGTGGTACTCGGCCACGTCCTCCATGCCGCGCGGCCGCACCCGGATCAGCCGGGAATCCTGCATGGCCATCCCCAGAAGCCGGTTGCGCGCGTCCATGAGCTGCTGGTGGCCCAGACCGCCCATGTCCTGGAGCTCGAAGTCGAAGCCGCTGGCCATGCCCAGTTCGACGACCGGCGGCGGCGGAAAGGCGTAGACCCGCGCGCCCTTTATCTGCGAGAGGACGCGCATGGCCCGGCCCACGATGGGCCCGACCTTGAGGTCAGGCCGTTCCCGCAGATCCCAGTCCTTGAGCTTGACGAACCCCAGGGCCGTGTTCTGCCCCTGCCCGCCGAAGCTCACGCCCGAAACGTCCATGACCGACTCCACCGCGTCCTTCTCCTCGGTCAGGAAGTAGTCCCGGACCTGGGACATGATCGCCTGGGTCTGCTCCAGGGTCGAACCCGACGGCAGGTTGGCCTGGACCATGAGCACGCCCTGGTCCTCGTCGGGAATGTAGGAGGTGGGCATGCGCACGAACAGCCAGCCCACCGCGACCAGGAGCAGTACGTAGATCACGAGGTAGCGGGTCTTCTTGGCGAAGGAGTGGCCGACCACGCGCACGTAGATGCGCCGCGAGCGGTAGAAGACGCGGTCGAAGGCCTGGAAGAACGGCCGCAGGAAGAAGACCGCGTTGACCGAGGGCTCGTGGCCCTTGGGCACGGGCTTGAGGAACGTGGCGCAGAGCACGGGCGTGAGGATCAAGGCCACGACCACGGACAGGAGCATGGCGGCGATGATCGTTACCGAGAACTGGCGGTAGAGCACGCCGGTGGAGCCCTCGAAGAACGCCATGGGCCCGAACACCGCGGAGAGCACCAGGCCGATGCCGATCAGGGCGCTGGTGATCTCGCCCATGGACTTGGCCGTGGCCTCCTTGGGCGGCAAGCCCTCCTCGCTCATGACGCGCTCCACGTTCTCCACCACGACGATGGCGTCGTCCACCAGGAGGCCGATGGCCAGGACCATGGCGAACATGGTCAGCATGTTGATGGAGAAGCCGAACGCGCCGAGCACGGCGAACGTGCCCAGGAGCACCACGGGCACCGCGATGGTCGGAATCAGCGTGGCCCGGATGTTGCCCATGAACACGTACATGATCATGAAGACGAGGATGACGGCCTCGTAGAGGGTCTTGACCACCTCGTCGATGGCCACGACCGTGAAGGGCGTGGTGTCGTAGGGATAGATGACCTTGATCCCCGAAGGGAAGAAGGCGCTCATTTCCTTGAGCTTGTCCTTGACCGCCTGGGCCGTGTCCAGGGCGTTGGCCCCGGCGGCCTGGCGGATGGCCATGGCGGCCGAGGGCAGGCCGTTGTAGCGGCCGGTGATGTCGGAGCGCTCGGCGCCGAGTTCCGTGCGGCCGATGTCCCGGATGCGCACCGCGGAACCGTCCCGGTTGATGCGCACGGGGATGTTGGCGAACTCCTCAGGGGTCTGCAGCAGGTGCTGGACGATGATCGAGAAGTTCATCCGCTGGCCCTTCACGGCCGGAGCGCCGCCGAGCTGGCCCGCCGAGACCTCCACGTTGTAGGAGGCCAGGGCCGTGGTCACGTCCTCCATGGTCAGGTTGTAGCTCGTGAGCCGGTCCGGGTTGAGCCAGATGCGCATGGCGTACTGGGTGCCGAAGCTCTCGACCTCGCCCACGCCGGGCACGCGCGAGAGGATCTTCTCCAGGTTGGACTGGGCGAAGTCGCGCAGGTCCGTCCCGCTCATGCTCCCGTCCTCGGAAATCAGGCCGACCACGAGCAGGTAGTTGCGCGTGGACTTGCTGACCTTGACGCCGGAACGCTGCACCGTGTCGGGCAGGCTGGCCATGGCGAGCTGAAGCTTGTTCTGGACCTTGGACCAGGCGACGTCGGGGTCCGTACCCGGGGCGAAGGTCATCTCGATGCGCGAGGAGCCCGAGGAGGAGCTCGTGCCCGAGAGGTAGAGCATGTTGTCCAGGCCGGTCATCTTCTGTTCGATGACCTGGGTGACCGTGTTCTCCACGGTCTCGGCCGAGGCGCCCGGGAAGTAGGCGTCAATGGCGATGGAGGGCGGCGCGATGGGCGGATACTGCGAAATGGGCATCCGATGGATCGTCAGCAGCCCCGCCGCCATGATGACGATGGCGATGACCCATGCGAACACGGGCCTGTCGAGGAAGAATCTGGAGAGCATCACTCACCTCCGGCGCCGCTGTTCCGGGACTGATCGGCCTCCTTGGCGACGTAGGGCGTGGCCTGGACCGGCGCGCCCGACCGCAGCATCTGCAACCCCTCGACGATGAGCGTATCGCCCGGGGCCAGGCCGGAGAGCACGAGCCACTTGTCGCCGATGGCCCGGTCGAGGGTCAGCGGCCTGCGTTGCGCCTTGCTCTCGCCGTCCACGATCATGGCGAAGGGATTGCCCTGGTGGTCTCGGGAGACCGCCTGCTGGGGGATGAGGATGCCGTTGTCGTCCACGCCTTCGGGGACCACGGCCTTGACGAACATGCCCGGCAGCAGCGTGCCGTCGGGATTGGGGAAGACCGCGCGCAGGATGACCGAACCCGTGGTCTGGTCCACGGTCACGTCGCTGAACTGCAGGTTGCCTTCGTGGGCGTAGGGCTGGCCGTCCTCGAGGATCAGGCCCACGCGGTTGTGCTCGGCCTCGTCGCGGTCCAGCTGGCCCTTCTGCAGGCGCGTCTTGATGCGCAGCAGTTCGGTGGTCGACTGGGGCACGTCCACGTAGATGGGGTCGAGCTGCTGGATGGTGGCCAGGGCCGTGGTCTGGTAGGCCGTGACGATGGCTCCGTCCGTGACGCTGGACTTGCCGATGCGCCCGGAGATGGGCGCAGTGATCTTGGTGTAGCCCAGGTTGATGCGCGCGACCTCCACCGAGGCCTGCAGCGACTTGATCTCGGCCTTGAGCTCGTTGAGCGCCGCGGCCGCGTCGTCGTAGTCCTGCTGGCTCAGGGTGCGCGCCTTGAGGAGTTCCTTGTAGCGCGCGGCCTTGGCACCCACCGAGGGGATCTGGGCCTCGGCGCGCGCCAGCGACGCCTCGGCGCTGTTCAACTCCGCCAGGAACGGCGCGGGGTCGATCTGGTAAAGGACCTGCCCGGCCTTGACGTCGGAGCCCTCCACGAACAGCCGCTTGAGGATCAGGCCGTTGATGCGCGGCCGGATCTCCGCGATGCGGTAGGCCGTGGTGCGGCCCGAAAGTTCGGTGGACAGCGTGACCCGCTGGGGTTCCACGGTCACCGTGGACACGGCCTGGGCCCGAACCCGGCTCTGGGCCGGGGCATCCGGCTTGCGGTCGCAGCCAAGCGCCAACGCGGCCGCCACCAGGAGGGCCGCCAGAATCACGGTCGCAACGCCGGAGCGGTACGCCTTCTCGAAATCCTTGTCGAATCGCATAGATGATCCTTGGCAAAGTGTGACTGCGCCATCGGTTCCCAACAGTGCGCCGACCCCTCCGGTCGGCCTCTCTCGTGCGTCGCCGCGCCCCCCCCCCGGCCCAGCGACGGCCGAAAATCGACTTTTCAGCCCGCGCCGAGCCTCAGGCGGGCGGCTCGTCGGCGGCCTCGAAACGGGCGATGCCGCCCTGCAGCCGCTCCAGCAGCGCGGACAGTTCGCCCCATTCCTGCGCGGAAAGACACGTGGAAAAATGCGTGGTGCGGCGGCAATACTCCGGGGTGAGTCGGCGCAGCAGGTCCAGCCCGTGGCCGGTCAGCCGCGCCCGCTTGCGGCGGCGGTCGGCAGGGTCGGCCTCGCGCGCCACCAGGCCGTCGCGCTCCAGTTCGTCCAGGATGCCGGTCATGCTCCCTCGCGTGACCCCCACGCCGTACGCCAGTTCCGACGGAGCCACGGCCCGCTGCGGGTCGCGATACATGGTCATGAGCGTGATGAACCGTCCGTCCGACAAGCCGTATCGCGCAAGAAAGCGGCCAAAGGCATCGCGCATGTCCCGGCCGACCAGACACAGGGCCAGGCAGGCGCGCACGGCCTCCGGCTTCACGGAGCTGAAGCGCCTGGCGATGTCCAACAGCATGGCCTCATCGGGAAATTCACGAACGAACAACATTGTCGATCCTCGCTCGGGGCCTTATATAGTTCGGAGCCTAACGATTTGCAAGCCCGGGCGCGGTCTTTTCCGCCCAATCCGCACGGGCCGAGCGGATGGAATCAGACCGGACCACCCGGCGTCGGGGCGCCGAGGACCCTGTCCCGGCCCTGGCTCTTGGCCCGGTACATGGCCGCATCGGCCTCCCTGAGCATGGCCTCCAGCGTCTCCCGGCCCGGCCCAAGCTCGCTCACGCCGATGCTCACCGTGACCCGCAGCGCGGCGCCGGAAAACGGGAATTCCAGCTCAGCCACGGACCGCCGCAACCGCTCGGCCAGACCGGCCGCGGCCTGGCCCGGGGTGTTGGGCAGCAGGATGCAGAACTCCTCCCCGCCCAGACGACCGATGATGTCGATCTCGCGCATGTTCTGGCGCAACGCGGCGGCCACGCCCGCAAGCACGCGGTCGCCCGCGTCGTGGCCGCAGGTGTCGTTGACCTGCTTGAAGCGGTCCAGGTCGAGCATGAGCAGCGCCAGGGGCGCCTGGTAGCGCCGGGCCCGGCGAACCTCCTCCTCGCCATGCAGGAAAAAGGCGCGCCGGTTCCTGAGCCCGGTGAGCTCGTCGGTCATGGCCTGGCTCCTGAGCTGGGCGTTGAGGCGCACGATGTCCTCGTAGGAGCGCTTCTGCTCCACGATGGACCAGGCGATGTCCGCGATGAACACGGCGTGGCCCACGTCCAGGTCCGTGTAGTCCGCGGGCTTGTTGCCCACCCCGAGCACGGCCACGGGCCTGCCCTCGCGCAGCACCGGCACGGTCAGTTCGCGCAGCACGGGCACGTGGCCGGGCGGCAGCCCGCCGGGCCGGGCCAGGGCCGCGTAGTCGTTGTGCACCACGGGTTCGCCCTGGCGCACGCAGTCCGCCCACACGCCCGCCCGCTCCAGAGGAAGGTGGCCGACACGCTCCACGGAGCAGGCCGTGGCGTTGGTGCGCGCCGACCAGACCTGCGGATCCACCCTATTGCGCTCGGCGTCGATGCTGTGAAAAAAGCCGATGCGGCTGCCGGTCATGTCTTCGACCTCGTCCAGGGCCTTGCGCATCAGTTCGCGCACGGAGTGGTCCGCGGCGTATTCCCAGAGGCGCAGCCGGGTGCGCACGATCCTGTCGGCCAGCTTGCGTTCGGTGATGTTGCGCACGATGGCCAACACGTGCGCCTCGCCGCCCACGTCGATGACGTTCGAGGTGCCCAGGCAGTTGAGCACGATGCCGGAGCGGGTGCGCAGATCGACCTCCCAGTCGCGCACGCGGCCGTTTTCGCGCAATCCGGCCAGGAGCCGTTCCCGGTCCCGCGGCTCGGCCCAGAGCCCCATTTCCAGGGCGCTGGCACCCAGGGCCTGCTGGCGGGAGTAGCCGAGCTGGGCGGAGAAGCCGTCGTTGACCTCCACGAAGCGGCCGTCGTTCAGGCGCACCAGGGCCACCATGTCCGGGCTGGCGTTGAAGGCCTTGTAGAACTTCTCCTCGCTCAGGCGCAGCTCGGCCTCGGTGCGCCCGCGCATCGCGATCTCGTCCGCCAGTTCCGCGACCAGGCGGTTGTTGAGCATCAGGACCAGGGAAAGCGCCAGGGCAACCTGGAGCATCTGCACGGAAATGACGCTCAGGGTGCTGTAGGAATTGGAGCGCATGAAATCGTTGTTCACCGGGTAGGCCAGGTCCACGCCGATCCGCAGGAGGCAGACCAGGCACAGGGCCGCGAAGACCGCGCCCGGCCAAAAGGCGGCGCGGCGCATGCCCTGGTCGTGGCCGCGGAACATGGCCAGGGCGCACTGCAGGTTGAGCAGCAGAAAGGCGACGGACAGGAGGTGGTTGCGCGCGTTCAGGTTCGCATGGTCAAAGGCGAAGTACTCGTGCAGCGCCACGAAGGCGGCCAGCAGCAGGTAGTTCGGGATGCGCAGCCCGCTCCTGCCCACGAAGCGCTCCACACCCACGAGCATGGCCAGCGCCCCGGCAATGATCAGGGGGCTTCCCAGGCCGATGGACAGTCCGTCGGGGATGAAGCCGCGCAGGGCCATGAAGGAGGAGCCCAGAAGGAGCAGAACGTAGTGGACCAGCCAGAAACCCGTGCCATGGAAGCGGTCCCGGTTCTGCCGCCACAGCGCGGCCATGACGCCCGCGCACAACAGGCTGCTGAGCGCAAAGCCGATGAGCACCGTGCGCATGTCCAGAATGTTCGGGAGCACGTGTTCCATGAGGCAGCCACCAGCGAGGAGCTTCGGGTGCGGGGTGCACTTCGCCGCGCGCCCTTTTCGGCCGGATCCGGACGTGCGGGAGCCCCGGACCATGGCCGCGCCCGGGTGGCGGGTCTCCCAGGGCGGGCATGTTGCCCTGCCTTGCGCCCTGGCGCAAGGCGTTGTTGCGGAAAAAGGCGGTCCCAGACCGGGCGCGGGACGCGACTGCGAAGGCCGCAGGCCTTCGCAGCCCCGAATGGCGGGATTTTGCGGACGGCCCGGGCCGATCCTCGAACGGGCCGGGACCGCAAAGAAAAAATATAACGCCGGAATCAGGCCCCGGCGCGGCCCCGGCGCAGCACCGCGCCCGAGGGCGCGGCGGCCAGGCGCTCGTTGCCGAGCGCGCGGGCCGAGCCGTAGGCCGTGACGCCGTTGACCATCACCAGTTCGATGCCCTCCGGATGGCGGCAGGGATCGGTGTAGTCGCCCACGTCGCGCACGCGGGCCGGGTCGAAGAGCACCAGGTCCGCGTGATGGCCGACTCGCAGCTCGCCGCGCCGGTCGATGCCGAAGACCCGCGCGGGCTGCGAGGTCATCTTGCGCACGGCCTCCCGGAGGGTCAGCACGCCGCGCTCGCGGGCATAGAGCCCGAGCACGCGCGCGAACGCGCCGTAGGCGCGCGGATGCGGCTTGCCGAACATCAGCCCGTCCGTGCACACGTTCATCTCCGGCCGGGCCATGAAGCCCTCCACGTGCTCCTCCATGCCGTAGAAATCGACCATGCTGACCCCGTTCTCCTCCTGCTCGATGATGTCCAGGGCCGCCTCCAGGGGCGTGGTCCCGCGCATGGCGCCCAGTTCCACCAGGCTCTTGCCGATGGCGTCGCCGTTGGCCGCGGACTGCACCGCGGTCACGAAGATGCCGTCCAGCCCGGCGAAGGCCACGAAGTTGTCCCAGTCGCAGGGGAAGGTCTGCACGTCGCGCAGGATCTTCTCCCGCGCGGCGGGGTCGCGCAGCCGCGCCAGCAGCGCGTCCGTGCCTCCGGCATGGGCCCAGGGCGGCAGGATGGCGCTGAGCATGGTGCTGCCCGCCACGTAGGGGTACTGGTCGAAGGTCACGTCCAGCCCCTCGGCGCGCGCCGCGTCCAGCAGGCCGAGCATGGCCCCGAACTTGTCCGCGTTGTACACGCCGCAGAGCTTGAAGTGCGAGAAGTGCACGTGCACGCCGGTCTCGCGGCCCCAGGCGAGCACCTCGCGCATGGAGCCGAGCACGTCGTCGGCCTCGCTGCGCTGGTGGATGACCAGGGGCGCGCCGTGCTCGGCGGCCACGCGGCACAGGGCGGCCATCTCGCGGCCGTCGGCGTAGGTGCACGGCGGGTAGATCAGCCCGGTGGACAACCCCATGCCCCCGGCCTCCAGCTCGCGGGCCAGCACGCCGCACATGGCCTCCAGCTCGGCGTCCGTGGCGGGCCGGGCGTCCAGCCCCATGGCCTCCATGCGCACGTTGCCGTGCGGCACCAGATACCCGGCGTTGACGCCCACGCCGCGCTCCTCCAGCAGGGCCAGGTACCCGGCCGTGTCGCGGTGGTCCCAGGGGATGTCCCCGCACACGCCTTCCAGCCCGGCCAGGTTCTTGCGCCACGCGCCCACGTGGGACGGAGGCAGCGGGGCCATGGAGATGCCGTCCTGGCCGAAGAGTTCCGTGGTCACGCCCTGGCGCAGCTTGGGCCAGACCATGGGGTTCGCCAGGATCACGAGGTCCGAGTGGCTGTGCGTGTCGATGAACCCGGGGCACAGGGCCAGGCCATGCCCGTCGATGACCGTGTCCGCCGGAAGGTCCGCGCCGCCCGCACCGCCCGGCAGCACGGCGGCGATCAGCCCGTCCGCCGCCAGGAGCGACCCGAGGACCGGGTCCGCACCGGTGCCGTCGATGAGCAGGACGTCGTCGAATCGGATGCGCATGTCGTGCCTCCTTGCTCCGCCCTACTCCGGCGACCGGGCGCCCAATTGCGCGCCGAGGAGGGCGCCGAGAATCGCGCGGTAGCCGAGCACGCCCTTTTCCAGCTGCTCGATGGCGATGTATTCGTCGATGGTGTGGGCCAGGTGCTCCAGCGAAGGGCCGAACCCCAGGGTCGGGATGTGCGCCTCGCCCGCGTAGTGGCTGCCGTTGGTGCAGAAGGCGTAGTGCGAGACCCGGGGCGCGAGCCCGGCCGCGCGCAGCCCGGCGAGCACGTCCTGGACGAAGGGCTCGTCCGGTTCGTGCAGCCAGCCCGGGAAGAACCGCTCGCCCTCGATGGGCGCGCCCGTGTAGCAGACGTCCGCGCCGCGCGCAAAGGACACGGTGGCGTGGAAGTCGGCCACCGCCGCGCTGAGTTCGGCGATGGCCAGGCGGAAGGGCCGCAGCACGTCCTCGGGCGTCTCGCCCACGAGCAGCCGCCGGTCGTAGGTGGCGCGGCAGCCGCTGGGCACCACGGAAGCGCCCGGGTACGGCGTGGACTTGATGTCCGTGAGCACGCAGATGCCCTTGCCGAGCACCGGGTGCGCGGGCGGCTCGATGCGCTCGATGCGCTCGATGAGCCGCTGCATCATGAGCACGGCGTTGACGCCCTTTTCCGGGCTGGCCGAATGCGCGGGGCGGCCGATGGTCTCGACCACGATCTCGGCGCGGCCGCGCTGGCCGATCTTCAGGTTCAGCTCCGAGGCCTCGCCGATGATCACGTAGTCCGGCCTGTGCGCGGCGGAGATCTCGCGCGCGGCCACGCCCTCGAAGCACTCCTCGTGCACCCCGCCGGCCACGCAGACCGTGCCCTTGAAGGCGCGGTCCACGGACGCGGCGAACCAGGCGGCCCCGGCGGCCATGCAGGCCACCGCGCCCTTCATGTCCGAGGTGCCCCGGCCGTAGATCCTGCCGTCCACCACGTCGCCGCCGAAGGGCGGATGCGTCCAGACCGAGGGGTCGGGCACGGGCACGGTGTCGATGTGCCCGTCGAGCAGCACGCACGGCCCGGGCCCGTTGCCCTCGATCACGCCGACCACGTTGCCGCAGCGGTCCGGCCCGGCGCTGTCGAACCCCATCTCCAGCATGGCGGCGGCCAGGGTCTCGGCCGCCTCCTTCTCCCGGCCGGAAAGGCTGGGTCGGGCCACCAGGGCCCGGCACAGGTCCACGGCCTTTTGCGAGTAGGCCTCTTGCGAATGGTTTTCGCCCATGGCTAGGCCCCGAGCTCGGCCAGCAGGCCGGTGCGCGCGTTGAATTCGTCGATCAGTTTGTCCACCTGCGGGGCCAGGGCCGGAACCGCGTTCCAGTAGTTCCCGTCGTACCACTGGGCCTGGATTTCCTGGAAGGTTTTGCCCTGCTGCTCGACCCAGGTGTAGTACTTGAGGTTGTGCAGCCGCTTGCGGCCGTAGTAGGTCAGCTCCTCCATGCGGTCCAGGGCCGCGCCGTGCAGGTCGGCCAGGGCCGCGGCCGCCGTGGCCCGGTCCAGGGGGCCGCGCTCGGCGGTCAGTTCCTCCAGGCGGCTGCCGTACATCTCCATGGAATCCGTGGCCACGGTCAGGACCACGTCCTCCTCGGTCAGCTCGTAGTACTTGGCGAACTTGATGGCCGCGATGGTGTTGGCCACCGAGGAGATGCCGAGCAGGTCCAGCCGGGACACGATGTCCGCGTCCACGCCCCGCTCGACGAGATAGTCGCGGCCCTCGGGCTCGTTGAACAGGCGGATCAGGCGCATGGGGATCTCGTCGTCCACGGCGATGACCATGTCGGTGTTCTTCGTATTGTGCACCCAGGGCACGTGCTTGTCCCCGATGCCCTCGATGCGGTGCTCGCCGAAGCCGTTGAGCAGCAGCGTGGGGCACTGCGCGGCCTCGCAGGCCGCGACCTTGACCGTGGGGTACAGGGCCTTGAGGTAGTCGCCGCTGGCCAGGGTGCCGCCCGAGCCCGTGGACAGGACCACGCCCCGGAAATGGCGCGGGTCCGCCGTGGTGGCCGCGATGACCTCGGCCATGGCCGGGCCCGTGACCTCGTGGTGCCAGAGGTAGTTGCCCATGTCGTCGAACTGGTTGAAGATCATGATCTTGTCGCCGGAGGCGCGCAGCTCCCAGCACTTGTCGAAGATCTCCTTGACGTTGCTCTCGGTGCCCGGGGTCTTGATGGTCTCCCCGGCCACGGCGGCCAGCCAGTCGAAGCGCTCCTGGCTCATGCCCTCGGGCAGGATGGCGATGGACTCGCAGCCGAGCAGGTTGGAGTCGTAGGCCCCGCCGCGGCAGTAGTTGCCCGTGGAGGGCCACACGGCCTTCTGCTCCGTGGGGTCGAACTGGCCGGTGACCAGACGGGGCACCAGGCAGCCGAAGGCCGCGCCGACCTTGTGCGCGCCCGTGGGAAACCACTTGCCCACCAAAAGCACGATGCGCGCGCGCACGCCCGTGAGCGAGGACGGCAGGACCATGTGGTTCACGCCGCCGAACCCGCCGCCCGAGGCCACGGGCGCGTTCTTCCAGGTGATGCGGAAAAGGTTGGTGGGGTCCAGGTCCCACAATCCCAAGGAGGCCAAGCGCTTGACGATGGGCGCGGGCATCCTTTCCGGGTGGCGCATCTGCTCCAGGGTGGGAATGATGATGTTCCGCTCCCGGGCGCGCTGCACGGCCCGGGCCAGCCCGGCCTCGTTGATGGTCATGTCCAGCATGTTCTTTTCCTTCTGCTGCGGGCTGTCCGCCGCAAGCTGGTTTTATCGGGACGCGGCGCGCGGGGGGACGGCCCCGAAGAGTCCGTCCGCCGCGCGCCGCACGGCCGCCGGCGTGGGGGCGACCGTCACAGGGGAAATCTTCACATCGGCGCAGGCCGTGAGCACCGCGCCCACGTCCTTGAGCCCGCTGCCCGTGGCCAGCACGACCACGCGGTCCTCCGGACCCACGAGCCCCTGCTCCCGGGCCGCGCGCAGCCCGGCCCAGGAGGCCGCGCCCGCGGGCTCGGCGAACACGCCGGAATGGCGCGCCAGTTCGGGGATGCCCGCGAGGATGGCCGCGTCGGCCACGCGCACGAAGGCCCCGCCGGTCCCGCGCACGGCGTTCATGGCCTTGATGCGGTCGCGGGGGAGCCCGGCGGCGATGGAGTCGGCCACGGTGTGCGCCGCGATGGGCGGGAAGGTCAGCGGGTCCGCCCCGCTCTTCCAGGCCCGGTAAAGATAGTCGCTGCCCTCGGCCTGCACGCCGTAGAGGCGCGGCATGCGCGCGATCCAGCCCAGGGCGAGCAGGTCGCGGAACCCCTTGTGCAGCCCGCCGATGATGCAGCCGTCGCCCACGCCCACGAACACGGCGTCGGGCGCGTTCCACCCGAGCTGCTCGCAGATCTCGTAGGCCGCGGTCTTCTTGCCCTCGGACATGTAGGGGTTGTAGCCGGTGTTGCGGTTGTACCAGCCGTACTCGCGCGAGGCCTCCAGGCACAGGGAAAAGGCCGCATCGTAGGTGCCCTGGACCAGGAAGACGCGCGCGCCGTAGGCCAGGAGCTGGGCGATCTTGGCCTGGGGCGCGCTCTCGGGCACGAAGATCACGCAGTCCATGGCCGCGGCCGCGCACATGCCCGCCAGGGCCGCAGCCGCGTTGCCGGTGCTCGCGGTGGTGATCACCGTGGCCCCGGCCTCGCGCGCCTTCATCACGGCCAGGGCGCTGGCGCGGTCCTTGAGCGAGCCCGTGGGCTGGCGCGACTCGTCCTTGACGTACACGGCTCCCGCACCGCCGAGCACGGCCAGACGCGGGGCCTCCACCAGCGGGGTCCAGCCCACAGGCAGGGGCGGCACCGGGGTTTCGGGCAGCACGGGCAGGAGCGGGCGGTAGCGCCACTGGCTCGCCTCGCGGCATCCGGCCAGGCTCTCGCGCGAAAAGGCCGCGCGGATGGCGTCGTAGTCGTAGACCACGTCGAGCACGCCGTCGGCCCCGTCCCCGGAGCCGACGGCGGGGCCGCCATAGGGCCCGCCGTCGGGGGCGCCGTGATCGGGACAGACGTAGCGCACCGCGCCGGGCGCGTACTCCCTGCCGCACACGGTGCAGCGCAGGGCCAGGATGTGGGAGGGATGGTTCTCGTGCATCATGCCGCCGGTTGCTGAAAAACGTGTTCCCCCCGCCCGGGTCGCCCCGGGCGGGTGGGAACGGAAGTCGATACAGGCCGAAGACGCCCGCTAGGAGGCCTTGTCGATGGCGTCCATGAACTCCTTGAGCAGCTTCTTGCCCTCTTCGCCGTAGGAGGTCTCGATGTACTTGCGCACCGCGGGCAGGGTCGCCGCGCGCAGCTTGTCCTTCTCGGACTCGGGCAGGGTGTAGATCTCCATCTTGGACTGCAGGAACGGCAGGCCGCGGTCGGAGGCCTCGATGGCGTTGGCGATGCCCCGGCTGGTGACCACGGCGGCCTTGACGGCGGCGGTCACGATCTTCTGCTCGGACGGGGTCAGGGACTTCCAGAACTCCTCGTTGCACAGCCAGACGTGGGGCGCGAAGAGGTGGTTGGAGATGGTCAGGTACTTCTGCACCTCGTACAGCTTGGCGAACTCCACGATGGGCACCGGATTCATCTGGCCGTCGGCCACGCCGGTCTGCAGGGCGGTGTAGACCTCGGACCAGGCGATGGCCGCGGGCTGCGCGCCCAGGCTGGAAACCAGCTGCTTGTGCGTCTCCAGCCCCATGGTGCGGATCTTCAGGCCCTTGAAGTCCTCGATGGTCTTGATCGGGCGCTTGGAGTTGGTGAACTGGAAGAACCCGCCGGAATCGCTGAAGGCCAGGGCCTTGATGCCGGTCTTGGCCTCGATGTCCGCGCGCAGGTGCCGGCCGAAGGGACCGTCCAGGACCTCATAGGCCGCGGCGATGTTCGGGAAGGCGAAGGGCAGGTCCAGCACGGAGATCATGGGGTACACGCTGGCCACGGCGCCCACGGAGTGCACGCCCATCTGGATGATGCCGGACTTGACCTGCTGGACGACTTCGGCGTCCTTGCCCAACTGGCCGCTGGGGAAGATCTGCACGGTGATCTCGCCGTTGGTGGCGGACTCCACGATGTTCTTGAACACGAGCACGGACGAGCCGGAGGGGTTGTCGAACGCGCCGTTGGGGTTGAGGTGGTGCAGCTTGATGACCTTGCCGGCCAGGGCGGCCTGGCAGGTCATGGCCACCAGGGCGACGGTCGCCAGGAGCGTGAGGATTTTCTTGGAAATGCGCATGACTCTCTCTGCCTCTCAGGGGTTTTCCCGCTACAGGTCGAGCAGGAGTTTGGGGAAGTACATCGCCAATTCGGGGAGATAGGTGATGAGCACGAGCACGCCCACCTCCACGAGGATGAACGGCCACAGCGCGCCGCTGATCTTTTCGATGCGCTCGCCCGTGACCGACGAAAGCACGAACAGGCAGGCGCCAACCGGCGGCGTCATCAGCGAGATGTTCAGCGCGAGCACGATCATGACGCCGGCGTGCACCGGGTGCATGCCGATGGCCAGGGTCAGGGCGCTGAGCATGGGCGTGAGGATGATCAGGGCCGCGTTGATGTCCATGAACATGCCGATGGAGAGCAGCAGCGCCAGAATGAGGCCCTTGACCACCAGCGGGTTGCCGGACAGGCCCAGGATCAACGCGGCGATCTGCTGCGGAATCTGCATGAAGGTCATCCACCAGCTCAGGATCGAGGCCGAGGCGATGATCAGGAAGACCACGCCCGTGATCCGCGCCGTGCGGATGAGCATGCCCATGATCTCGCGCACGGCCAGGTTGCGCTGCACGAAGAGCCCGATGACGAAAGCGTAGAAAACCGCGATGGCCGCGGCCTCGGTGGGCGTGACCACGCCGCCGAGGATGCCGCCGAGGATGATCACCGGCATGATCAGCGCGGCGAGGCTGCCGCGGAAGGCCAGCAGGATGGACCGCAGCGACGGCCCGCCCGCGGCGCGCGGCAGGCCGAGCCTGCGGCCCAGGCCCGCGATGAGCGCCATGCAGAGCAGGCAGATGAGCAGCCCCGGCAGGATGCCCGCGGCAAAGAGCCCGGCTATGGAGACCCCGGCCAGGGAACCGTAGATGACCATGAGGTTGGAGGGCGGGATGGTCGGGCCGATGATCGACCCGGCGGCCGTGACCGCGCAGGCGAAGGGCCGCGAGTAGCCCTGCTTGACCATGGCCGGGACCAGGGTGTTGCCGAAGGCCGCGGCGTCGGAGACCGCCGCGCCGGTCATGCCCGCGAAGAGCACCGAGGCGACCATGTTGGAGTGCGCCAGGCCGCCGCGCAGGTAGCCCACCAGCGAGTCCGCGAAGTCGGCCAGCTTCTGGGTCATGCCGACCTTGTTCATGATCTCGCCCGCGAGGATGAAGAAGGGCATGGCCATGAAGGTGAAGAGGTTGAGCCCTTCGAAGAACCGCTTGGGCGCCATGGTCAGGAAGTTGTCCCCGCCGATCTGGTAGAGCCCGGCCACGCCCGCGATGCCGAGCACGAAACCGATGGGCACGCCCGCCAGGAGCAGGCCGAAGAAGATGACGACGACGAGGATCATGCGCCCTCCCGGGTGACGAACAGGGGCACGGTCCGCCCGTATTCGCGCATCATGCAGACCAGGATCTGGACCACCGTGAGCAGACAGGAGACGGTGACCGAGAGGAAGGGCACGGTCATGGTCATGCCGAAGATGGAGGCGTACTGGCTGCCGCCCTGGCGGACCATGGGGAAGCTGTAAAAGGAAAGGAAGGCGAAGAAGGCCAGGCCCAACGCGTCCAGCGCGATGCGCGCCGGGCGCTGCGCGGCCGGCGGCAGCCGGCTGAAGACCAGGTCCAGGCCGATGTGCTCGCGCCGGTAGGTGCAGCAGGGCACGGCCATGAGCGCCGCCCAGATCATCAGGTAGCGGGCCAGTTCCTCGGTCCAGGTCGCGCCCATGGCCAGCACGTAGCGCTCCACGATGCCGAACCAGACCACGGCCACGGTGGCGGCCACGAGCAGCGCGCAGAGCCGCTCGTTCACGTAGTTGAGCCAGTAGCCCAGGGCCTCCACCCGGCTCGCCAGCGAGCCGGACGGGACCAGAGCCTCCAGGCCGGGTTCCTGTCGATTCATAGCGCCCTCCTTCCGGCCGGACGCCGCGGTTGTTGCGTGATCGTCATGATGGACGGAGTAAAGCACAGAACATGCCAGCCGTCACGGCGGTTCAGCCCGCTTTGGCCCCATGAGAAAATCTCCCGCCTTTCCGTCGCCTTGGCGCTCCCGTCCTCCTCCCCCTTCGGATGCCGTGCGGTTCCGCAAGCGGTGAATAGTGCTCCCCGGGGGCTTGTTTTTCACAAAAACGTCATCTATGATATCATTTTGATACGCCGATCCGCCAGGAGCACCCATGTCCCTTTCGTCCGATTCCCAGCCCCGTCCCCTCCCCTCTTGCAGGCCCCCTCACCGGCCCCCGCCGCTGTCCGCCCAGCTGTCCGCCGTGGTGGCCGAGTCCCTGGCCGCCGCCCCGCCCCCCGTTCCGTCCCCCGCCCCGCCCGGCACCCTGCTGCGCGGCCTGCAGGACGAGGCCGGACCGTTCGCCGAGGTCATCTCGCGCGTGCTCCAGGTGGATGTGGAGATCGTGGACGAGGACCTCTTCCGCGTGGCGGGCACGGGCCGTTTCGCGGACAAGGTCGGCCGGTTCATGGATGCGGCCAGCAGCGTCTACCGCAAGGTGGTGGCCCTGGGCCAGCCGCTGATCGTGCGTGAGCCCGGGCATGCGGAGATGTGCCGTGAGTGCCCCTGCTGGGGCAATTGCGAGGAGACCTTCGAGATGAGCACCCCGATCCTGCTGGAGGGCGCGGTGATCGGGGTCATCGGCTTCGTGTGCTTCACCGAGGCGCAGAAGGAGCACATCCTGGCCTCCTTCGACGTGTTCTTCGACTTTCTGGCCCAGATGGCCGACCTGCTGGCGGCCAAGGCCCTGGAAAAGCGCGAACTGGCGCGCAGCCGCGCCGTGGGCGAACTGCTGGAATGCGTGGTCAACCGCGTGGACGAGGGCGTGCTCCTGCTGGACGCGGACAACGCGGTGATCCGCTGCAACAAGGCGGCCTGCGCCATCCTGGAGATCGACGAGGGACACAGCCTGGGCGACGGCTCGGGCCTGGCCGTGGACGGGGACGTGCTCCCCGGCCCGGTCGCGCTGCGCCGCGACGCCCAGGACGTGCTCCACTACCACGGCTACGAACTGGCCCTGGGCGGCCGGACCTTCCACGTGGTCGGCGAGGAGCACCGGCTCAACTACGGGGACTGCGCGCGGGTCTTCGTGTTCCACGACGCCCAGGTCATGCACCGCAACGCCTACCGGCTGGTGGCCTCGTCCGAGTCCGTGGGGCTGGACGTGCTCATCGGCGATTCCGGCGCGCTGGCCGCGCTCAAGGAGCGCGTGCGCCGCTTCGCCAACGCCTCGGCCACCACCCTGGTGGCGGGCGAGTCCGGCACGGGCAAGGAACTGGTGGCCCGCGCCCTGCACGCGGAAAGCGACCGGGCCGGGGAGGTCTTCGTGGCCGTGAACTGCAGCGCCATTCCCGAGACCCTGCTGGAGAGCGAGCTTTTCGGCTACGCGGGCGGCGCGTTCACGGGCGCGGACCCGCGCGGGCGCATGGGCAAGTTCGAGCAGGCCCAGGGCGGCACGCTGTTTCTGGACGAGATCGGGGATTTTCCGCTGCACCTGCAGCCCAAGCTGCTGCGCGCGCTGGAGCAACGCGAGGTCACGCGCATCGGCGCGGGCGCGGCCACGCCCGTGGACATCCGCGTCATCGCGGCCACCAACCGCGACCTGGAGCGCATGGTCCAGGAGGGCATGTTCCGCGAGGACCTCTTCTACCGGCTCAACGTGCTGCCCATCCTGGTGCCGCCGCTGCGCGCGCGCGGCAGGGACGTCTTCCTGCTGGCGCGCCACTTCCTGGAGCGCAGCTTCGACCGGCTGAACAAGTCCATCCTCACGGTGCGCGACGGGTTCTGGCGGGCCATCGAGGCCTACCACTGGCCGGGCAACGTGCGCGAACTGCAGAACGTCATGGAGTACATCGCCAACGTCGCCGACTCGCCCTGCGTGATCTCCAGCGCGCTGTTGCCGCGCAAGGTCATCGCCCGGGAGGGGATGCTCACCAGCGGCACCCTGCACCTGGCGACCATCGAAAAGTTCGTTATCTCCCGGGCCCTGTCGCCCTACGGCGGCGCGGGCGCGAGCCGGGCGGACAAGGAGCGCGCCGCCGCCACCCTGGGCATCGGCATCGCCACGCTCTACCGCAAGATCAAGCAGTACGGGCTGACGTAGGCGCCGCCCGTTCCTTCCGCCGGGTCAGGGCACGCGCACGATGATTCGGCGGGCCTGGTCGGGCCGAAGGTACAGGCGCAGGCCCGAACGGGACTCGACCACGATCTGCTTGCGGTCGTGGCGCCACATGATCCGCGCGGAGGCGACCCGCTCCGGCACCACGACCTTGCCCGGCACGATGCCGTTGCGCTCGAGCAGGGCCACGGCGCGCTCGCCGCCCAGGAGCTGGAGCACCTCGAAGGGCTTGCCCGTGGCGGCCATGCAGAGCTGCAGGTCGCGCCCGGCCTGACGGCCCCAGACCTTGGCCGCCGCGCCCTCGGGCAGCCGCACGGGCGCGCCGTCCACGAGCACGGTGTATTCCATGGGCGGGATGCGGTGGCGCATCTCCACGCGGTCGTTCTCCTGCAGCCCGAGCACGGCCAGCCCCCATTCCAGGGATTCGCCGCAGAGCAGCCCCTCCACGTGGCCGCGCTCGCCCGGGGTCATCTCCAGGATCGGCGTCATGTGGCCGTCGTCGTGGTGCGCGATGACCTTGGCGGCCATGCCCGGCGCAAGCACGACCTCGCCGGCCGGGCCCTTGATGCGCACGGGCCCGGGCGCGACCTCCTCGTCCAGGCGCACGATCTCGTCGCCCGGGTTGAGCCCCATGCGCGCCAGCCGCGCCGCGAGCACCGAGTCCTCCAGGGCCACGAGCACCAGGGGCGTGTCGCACGGGGCCTTGTCCATGGTCAGCAGCATGCTGTCCCCTCCTGCGCGCCGGTGACGGCGGGCGCGGTCTGCGGGCCGAGCCCGTCCGGCGCGCCCGTTCCCTCGGGCGCTCCCGTTCCCTCGGGCGCGGCCTGGTCCAGGGAGCGGCGCGCGGCGTAGGCCAGGATGCCGATGGTCGTGCCGTTGTGCACCGCGGCCGCGGCCACGGCGGGCAGCGCGCCCGCCCCGGCCAGGACCAGCAGCGCCGAATTGACCCCCACCGAGGTCCAGAGGCAGCGGCGCAGGGTGGCGTCCGTGCGTTCGCCCAGCCGCCGGGCCAGGACCAGCCCGCCGAGGTCCTCCTGGAGGAGGACCACGTGGGCCGTCTCGCGCGCCAGGTCCGCGCCCGAGGGCATGCACACGCCCACGTCGGCCGTGAGCAGCGCCGGGGCGTCGTTGACCCCGTCGCCCACAAAGGCCACCACGCACCCCTCGGCCCGCAACCGCTCGATCACGGCGGCCTTGTCCTCGGGCTTGAGATCGGCCCGGCATTCGTCCAGTTCGGGCAGCAGCCCGTGCGCCGCGCGGGCCGAGCGCGGGTGGTCGCCCGTGAGCATGACCAGCCGCCGCACCCCGAGCCCGCGCAGTTCCCGCAGCACGCCGGCCGCCTCGGGCCGCAGCCTGTCGCGCAGGCCGATGAGCCCGGCCAGCCGCCCGCCGCGCGCCACGTAGAGCAGGGACTTGCCCGCGTCGCGCAGCCTTTCGGCCGCCGCGTCCGTGGCGGAGCAGTCCACGCCCTCGTCCTCGTGCACGAAATGGCGGCTGCCCACGAGCACCTGCTCGCCGTCCACATAGGCCGACACGCCGTGGGCCACGATGAAGTCCACCTGGCTCATGCCCGGCATGGGCAGGCCGCGCCGCGCGGCCTCGGCCACCACGGCCCGGGCCACGGGGTGGGTGTAGTGCTCCTCGGCCCCGGCGGCCAGGGCCAGAAGGTCGTCCGCCGCCATGGCCGCGCCGCGCCCGTCCGCCTGGGGCAGCACGTCCGTGACCTCGATCTCGCCGCGCGTCAGGGTGCCGGTCTTGTCGAAGACCACCGTGTCCACGCGGGCCAGGGCGTCCAGGGCCTCGGCCCCGCGCAGGAGCACGCCGTGCGTGCCCGCCGCGTACATGGCCGCGCGCACGGCCACGGGCGTGGAGAGCTTGACCGCGCAGGAATAGTCCACCGTGAGCACCGAGGCCGCGCGCTTGAGCTCGCCCGTGAGGGCGTAGACCCCGAGCCCGGCCGCGAAGGTGTAGGGCACGAGGCGGTCCGCCAGCCGCTCGTTGGCCTTCTGGGTGCGCGAGGTGGTGCGCAGGGATTTCTGCAGGTAGCCGGAGATGCGCGCCATGTTCGTGGACGCGCCGACCTGGCGGGCCTCGATCACCAGTCTGCCCTCCTCCACCACGCAGCCGGACAGGGCCTCGTCGCCCGGGGCCAGGTGCGCGGGCGCGGCCTCGCCGGTCATGGAGCTGGTGTTCACCGAGGCCTCGCCCCGGCGCACCACGCCGTCCACGGGAATGAGCTCGCCGGGGCCGACGACCACCAGGTCGCCCGGGGCCGCGTCGGCATAGGGGATTTCCGTCTCCACGCCGTCGCGCTCCACCCAGACCGTCTCCACCCCGGGCCGAAGCAGCCCGGCGAGCAGGTCCGTGGAGCGGCGCTCCATGGAGTGCTCCATGTACCCGCCCAGGGCCACCAGCGCGCCCACGGTGTTGGCCGTGAAATAGTCGCCGCGCGCCAGGGCGAAGGCCCGGGAGCAGGCGTCCAGGACCTCGATGCCCAGGCCCCGGGAAAGCAGCGCCTCGGCCCCCTTGAGGAACGCGGGCAGGGCCAGGAGCCAGCTCAGCCCGGCGCGCAGGGGCTGGGGCAGCAGCGGCGTGGCCACGGCCGCGGCCGCCAGGGCCACGACGTCGGCGCGTTCCGGCGCGTCGGGCCGCCGGGCGTCGGGCAGGTAGATTTCGTGCGGCAGGCCGTCGAGCGCGGCCAGCAGGGCCTGTTCGAACCCCGCGCCGCCGTCGTGCTCGACCACCACGCTCGCGGCCGCCACGTTCACGCGCACGGAGCGCACCTCGGGCATGGCCGCGAGCAGCGCGGCCAGGTAGTCCGCGTCCAGGGCCGGATCGCGCAGGGCGTTGCCCCGCAGGCGGACGCGCCCGGGCACGCGGTGCGCGACGCGGAACCCCGGCACAGCGGCGGCGCGGGTCATCGGGGCCCTCCGGACTCTCGGGAACCGCCGGAATCGCCGCCGGACCGGCCTCCGGAGTCGCCGCTCCGCTGGTAGAGGGTGTGGTGCCACAGGCTCAGGCCGAGCAGGGCCGCTCCGGCGGCCAGGTGCAGCCGCCGCGCCCCGCGCGAACGCACGAAGCCCGTGACCGTGAGTACGCCGAGGACGGCGGTCAGGCCGACCTTGGCCAGTTGCCGGTCGCGCGCCCTGCGCCGCGCGGCATCGGCGCGGGCCGCGCCCGTGGCCGTGGCGACGCGGGCCGCGTCGGACGCAATGTCAGGCTGCGCCGCGCCGTGCGCCTCGCTGGCCCGTTCGCGCCCCTGTGCGACTTCCGTTCCGATATCCGCCATGAATGTGCTTCCTTGCCCCGTGCGCCGCGCCGAGTGCGGGGCCGGGGCCGGGTCCGAGGAGGCAGACCCGGCCGCGCGGCCCCGCCGGGCGCGGGCGCCCGCATCGAGGGGGCTAGTCCTTGCGGCTCACTTCGGCCTTGATGTCCTTGATCTGCTCCTTGACCTCCTCCACGCCGCCCTGCACCGCGGACCAGAGCTTCACGGCCCCGGCCACGATCTTCTTCTGCACGTAGGGGTTGGTGGCCACCACGGCCACGGCCGCGCCGACCACAAACCCCTTGAGGTAGGTTCCGTCGCGGAAGTTCAGCCAGCCCGAGGTGTAGGGGGAGTAGTTCGCCGGGACCTGTGCGGCCGGATAGCGGTAGTCCGCGTATTGGGGCGCGTATTGGGGCGCGTAGGTGTAGGCGTAGTCGCGGGGCGCGTCGGCGGCCGGGATCCCGGGGCCGACTGCGTTGGGGACGGAATCGTGGGACATGGACGTTCTCCTTGCTGGTTATTCCGCGCCGCCGACGGCGGGCTCGGCCGATTTCGCGGGCGCGGCGGTCGTCTTCTTGGGCGTGGCCGCCTTGGCGGCGGACTTGGCGGTCCTGGTCTTCCTGGTGGTCGTGCCCTTGGCGGCGGTTTTCTTCGGGGCCTCGGCCTTTGCGGGCGCGGCCTTTTCCTGCGCCGCGCCGGTTCCGGCGGGCAGGGCCGGAGCGGCCTTGCGGCAGCTCCGCGCGTCCAGGGCCTTGTCCACGAGGTATTTCGCGCCCACGGATACGGTCACCAGCCCCAGCAGGGAGAGCAGCCCGCCCAGGTTCAGCGCGCCGACCACGGCCGTGGCGGCCGCCGTGGACGCGCCCGTGGTCCCGGCCTCGCGCAGGGCGTCCTTGACGGCCGCCTCGCGGGTCATCTCGCCCTTGCGCACGCGCGCGATGTTGCGGGCGGCCCCGATGCTGCCGCCGACGATGGCTCCGGCCGCGCCCACGGCCAATACGGCCCGGGGCGCGCCCGCGTGCAATCCGATCTTGCTCATTTCGCCTCCCTTGCGGCCCGTTCCTCGGCCTTTCTGTCTTCCTCGGCCTCCAACTCCTCGGCGATGTCCTCGGCTACGCCCGTGGCCCGCTTGCCGAAGGCCCCGAACAGCCCTCCGAGCCCGCCCGCGATGGCGGACTTCACGGTGTCGTTGGTCAGCAGCAGGGCCAGCCCCGCGCCCACGGCCGCGCCCTTCCAAAAGTCGGCGCCCGAGCTCGTGAAGAAGCGCAGGAACCGCGAGACGTCGGCGTTGCCGTCGGCCGCTTCCTGAATAAGCCCGTAGAGTTCTCCGTAGCGTTTGCCCTCCTCCGCGCCCGGAGCGCCGGAAACCGGCGCGAACGGCGCGGGACGCCGCCCGCCGGGGGCCCCGTAGCCGCCCGGCGCGTCATGGACAGGCGAGTCATGGACCGGCGAGTCATAGACCGGTGCATACCCGGGCTGGGCAAAGGGCTGCGGGCCGTACAGGGGCTGGCCGTACATGGGCTGCCCATAGGCAGGCTGGCCATACGGCTGGCCATACGGCTGGCCATAGACGGACTGACCGTACACGGGTTGCCCATAGGTCGCTTGGCCGGACGCGCCCTGCCCCAGGTCCTGCGGGCCGGATGCGCCCTGCGGGGCCGACCCGGCCTCGCCGCCCGGCCCCCCCTGGCCCATGAACGTGGGGCCCTGATAAGGGGATGCGCCGGGCATCTGCCCGGCGTAGTGCGGCTGGCCCATGTCCGGTCCGGCCACGTACCGGCTCGCCTGGGCCTGTCCGGCCTGGGGCGAACCGAATTGGGCCTGCCCGGCCTGAGCCTGTCCGGCCTGAACCTGGCCTGTCGAAGCCTGCCCAGCCTGATACGCCCCGGCCTGGGGCATGCCGCCCTGCGTTCCCGAAGCCTCGCCGCCGGCCGACTGGTGGCCCGAGGCCTGTCCTGCCGCAACCGCCCCCATGTGGGGCGCGCCCTTGGCGTAACCGCCCGACTCGCCTCCCTTGGAGACGTCCGGGCTCTGTGCGTCACTGCACATCGTCAACCTCCTTTGTTACCGCGTTCCGCCCACGGCGGCGTAAAGCCGGGCCGCCAATTCCGCGGCCCTGGCGTCGTCCTGCGTGGTCGCCAATTCTTCCAACAATTCCGGATCGATGATCTCGCTATCGTATTCGATGACCACCGACCGGGCGAGCATGTTCCGGCGCACGCCCAGCACAGCCGGGGGCAGTTCACCGTTGGACTGCGCCAGGCGCAGCGCCTCCGGGTCCCGGGTGATGGCCGCGTCGAACTTGATCCTGATCCTGCCCGGCAGGTGGTGCTTCACGCTCAGATACCTGCGCAGCCCCGCCAGCACGTGAAAATCCATGGTCTCCTCCTGTTGACCGTTCCGCGTCCCCTTGGCCCCCGGCGGCGAAGCCGAGCAGCCGGGACGAGTTCGCCAGCACGCCCAGGGAGTGGCCGACGTGCAGCAGCCCGGCGGCCACCGGGGACAGCAGCCCCAACGCCCCGAGCGCCACTCCGGCCACGTTCGATCCCGTGGCGATCCAGAAATTCTGCCGCACCACCGCGAGCGTCCGGCGGCTCAGGCCGTAGACGTCGGCCAGACCTTCCAGGTCGTCGGCCACCAGGGCGATGTCCGCGGCCTCCACGGCCACCTCGGAGCCGCCCGTGCCCACGGCCACGCCCACGTCGACCCGGGCCAGGGCCAGGGCGTCGTTGATGCCGTCGCCGACCATGAGCACCTTGTGCCCCCGGGCCATGGCAGCTTCCACGATGCGCGCCTTGTCGCCCGGCAGCACCGAGGCGTGCACCTCGTCGATGTCCAGGCGGCGCGCCATGTCCCGGGCCGTGGCCTGCTCGTCGCCGGTCACGAGCATGAAGCGGCGCACGCCCAGGCCGCGCAGGCGGCGCACCACCTCGCGCGCGCCCTCGCGCTCGCGCGACTCGAAGGCCAGCACGCCCAGCGGCGCTCCGGCCCGGAAGGCGTAGAGCACGGTCATGCCCCGCTCGCGCGGGCCGCGCGCGGCCTCCTCCAGTTCCGCCACGTTCAGCCCGAACAGCCGCGCGAGCTTGGCGTTGCCGACCACGATCTCCTCCCCGCCCACCTCGGCGCGCATGCCCATGCCCAGCTCGTAGTGGCACACGGAGTGCGCCAGGGGCTCGATGCCCAGCCGCGCGGCCTCGGCCTTGAGGGCCTGGGCCAGGGGATGGTGGTTGTGCGCCTCGGCGGACACGGCCAGCCGCAGCAGGGTCGCGCCGTCCACGCCCTCGGCCGGAGCCGCCAGGGCCAGGGCGGGCTCGGAGGTGGTCAGGGTCCCGGTCTTGTCGAAGCAGACCGTGTCGCAGGAGCCGATCTCCTCCAGATAGCGGCCGCCCTTGATCAGGATGTGCCGCCGGGCCGCGGCGCTCAGGCTGGCGCTCACGGCCGTGGACGCGGCCAGGGCCGTGGCGCAGGGGCAGGCCATGACCAGCAGCACGGTGAAGGCCCGCCACGCGCTGCCCGTGAGCAGGAAGGTGCCCAGGGTGGCGGCCCCGCCCACGCGCACCAGGGTGGCCGCGAGGCGGTCGGCCACACCCTCGATGGGCGCGCGGCTCTCCAGGGAATCCTGGACCTTGCGCATGATCCGCGCCAGGTAGGTGCAGTCGCCCACGCGGTCCGCGCGCACGTAGACCACGCCCTGGCGCACGAAGGTTCCGGCGAAGACCTCCTGGCCGGGCCCCTTGTGCGCCAGCTCGGCGCGGCCCGTGATCGGGGCCTCGTCGAACAGGGCCTCGCCCTCCTCGATGATCCCGTCCACGCAGACCTTCTCGCCCGTGTGCAGCACGACCATGTCGCCGGGCACGAGATCGTCCACGGCGCGCTCCACCTCCACCCCGCCCGCGAGCACGAAGGTATGGTGCGAGGTGATCTCCAGCATCTCGGCCACGCTGCGCCGCGAGCGCTCGCCGATCCAGCTCGTGAGCAGTTCAGCGCCCGAATTGATCCACAGGATCTCGAAGGCCGTGAGCGCCTCGCCCGCGGCCACGGCGGCCACGGCCCCGGCCCCGAGAAAGATGTCCTGGCTGAAACGCTTCTCCTTCAGGTTGCGCACGCCCTTGCCGAGCAGCGGCAGGCCGAAGGCCAGGGCCGCCAGTCCCAACGGGCTGAGCGGCCCCTGGGCCAGGGCCGCGCCCGTGACCGCGCGCCGCGCCAGCGCCGCCGCCGCGACGGCGGAAATGGCCACGAAACGGCGCAGGGCCGAGCGCACCGCCTTGCCGTCGTCGGCCGGGCACGGGCAGGCCCTGGGGCCCGGGCAGGCTCCCTTGCCCGCGGGCCGCGCGGCGAGCACGGCGCCCTGGTTCCCGCCGGTCCCGAAAAGCCGCAGGACCTCGGCCTCCACCTCGGCGCGGTCCAGCGCGTGGGGGTCGTAGCGCACCACCATGGAAGCGCACCGGGCGTTGACGCGCACGAAGACGACGCCGCGCAGGTTGCGCAGGCGGTCCAGGGCCACGCCGGTCCTTGCGCCGCGCGCGCCCCGCTTGAGCGCGGCGAGGCGAAAACGGATGCGGCCCGGAATGGCGTGCCGGACGCCGACGCCGCTCGACCCGCCCGGCGCAAGGCCGGGCGCGGGAGCGGGAACGGGCGCGGAAGAGGATGCGGCAGCGGACACGGCGACGGAAGATGCGGACATGGACGACTCTCTGAGCGTGGTGTGCGACGGAAAAGGCGGGGCGGACGACCTCAGCTCCGGCCCGTTGCGGAGCGGACGGACGCGGGGGCCGCTTCCCCGGTCTGCGGGGACAGGGCGGACGCGGCTTCGCGCGGCGAGCCGATGGAACCGTGCGCCCCGATCCCGCCGGTGTCCTTGCCGCCCGTGGCGATGAACCGGGCCAGGAAGCGGCGCTGCTCCCGGCGGGCGCGCTCGGCGGCCTGCTCGACGTCCTGGGCCGCCGCGGGGGTGCCGGAGCGGGGTGCTGCGGAGGACCCGGCCGTACGGTCGGGACGATCGGTGCTCTGGGACATTGCTCTCTCCTGGCTGAAGCGTTTGGCGCTGCAGGTCGGGCCGGGCGCTTTCCGCCCGCCCCTCCTCGCGCGCATGCCGGACCGCCGCGCGGCGGCGCGGACGTGGAGCGGCCCGGCCTCCTTGCAGGCCCGAAGGCCTGGAGGCGGCCCGGCCCGGAGGACCGGGCCGGGCCTAACGCAATTAAGACGGACTACTGCATATCAACTGCCTGGACCCAAATGACGGCGTCCTGGGAGTTGTCTTTGCCCTTGTAGGTCTTGAGCGGACCCACACCCAGGGCGGCGAAGCCCCACCAACCGGCCTTGGGAATGCCGAAGACGAACTCGCCGTCGGCGTCGGCCTTGATGGTCAGGGTCACGAAGGCGTCCTGCGGCGCCGTGGCCAGGGCCGCCTTCTGGAATTCGTTCTTGCCGGGCACGGGCGGGTGATTGAGGAATTCCACCTCGATCTCCGCGCCGGGCACGGGCTTGCCCTCGGAGAGCACCACGCCGCGGAACACGTTGCCGGTCCACAGGGCGTAGGGCTTGTCCAGGGGCTCGATCTCGGCGGGCAGGCCCACCGGGGCGTCCCAATCCGTGGGCATGCCCCCGTTGTTCAGGATCACCTTGGTGATCTGCTGGATATAGCCGTCCTCGTTGGCCTCGAAATAGGGCTCGGGCACCAGGCAGAGCACGTAGTCCCCCATGGAGCGGGCCTTGACCTTGGCCTCGTAGGCGTCGCCGGAGTTGGTCAGGCTCGTCCAGGTGATTTTCTTCAAGGTGTCCTTGAGGTCGGTCTTCTCGCCCTTGTGGACCATGAAGAACTCCTGGGGCGCGCCCATGTTCATGGTGTGTCCGGCCTCGAAGGGATGCGTGAAGACCAGCTTGAGGTCGAGGGTGCCGCCCTTCTCCATGGCCATCTGCGGGGTGTAGAGCATCTGGAAGTGGGCCTGGGCGGGGGTGCCGATGCTCAGCACGAGCAGTGCGGCCAGCAGGGTTCGCTTCATCGTTGCCTCCTGGTTGTCAGGCGTTTGTTGTGGGTTGCGGGGCGTCCCGGCCCCGTCCGCCCGCGCGGCCGCCGTGGCCCCGGCATGATGGGCGCGGCCGCGCGAACGAAACGAACGAATTTGAAAATCATTTTCAGCTATCCGGCTCAAAAAAAAGCCTACTCCACGATGTCCGACCCGGCGATCTTGATGCGGTGCCCCTCGCCCGCGTCGAACTGCACGCTGTAGGCGCCGTCGGGCTTCTTGATGGTCACCTCGCTGTAGTCGTTGAGCTTGTGCTCGGCCAGCACCTTGCCGTCGGCGCCGAGCAGATGGACGGCAACGCCCGCGGCCGAGGAGCCGTCGGAGAAACCGCCCTCGCAGGAGATGGTGGAATCGCCGTTGTCGAAGCAGGAAAAGAGCGGCGTGTGGGCCATGGCCGCCGAGGCGGCCCCGAGGACGCCCGCCAGGGCGAGCGTGGCGATGAACAGACGCATGATGTCCTCCCGTCAGGAATCGGTGGGTTGGGGTTTGATCAGCCCCGCGACAATGGTCGCGGTGACCACGAGTCCGTAGAACCAGGCCATGGCCTCCACGCCGGTGAGGCCGAGCGTGCGCCCGCCCGTGAAGACCAGGGTGGCGACCACGGCACCCAGGCCGGTCATGTAGGCCAGGGAAAAAAACATCCACTTCCAGGAGCCCGACTGCACCTTGACCACCATGGTCGTGGCCATGCACGGCGGATAGAGGGCCATGAAGAGCATCAGGGCCAGGGCGTGCAGGGGGGTGAATCCCGTCTCCTGCTCGGCCATGCGCTGCTCCAGGGCCTTGGCCCCGCCCTGCACCGGCGCTTCGGTCCTGCCCTGGGCGTTCTTCACCGCGCTCTGCTCGGGCCCGGCGCCGTCCGCCGCCGCACCGCCCTCTTCCGGCGCGTCCGCCTGAGCCGCCGCGTCGTCCATAGCGGCGGATTCCGTGGGCTGGTAGAGCGCGCCCAGGGTGGCGACCACGTTCTCCTTGGCCGCCAGGGCCGAGAGCAGGGCCACGTTGACCCGCCAGTTGAAGCCCGCCCACTGGGTCACGGGTTCGAGCAGGCGGCCCATGGAGCCGAGGAAGCTGCGGTTGATGACCTCCTCGCGCACCTCGGCGCGCAGCCGCAGCCGCTCGCCGCGCAGCTTCTTGAAGGCGCGGCCCACGGCCTTGGCCTCCTTGTCGCCCTTGGGCTTGAGGATGGTGAAGAACGGCTCGTTCTCGGCGATGAAGCGCTCGTCCACGGCCTGGGCCGCGGCCTTGTCCGTGATGCCCGTGCGTGCGGACTTGTAGCGGTCCTGGTAGGCGAAGAGGTCGTCGATCTTCTCGGGCGTGTCCACGGCCGGGCCGTAGGACGTCCTGGACGCGGCCTTGAAGAAGGCGGCCTGGGCCGCGTGCACCTGCGCGTCGATCTCGGCGTGACGCTCGGAGGAGACGCCCGGGAATTGCATGAGCACGAAGAGAATGACCGAGACCGCGGCGACCACGGTGGTGATCTTGCGCACGTAGAGCCAGACCCGCTCCAGGCCGCTGCGCACGATGTTGCCCACGGTGGGCGCGTGGTAGGGCGGCATCTCCATGATGAAGGGCGCGGTCTCCTTGTCCTTGAGCACGCTCAGGTTCAGGAGCTTGGCCGTGACCAGGGCCATGAGGATGGTCACCGTGGCGATGAAGAACAGGGCCTGGGCCTTGTAGGCCGTGAAGTACACGCCGATGAGCAGCACGTAGAGCGGGACCTTGGCCAGGCAGTTCATCATCGGCACCACCAGGATGGTCGCCAGGCGGGCGCGCTCGTCGGACACGGCGCGGCTGGCCATGACCCCGGGCACGGCGCAGCCGCCCACGTAGACCCCGCCGAGCACCAGCGGCAGTGTGGACTGGCCGTGCAGGCCGAAGCGCCGGAAGAAGGCGTCCAGCAGGAAGGCCATGCGCGGCATGTAGCCGAGGTCCTCCAGAAAGGCGATGTAGCTGAAGAGCAGCAGAAAGATGGGGATGTAGTTGAGCAGCGCGTTGACGCTGTCCACGAGCCAGAGCACCAGGGCGCGGAGCATGGGATCCGAGGCGAAGCCCTCCATGGGCAGGATGTTGGCCACGATCTCGCGGAACTTGGCCAACACGGGCCAGGAGTAGTTGGTCAGCTCGTAGCCCAGCTCGATGGAGAGATAGTACATCAGGTAGAGCACGCCGAAGAGGATGGGGTAGCCCAGCACGCGGTGGCAGACGATGCGGTCCACCTTGTCCGAGAGGGTCGCCTGCCCGGCGCGGGGCGCGTGCACGCACTCCCCGGCGATGGCCGAGGCCTGGGCGTAGCGCCGCTCCTCGATGTAGCTGTCCGCGGACCGCGCGGCCTCGCGGCGGAAGTCGCGGCGCAGTCCGGCGGCGGCCTCCAGCAGGGCCGAGGCGTTCTCCATGCGCTCCATCGCGAGCCTCCGCGCGCCCTCGTCGCCTTCCAGCAGCTTGACCGCCAGCCAGCGCGCGGGCAGGCCGAGGGAGGATTCACCGTCGAGCATGGCCTCCAGACGCGCGATGGCGGGCTCCAGATCGCCGTAGTCCACCCGGAAGTCCGGGCGGAACGGCGCGCCGGGCTGCGCGTCAGCCGCGCGGTCCGCCGTGTCCGGGGCCCCGCCGTGGCGCGCCAGGGCGCGGCGCAGTTCGTCCGCGCCCAGGCCCTTGCGGCCCACGGTGGGTACCACGGGCACGCCCAGCAGCCGCTCCAGCCGCTCCACGTCGATCTCCTGGCCGCGGCCCCTGGCCACGTCCATCATGTTCAGGCTGATGACCACCGCCGCGCCCATCTCCAAAAGCTGAAACGTCAGGAAGAGGTGGCGCTGGATGTTCGAGGCGTCGACCACATTGACGATCACCGCGGGCCTGTCGCGGATCACGAAGTCGCGGGCCACGCGCTCTTCCAGGGAATAGGAGGTCAGGCTATAGGTTCCGGGCAGGTCGACCATCTCCACGGCTGAACCGTTGAAGCTGAACCGCCCCACCTTCTTCTCCACGGTGACGCCGGGGTAGTTGGCCACGTGCTGGCGGGCCCCGGTGAGCATGTTGAAGACCGTCGATTTGCCGGAATTGGGCTGTCCGGCAAGCGCCACGAGCAACTGATCAGCCATGCATCCCCCGCGCGTCCCACGGGCGCAATTCGAGTTTGAAAATCATTTTTATTATTTGAAGAAAAAAATTATTCCGGACGGTGGATGCGCACCTTGTTGGCCACGTTGCGTTCGACCATCACGCGGCTTTCGCCCACGCGGAGCAACAGCGGTCCGCGGCCGGCGTTGGCCACGACCTGAAAGCTGCAGCCCGGCACGAGCCCGAGCGAAGCCAGGCGGCAGCGGGCCTTGCAGCCCGCAAGCACCTCGGCCACGGCCCCGCGGTCGCCGGGGCGCAGCCGCGTCAAGCAGTCGTGCATCTCTTCCGCATCGCCGAAAGGCCAGGAACGTCGCATAAGCATGGTGTCCTCCCGCGGCCGTCGCGCCGCCTGCGGTCCGGCGGCGGCATCCGCGTCGCAACCGGATATTGAAATTCAATTTCAGATGAGAAGGACTATCATTCGGCTCCCGCAAACGCAAGGGTTTTCCGCGCAAAAGAAAAGTCCTTCCGATTTCCCGCGCGGAGAGCCGCCAGGGCCAGGCGCCATCCGCCCCCGGCCGCCCCGAGGCCCCGACCGCGCCCCGCACGCGCCACGCACGCGCAGGATGCGCCGGGAGCCGTCGGGACAGGCTTGCGCCCGGCTCCAGAGGGGCGTGCGGCGCACGCCCCTCCCGGCCCGCCCGCCGGGGCGGCGACCGGCCGATCAGCCGGGCTGGCCGGGAGCCCTGGGACGGGGCACTGCCGGACGAATCGCCCCGCCTCGAGTGGGCGCAAAACGATGCCCCATGACCGCCCGGACGGGCCTTCCCACAGTTCGGTCCACGGTCCGGGCCCGGCCGGCCATGGCCGGCGCAGCCCACGCCCTTCCCGCGCGCCATCCCGGAGCGGCCCCAGCCCGTAACGCCCCCGCCCTACCCGGCCGGGCCCGGTCGCCCGAATCCGCCGGGCCGACTCGCTGCCGGGTCCGGTTAGGCCGTGCCCGGCTCCTGCGCCCCCCGGCCCCGGCTCGGCGGAGAGGCCGCGTCGACCTCCAGCGCCGCCCCCGGTTCGGCCGCCGCAGCGCCGCAGTGCGCGCAGACCGCGTTGCGGCCGCCCGCCTTGGCGCGGTACAGGGCCGCGTCCGCACGGCGCAGCATGGCCAGGAGGCAATCCGCGCGGCCGCCCAGTTCCGCCAGGCCGAAGCTCGCGGTGCAGCGCACCTCGCCGCCGCAGGTGGCCACCGGGCACCCGGCGAAGGCCGCGCGCAGCTTTTCCGCCAGGCAGCAGGCCCCGGCCCGGTCCGTGTCCGGCAGGAGCACGGCGAACTCCTCGCCGCCCAGGCGGCCGACGATGTCCAGGTCGCGCACCGAGGCCCGCGCCAGGGCGGCCAAGGTCCGCAACACCTCGTCCCCGGCCTCGTGGCCCAACCGATCGTTGACGGCCTTGAAGTGGTCCACGTCGAAGTAGACCAGACTCGCGGGCCGCCCCTCGCGCCGGGCGCGGGCCACCTCGCGGTGGCTCAATTCCATGAAATAGCGGCGGTTATAGAGCCCGGTGAGCACGTCCACCCGGGCCTGCTCGCGCAGCGTCTCCAGGGCGGCGCGCTGCTCGGTCACGTCCGAGACCAGGGCCTCCACCTGGACCAGCCGCGCGCCGTTGAAATGCGCCCGGGCGAAGAGCTCGACCCACAGGGCCCGGCCGTCGCGCCGGTTCATGCGCAGGGCGTGCCCGCTCACTCCGCCCTCGACCAGCAGGGCCTCCAGCAGCGCGCGCCAGTCCTCCTCGTCGGAAAGGAACGCGAGCAGCCCGGGGCCGGCCATGAGTTCGCCCGGGCCGTCGCAGCCCAGCAGCCTGGCCATGGCCACGTTGGCGTCGTTGACGCGGCCCGAGGGCGCGGCCAGAAAGATGCCCTGGACCACGTTCTCAAAAATGTCGCGGTACTTCTTCTCGCTGGCGGCCAACTGCTCGTTGAGCCCGTTGAGCTGGCGCTGCATGCGGTCGCCCAGGGTCACCAGCCGGGTGCACTGGCGGTAGAGCTTGCGGTATTCGCGCAGCAGCCGCGCGCCCTCCGCAGCGGAAAGGGGCTCGGTGCGGCCCGGGCCGAGGGCCTCCTCGGCCCAGGCGATGACGCCCTCCTCGGCCCCGAAGAGCGAGACCCGGTCATGCGCCATTGGCCCCTCCGTCGCCGTAGGGGGCCATCTCGAAGCACACGGCCTCCATGTCCTCGGCGAACTCCTCGCCGCATTCGCGGGCGATCTCGTTCTCTTCGTGGTAACGCCAGACCACGGTCACGGGCGCGCCCCCGCGCGCGGCCTCGTCGAGCATGTCGAAGAAGTTCATGAGCGCCTTGGAGCTGGAGGAGTTGAAATAGACGATGTCCAGGTCCGCGCGCAGGGGCCGGTCCGGCCCGGCCGCGGCCAGGAACTCCTCCAACCAGGTCAGCACGGGCTGGAAGAACTTCAGGGAATTCTCGGGATAGGACTCCCCGTGCATGCGCAGGACGCCCTGCGGATCGAAATCCACGGCCAGCGTGGAACGAGTGCGCTCGATGGTCAGTCTCTGCATGGCCCTACCCCACCGCCCGGATGGAGACGAAGGCCGTCTCGGAGCCCAGGGGCTTGACGTGGCACTGCAGGGGCTCGCTGGACTGGCGGGCCATCTCGATGAGCCCGAGCCCCGCGCCCCTGCTCTCGGGGCTGCGTGTCTCGCGGCGCATGCGCTTGTAGTGCGCCTTGAGCTCCTCCGGGGCCATGGCCCCGAGCATGGCGATGGCGTCGCGGATGCCCAGGCAGCGGTCCAGGGGGCCGACGTTGCCGCAGAGCACGAAGTAGCGCGCGTCCGAACGGCCGACCACGACCACGCCGGAACGGCAGTCCTCGCCCGGAATGTTCGCCGGACCATCGGCCGGTCCGGCGTCGAACGGTTCCGCCGAGCCGCATTCGGCCCGCTCGGCCGAATAGCGGATGATGTTCTGCATCAGCTCCACGAAGAGCGAAAAGACGCGCTGCGTGGCCGTCAGGCCCGCGGCCTCCAGCTCCAGCTTGCGCTTGAGGGCCTCGCCGATGCTTTCCAGCACGCCCTGGGTGGCCGGGCCGCTGAAGCAGAAGACGACCCCGTCCTCCGCCAAATTTTCGTAGAAATCATGCAACTTGTCGATCATCTGCTGCCTCCGCGGCGAATCCGAGAACGGTCGCGTCGTCGCGCTGGGGCTCGCGGCCCCGGTAGGTTTCGAAGATCCGGCGCAGGCGCTCCTCCTGCTCCGGCAGCGGCGTTCCGGCCAGCTCCCGCAGGCATTCGCGCAGCCTGCGGCGACCGAAGGGCAGCCGCTTGCCGCCGCCGATCTGGTCCGTGAATCCGTCGGTGGACAGGTACACGGTCTCGCCGCCGTTCAGGGACACGGCGCGGTTGGCGAAGCTCTGGTCCTCGGGCACGCGCACGAAACCCACGCCGGTGCGGTCGCCCCGGAACTCGCGCACGCCGTCTGGACCGGCCACGAAAACGAAACCGCGCGCCCCGGCCAGGTGCAGGGTCCGGGTCCTGTGGTTGACGAAGCACACCGCGCCCTCGATCCCGTCGTCGGAGCGGGCCCGGCCGCCGGTGGACAGGGTCCGGCCGTGCTGGGAAAGGGCCGTCTTGATGGCCCGGTTCATCTTGGAGAGCAGTCGGCCGGGGTCGTCGCGGCAGGCGTCGTCCAGCTCGCGCTCGAACAGGGAGTTGACGATCAGGGTCATGAACGCGCCGGGCACGCCGTGGCCCGTGCAGTCCACCACGGCCACGAACACGCCGCCGTCCGTGCGGCGCACCCAGTAGGTGTCGCCGCCGACCTCGTCGCGCGGGATCCAAAGGAGCATGTGGCCGCCCAGGGCCTCGCCCATGCGCGCGCGCCCGGGCAGGAAGGAGCGCTGGATGAGCCCGGCGTATTCGATGGACTCCAGCACTTGGCGCTGGGCCTCGGCCAGGCGCGCCAGGGTGTCGCGGACCTCGTGCTCGCGCCGCCGCAGGCCGTCCACCATCCAGAAGATGTTGCGCTTGAGGCGCAGGAAGTCGTGCTCCTCGCCGCGCTCCTCGGGCAGGTCGAAATCCACGGTCCGGCAGCCGCCCTTGACGCCGTCCACGAACTCGTTGATGCGCCGCGTCTGGCGCAGGACCACGAGTTCCTCCAGCAGGCGCGAGAGCGGGTAGAACAGGAGCACGAAGGCGGCCACGTAGAGGGCCAGGGCGCTGCGCACGGGCGCGGGCCCGGCCTGGTGCAGGGCGAGCAGCCCGGCCAGGGCCGGGACCAGCCCCACGGTCAGGAGCAGCAGGCGCATCTTCAGTCCCACGCCCGCGTCGGCCAAGGCGTCCATGAACCTGCCTCCCAGACCTTCGCCATCCCGTCGCGTCGCCGCCATGCATCCCCCCCTTTGCTCGCATTCGCCGCGGGTGCGCCCCCGTGCAGGGCCGTCCCACGGGTGCACCCGGCATCGGGCGCTCCCGCCGCCCAGCCTGGCGGCTGCAGCGGCGTAGTTGAAAATCATTATCAACAGATGCAGGTAATAACGTCTGCAAAAGCAAATTGCAACAGTTCTTTTGGAGAGCAAACTGACAATAACTTTCAAATTGCGGGTAGCCGGAGACCTGCGGCGCACGCCGCCACGGGACGCTGCGCGCCCGGGTCTACCCGCTCACGAGGGGCGGCGGGACACCGACGGACAGGAGGGACGGGAACGGCGAAGAGCAGGCGGGACGCGGCCACCCGCAAACCCCGCGCCGGGACGCGCCGGGACGCGGCGGCTACGCGCGGTTGGACGAACGCGCCGGATGCGCGGGCCACGGAGCGGTCGGACGCACCAGCCGAAGACGAGAAAGAGGCGATCCGGGAGCCGGAGGGACGAGGGGGCCGACCGCCGGACGCGGCCCTGTCCAAATGCGGCGCGCCGGGCCGGATGCAGCGCGCCGGGCCCACGCCCTCAGCGGGCCACGGGCAACTCGTCCCAGGAGGTGGTGAAGCGCGGGGAGCGATACGCCTGGCGCATGTGCCAGGGCCGCTTGCCCAGCCCCGAGGCCGCCAGGCGCAGCGTGCCCCGGCCGTAGGCCGCGTTGACCCCGTCGAGCACACGCATGAGCGCCTCGCGCGCCCGACGGGTCTCGCCGTCCGGCTCGTCCAGGCAAAGCTGGCGGCGCCCCTCGGGGGTCAGGTCCAGGGCCAGGATGCCGACCTTCTGGTACAGGAATCCGGGCCGGTAGACCGAGCGCAGGATGCGCAGGGCCCGGGCGTGGATGTCCGGCGTGTGCGCGGTGGGCGCGTCCAGGGCCAGGCAGCCGGAGCCGGAGTGCTGCGGGTCGGGCTGGTGGGGGTTGGTCTGGATGAAGACCTGCACCGCGCCCGCCACGAGCCGCCGCGAGCGCAGCTTCTCGGCCACGCGCTGGGCGTGGAAGGACACGGCCTCCTCCAGGCTGGGCAGGTCGCGCACGCGCGTGCCGAAGGAGCGCGAGCTGACCAGGCTTTTGGCCGGGGGCGGCGCGGCCTCGAAGGAGATGCACGGAATGCGCCCGAGTTCCAGCACGGTGTGCAGGCCGGTGACGGTCAGGGTGCGCCGGGTCAGTTCCCGGGGCAGGCGCGCGAGCTTCAGGGCCGTGTCCACGCCCATGGCGCGCAGCCGCGCCGCGTTGCGACGCCCCACGCCCCAGACGTCGCCCACGTCGAAACGCGCGAGCTGCGCCTCCACGTCGGCCGGGTCGTCCAGCAGCCGCACGCCGCCGCAGTCCGGATTCCTCTTGGCCAGCCGGTTGGCGACCTTGGCCAGGGTCTTGGTGCGCGCCAGCCCCACGCAGACCGGGATGCCCGTCCAGCGGCGCACCGTGCGCCGGATCCCGGCGGCCAGGGCCAGGAGGCGCTCCGGGGTCGCCAGGCGCGAGCCGCGCAGGAGCAGGAAGCACTCGTCGATGGAATAGCGCTCCACGTCCGGACAGAAGGACTCCAGGACCTGGGCGACCCGGGCGGACATGTCGCCGTAGAGCGCGTAGTTGGAGGAGCGCACGTGCACGCCGTGGCGGGCGAAGAAGGTTTCGCGCCTGAAGGCGGGCTCGCCCATGGCGATGCCCAGCGCCTTGGCCTCCTCGGACCGGGCGATGACGCAGCCGTCGTTGTTGGAGAGCACGACCACGGGGCGGCCTTCCAGCGCGGGATCGAAGACGCGCTCGCAGGAGGCGTAGAAGTTGTTGCAGTCCACCATGGCGTAGAGGTCGGGACCGGGCGCGGCGCGCATCTCAGAACCTCCGCACCACGCCGGTGACCACGCCCCAGACGTTGAGTTCCTGGCCCTCGTTCACGCGGATGGGCGCGTAGGCCGGGTTTTCCGGCACGAGCATCCACTCGCCGTTCTTCCGGTGCAGCCGCTTCACGGTCAGCTCGCCGTCGAGCACCGCGACCACGATGCGCCCGTGCGCGGGCTCCTCGGAGCGGTCCACCACGAGCACGTCGCCATCGTGGATGCCCGCACCGGTCATGGAGTCGCCGCCGACGCGGACCATGAAGGTGGCGGCCGGATTGCGCACCAGGAACTCGTTCAGGTCCAGGGCGGCTTCGATGTAGTCGTCCGCGGGCGAGGGAAAGCCCGCGGAGATGCGCGAGCCATAGAGCGGCACGGCGCGCGGCGCGGGCCCGTCGGCCACGGCGCGGCCGACGATTTCCGTGCGCCCGGCGTTCGGACGCCCGGCGCGGCCGGCTCGGTCGGCGGCGCGGCTGGAATGGTCGGGGATTCTGGCGGTCACGATGGCTCCGGTGCGTGGCGGCCGCGTCCGCTGGCTGTGCACGCGGCAGGTTGCAAGGATACCCCGGCCCCCGCTCCCGGGCAAGCCGCAAGCGAAGATTTGTCGCACGAACCGGCTTTCCGATGGCCGCGCCGGACAGCCGCATCAGCCGGGCGCACGGAACGGCAGCGCGGAAAGCGCGCGAAAAGCCGCATGGAGCGTCCGCGTGATGCGGCTCGGACGTCGCGCGGCGGCGCCGTGTTACGGCCCCCGTCCGTCTCACCGATCACTTCAGATTGAAATCATTATTTCAAAATGCCTTGCAAAATGAAATGAATTTCTTCCCCTCCCCGCCGCGCCTCGGCGCGGCCAGGGGCGAATGTTACGTTTTTATTCCTTTAAAAACAAATGATTACAATTTTGTGCCAGCATTGGCAAAGCTCTTGCTATCGCAGGGGCAATCTACCTTCAGCACGGAGGAAACAATGAAGGCTATTATTGTCATGAGTTCCAAAGACAATGTTGGCTGCGCTGTCGAAGACATCGTTGCCGGCGATGAAGTCTCCTACACAGTGGACGGTCGGACCGCCACCTTCATCGCCAAGGACGCGGTCCCCTTCGGGTTCAAGGCCGCGTTGCAGGACATCCCGGCCGGCGGGGACATCATCAAGTACAAGGAAGTGGTGGGCAAGGCGGCCATGGCCATCCAAACAGGTGAGTGCGTGCACGTCCACAATGTGGAAGGCAAGCGCGGCCGCGGCGATATACCGGAGGTAAAATAATGAAGTTCTTGGGTTATATCCGGGCGGACGGCTCCGTCGGAATCCGTAACTACACGCTGATCATGGCCAATGGACGGGGCGCGGCGAACCTCGCCGCCCTTGTCGCCAAACTCGTCCGCGGCACGCGCTGCTTTGTCCAACCCAACGAAAACGGCCGGGACGGCGAGGACCGCAAGACCATTGCCCGGACCATGATCGGCCTGGCCAGGAACGCCAACGTGGGCGCCGTGCTCATCGTGGGCAACAAGAAGGACGGCGGTTACCCCGAGTTCGCCTACGACGCCTTCGTGGGCGAGATCGCCAAGTGCGGCAAGCCCATGGAGACCGTGTTCATGGACTCCTGCGGCGGCTTCCAGCAGGCCGTGGGACTGGCCATGCGCAAGGCGCGCCAGCTGGCCCAGAAGGCCAGCGAATGCTTCCGCCGGGAGGTGGACCTGGGCGCCCTGAACATGGCCGTCAAGTGCGGCTATTCCGACGCCACCTCGGGCATGTCCGGCAACCCCGTGGTCGGGGAGCTCTTCGACCGCCTCGTGCAGGCCGGCGGCCGGGCCATGTTCGCCGAGACCACCGAGGTCATCGGCGCCGAGCACCTGGTGGTCAAGCGCTTCGCGGACGAGGCCGAGGGGCGCAAGTTCCTCGAGGCCGTGGCCCGCGTCGAGGAGGAGGCCCGCTCCACCGGCGAGGACATCCGGACCATCAACCCGATCCCGGCCAACATCCAGGCCGGGCTGACCACCCTGGAGGAAAAGTCCCTGGGCGCCATCGCCAAGTCCGGCACCTCGCCCATCCGGGGCTGCGTGAAGTATGCCGAGATCCCGGCGGGCCGGGGGCTCTACTACATGGATTCCTGGATGTCCTCCACGGCGCTGTTCCTGGGTTTCGCCGCATCCGGCTCCGTGCTGAACATCTTCCAGGTGGGCGGCGGCTGGTTCCCGGACGACGCCATGATGCCCACCGCCAACACCGGGCTGGTGACGCCCACCCTGTTCATGACCGGCAGTCCGCGCACCTTCGCCAAGGCGCACCAGGAAATGGACTTCAGTTCCGGGACGGTCATCTCCGAGCGCGAACCCATCGCCCACGCCGGGGAACGGCTGCTGGCCGACGTGCTGCAGTACGCCTCCGGCCGCCTCACCAAGGGCGAAACCATGAACGTCGACGACAATATTGAAGTGTATCTTCGGGGACCTGGCCTGTAAGGCGGGGAATGTCATTCACGTACTTCCAAGGAGTGAGTCATGCGCAAAGTCTTTGTTGCCGTGCTTCTGGCGATCCTCACCGCGACCGCGCTGCCCGTGTTCGCGGCCGACTATCCCGACAAGGCCATCCAGGTCGTCGTGCCCTGGAAGCCCGGCGGAGGCAGCGACATCTCCGCCCGGATCATCGGCGACCACATGAAGAACCTGCTGCCCGAACCGTTGGTGGTTTCCAACATCGACGGGGCAGCCGGCCTCAACGGCGCCTATCAGGTCAACCGCGCCCGGGCCGACTGCTACACCGTGCTCTGGGAGCACCCGGGCAACCTGGCCGTGGCCCCCATGGTCACCAAGGCCAAGTTCAGTTGGGAGGACTTCGAACCCGTGGCCATCACCGCCATGGGCAGCACCGCGCTCATCGTGCGCGCCGACAGCCCCTACAAGACCGCGGCCGACGCCTTTGCCGACATCAAGGCCCATCCCGGCCAGGTCCGCTGGGCCCTGGCTCTGAACGCGGTCTCCCACTTCACCTTCCTGAACATCAGCCATTCCGTGGGCAAACTCAACGTCATGTACATCCCGGCAAACGGCGACAAGGGCCGCATCGTCAGCCTGCTGGGCGGCAACAGCGACATTTCCACGGTCGGTTTCGCCTCGGTCAAGCCGTATCTGGAATCCGGCGACCTCCGCGTCCTGGCCATGGTCAACAGCGAGCGCTCCCCGTTTGCTCCGGACATCCCCACCCTGAAGGAACAGGGCGTGGACGCCTCCTATGACTTCCTGTACTCGGTCTTCGCCCCCAAGGGCACTCCCCAGAAGAACATCGAGGTGCTGACCACGGCCTTCCGGAAGGCCGTGGCCGATCCCTCGACCAGGGAGGCCCTGAAGGAACAAAGCCTCGTCCCCTACTACCGCACCCCCGAGGAAACCAGGAAGATCTGGGCCAAGGAAGCCGCTCTGTACAAGGAGCTGGCCAAGGAGAACGGCCTGCTGAAGTAGTTTCGCGGCCAACCGTGGAACCGGGTGGGGCGCCGTCCGTCGGAGACGCCCCGCCCCCCTCCGCCCGGAATCGGGCGGAACCGTGCCCACCGACAAGCAATCAGACGAGAAAGGACAATGAGAATCAAAACGGGTGACTTTTCCATGGGCCTGGTGTTGCTGGCCCTGTCAGGGGTGCTCTACCGGCAGAGCGGAGAAATAGACACGACCATGATGTACGCGCTCGGGCCCGTGTTCTTTCCCCGGCTGCTCATCGGGGTGCTGGCAGTCCTTTCGATCGTCCTGCTGTGCCAGAGCGTGAAGTTCAAGGCGGCGCAGGCGCCCGGGGCCGCGAGGACCCCGGTGGACGGCAACGCCATCGTGCTGCGCTGGGCCCTGGTGGGGCTGACCGCCGTCTACCTCTGCCTGCTGCCGCTGCTCGGCTACCTCTATGCCACCATCCCCTTCCTGTTCGCCGGAATGTCTCTGCTCGGCCCGGTGCGGCGCCGGAACCTGGCGATCTACGCGGTCACCTCCGTCGCCATCACCCTGGCCCTGCAGTTCATTTTCGCCACACTCCTCAAACTGTTCCTGCCGTAGGGGGACGCCATGCTCGACCTCAGCCAGATTTTCGTCATCGCCACTCCGTTCAATTTTCTGATCATGCTCCTGGGCGTCTTCGGCGGCCTCGTGGTCGGGGCCATGCCCGGGCTCACGAGCACCATGGCCGTGGCGCTGCTCGTTCCGATCACCTTCGGCATGGACGTCAACCAGGGCCTCGTGATGCTCGTGGCCGTGTACATCGGCTCCATCTCCGGCGGCCTCGTCTCCGCCGCCCTGCTGAACATCCCGGGCACGCCCTCGTCGGTGGCCACCACCTTCGACGCCTATCCCATGGCCAAGCGGGGCGAGGCGGGCAAGGCCCTGGGCTACGCGGTCTTCGCCTCCTTCCTCGGCGGGCTGATCTCCTTCTTCGCCCTGGCCCTGCTCGCGCCGATCCTCGGCTCCTTCGCCCTGAAGTTCGGCCCCTTCGAATACTTCGCCCTGGTCGTCTTCACCCTGAGCTGCATCATCTCCATCTCGGACAAGTCCCTGACCAAGGGCCTGATCGCCGCCACGGTGGGCATGCTCATGGCCATGGTCGGCCTGAGCGAGACGGACAGCGTCTCGCGCCTGACCTTCGGCATCTCCGAACTGCAGGCCGGCTTCTCGGTCATGCCCGTGCTCATCGGCATGTACGCGGTCTCGCAGATCCTCACGGACGTGGAACAGATCAAGAAGCCCTTCAAGATCATCGACGTGAACTTCACCATGCGCGAGTTCCTCCGCGTGGCCCGCGAGTTCAGGCATTCGGTGAAGAACGTGCTGCGCTCGGCGCTCATCGGCATCGGCGTGGGCATCCTGCCCGGCATCGGACCCGGCCTGTCGAACATCGTGGCCTACTCCCAGGCCAAGGCTGCGGCCGACGATCCCGACAGCTTCGGCACGGGCAACCCCGAGGGCATCATCGCCTCGGAAACCGCCAACAACGCGGCCACGGGCGGCGCGCTGATCCCCCTGCTGACCCTCGGCATCCCGGGCGACGCCACGACCATGATGATGCTCGGCGCGTTCATGATCCACGGCGTGCAGCCCGGCCCGCTCCTGCTGCGCGACCACAGCGAGCTGCTGCTCGTGATCCTCGGCTCCTACTTCATCAGCAACATCTTCATGATGCTCCTGCAGGTCTACTTCATCCGCGTGCTCATCCGGGCGCTGATGATCCCCAGGTACATCCTCTACCCCGTGATCCTCGGGCTGTGCGTCATCGGCTGCTACGCGCTCAACAGCAGCATGTCCGACGTCTGGGTCTTCTTCGCCACGGGCCTGCTCGGCTACGTCTTCAAGCGCACGGGCTTCCCCCTGCTGCCCCTGGTCCTCGGGCTGATCCTCGGCGGCATGGCCGAAAACCACCTGCGCGTGAGCATCGTCATGGGCCACGGGAACCTCTCCGGCTACCTGGACCGGCCCATCGCCCTGGGCTTCTTCGCCGCGGCCGCGCTTTCCGTGGTCTACGCGCTGTGGTGCAAGCGCAAGGCGGCCCGGGCGGCCAAGCAGTGCGTCCTGGCCCAGCCCGAAGAGGCGCTCTAGCCCCGGCAGACCCGCAACAGGAACGGTAAGAAAATGGCCTACACCTACCCAAGCCCCACGTTTCCGGAACTGCACGTCCCCGGGCTGGCCGACCAACCCCTGCCCCCTTTCTGGGGAGTGCGCATCAAACAGCCGGAACTGGCGCAACTGGACGACCTGGACGCGGCCCTGGACCGGGCCATCGCCCGGATCGACCTCTCCCGGCTGCCCGCGGCCCCCGAGATCGCCGTGGCCGTGGGCAGCCGGGGCATCGCCGACCTGCCCGCGGTCGTGCGCGGGGTGATCCGGCGCCTCCAGGCGCTCGGCGCGCGCCCCTTCATCGTGCCCTCCATGGGCAGCCACGGGGGCGGCACGGCCGAGGGCCAGGTCCAGGTGCTGGCGCACCTCGGCATCACCCCGGAGGCCATGGGCGCGCCCGTGCGTTCGAGCATGGAGACCGTGAACCTCGGCGAGGTGGAGCACAACGTGGAGGCGCACATCGACCGCAACGCCTACGAGGCCGATGGCATCGTGATCATCGCCCGGGTCAAGGCCCACACCAACTTCGAGGCCGAGATCGAAAGCGGCCTGCACAAGATGGTCGCCGTGGGCCTGGGCAAGGCCATGGGCGCGCGCAACGTGCACGTCTACGGGCGGCGCGGGCTGACCGAGCTCATGCCGCGCATCGCCGCGCACCTGCTGGCCAGGGCCGACTTCCTCCTGGGCGTAGCCCTGGTGGAGAACAGCCACCACCAACTGGCCGTGGTCGAGGGCGTGCCCCCCGAGGAGTTCCCCGAGGCCGAGCGCCGGCTCCTGAACCTCTACAAGTCCCACGCCCCGTGTCTGCCCTTCGACCAGATCGACCTGCTGGTGGTCGAATACCTGGGCAAGAACATCAGCGGCACGGGCATGGACAGCAAGGTCATCGGCCGCGAAGGCTTCCGGGGCGACCCCATGCGCCCGCCCTACATCAACTGCACCGTGGCCCTGCGCGTGACCGAACAGTCCGCGGGCAACGGCATCGGCGTGGGCAATGCGGACTTCATCACCCGGGAGACCGCCAACGACCTGGACCTCATGTCCATGTACATCAACGCCCTGACCTCGGCCTGCATGACCCGGGTGCGCATCCCGCCCGTGCTGCCCACGGAGCAGCGGGCGATCCAGGCCGCGGTGCGCGTCTGCTGGCAGCCGGAGCCGTCCCTGGTACGCGGCTGCGTGATCCGCTCCACCTCCGACCTGGACCGCCTGCTCGTGACCGCCCCGCTCCTGGAAGAACTGCGTTCCAAGGGGTTGCTCCTGGACGTCTGGGGCCAGACCCGGCCCCTGGAATTCTCCGCAGGCGGCAGGCTCGCAAGCGGCCTGTAGACCACCACTTCAGACACCGGCGGTCCCTTCCGGCGTCGTCGCCCGACGCCGCAGGGACCGCCTTCACCATCGCAGACTCCCGCCCGCTGCGGACAAGGAAACACCATGCTTCACGACAGACGTACCCGCCAAGGGCTTCTGATCTTTCTCCTGTTGTGCCTGGCCTATCTCTTCGTCCCCTTCCACCGCGTCAGCCCCGCGGTCATGGCCCTGGACATCATGCGCGACCTGAACCTCGGGGCCCCGGCCATGGGCGTGCTGGCCTCGGTGTTCTTCTTCACCTACGGGGCCATGCAACTGCCGAGCGGGCTGCTGGCCGATTCCCTGGGCCCGCGCAGGACCCTGCCGCTCTTCTTCGGCCTGGCCTCGCTCGGGGCCGTGGTCTTCGGCCTGGCGGACTCCTTCGGGGCCCTGGCGGCCAGCCGCGCACTCACGGGGCTGGGCATGTCCGTGGTCTTCATCTGCGGCATCAAGCTCATCGGCAACTGGTTCGCGCCCCAGGCCTTCGCCCGCCTGAGCGGCGTGTACCTCGGCATGGGCGGCGTGGGCCTGATCCTGGGCTCCGGGCCCATGGCCGTGCTCTGCTCCATGCTCGGCTGGCGCAACGGGCTGATGCTCAGCGGCGGCGCCGGGCTGGTCGTGGCCCTGGGGTTGTGGATCTGGGTGCGCGACACCCCGCAGACGAACGCCGACGCCCCCGGAGAGACACGCAAAACCGCGCCGGACTCCGCGGCCGGGCTCGCCGAGCGGGACGGGAACGGCGGAGGAACCGGCTACCGGGAACTCTTCGCAACCGTGCGGGCCATCTGCGCCAACGGCCACTTCTGGCTCCTGGCCACGTGGTTCTTCTGCCAGTTCAGCATCCACATGAGCTTCGGCGGGCTCTGGGGCGGCCCCTTTCTCATCGACGTGCACGGCCTGACCCGGGGCCAGGCGGGCGGCGTGCTGAACATGATGGGCATCGGCATGCTCGCCGGAGGCCCGCTGGCCGGGTGGCTTTCCGAGTCGGTCTTCCACGCGCGCAAGCCGGTCATGCTCCTGAACGCCCTGGGGCTGGTCCTGCTCTTCGCGGTGCTGGCCCAGTGGGGCGCGGAGTTGCCGCTCTGGGCGCTGTACCTGTGGTTCCTCTGCCTGGCGGCCTGCGGCATGGGTTCGCTGTCCGTGGGCTTCGCCTCGGTGCGCGACATGTTCGGCGACGCGGCCACGGGCACGGGAGGCGGGCTGCTGAACACCCTGCCCTCCTTCGGCGTGGCCCTGTTCCAGCCCCTCACGGGATGGATCCTGGAACACCACCGCGCCGCGGGCGGCGGCTTCACCATGGAAGGCTATTCCATGTCCTGCCTGTTCTACATGGCCGTAGCGCTGGTCGGCGTCCTGGCGGCGCTGCTGTTGCGCGAGCCCATGCGGGACCGCGCCGCGACGCCGCAAGGCCGGACTGCGGAGGAAAGCGCACCGGCATAGCTCCTTCCCCGTTCACTCCCCGTCGGGAAAGGATCCGCGCGGGCGGCCCGGAAGGCCTGACTCGTCAGTTCTGCGTGCTGCGCAGACGCCGCCAGAGGGTGGTGGTGCTGATGCCCAGGCGCCGGGCCGTTTCCGCGCGGTTCCCGTCGCATTCGCGCAGGGTGCGGTGGATCATGTGAATTTCTTCCTGGCGGAGCAGGGAAAGCTTCTGGGGCGCGCGGCAGCATTCCGCCGCCTCCTCGGGGGCATTCTCCAGGTTGCCCAGGATGTCCCTGCGCGTGACCCTGCGCCCCCGGCACTCCACCATGATCCGCTCCAGGATGCTCTTCATCTCGCGCACGTTGCCCGGAAAGGAATAGGCGTGCAGCACATCGAGGGCCTCGGCCTCGAACTCCGGGGGCGGCCCGCCCAGGTGATGGCCGATGTGTCGGCCGTAGTGCTCGATGAGCGTGTCCAGGCAGCTGCCGCGCTGGCGCAGCGGAGGCAGGTGCAGCCGCAGGACGTTGATGCGGAAGTACAGGTCCTGGCGGAACCGGCCGTCCTCGACCATCTGCGCCAGGTTGCGGTTGGTGGCGCAGAGCACGCGCACGTCCACCGAAGTCAGCCGCTCGCTGCCCAGACGCATGATCTGGCGCTCCTCGAGCACGCGCAGGAGCTTGACCTGCATGGTCATGGGCATCTCGCCGATCTCGTCCAAAAAGATCGTTCCCGAATCCGCCAGCTCGAAGAGCCCGGCCCTGCCGTTCTTGTGGGCCCCGGTGAAGGCCCCCTCGCTGTAGCCGAAGAGCTCGCTCTCCAGCAGGTTGTCCGGGAGCGAGGAGCAGTTCAGGGCCACGAACGGGCCGTAGCGCCTGCGGCTGGAGTTGTGGATGCTCTGGGCGATGAGCTCCTTGCCCGTGCCGCATTCGCCGGTGATCAGCACGGTGGAGTCGGCCACGGCGAACTGGCGCGCCTTGGTGATCAGGGCGCGCATGGCCCTGCCGCTGTGGATGATGTCCTCGAAATGGTGCTGGGCCACCAACCCCTTTTCGGAAATGGAGTGCTGCTGCTTCCGGTTCCTGGCCGGCGTGGACTCCAGCACGAGCACGGCCCCGAAGTTCATGCCGTCGCGGGACAGGGGATGCATGCGGCACAGGTATTCCCTGTCTTCCTCCCTGGAGCGGACCACGCCGCCCCAAGGCTCCCCGCGCCCCAGGGCCTCCAGGATCTCCCCGGAGCGCAGTTGGCGGAATGCGCCGTCCCTGGTGAACAGGGAATCCTCCACGCCGGGGTCCAGGGCCAGGAGCTGGTTGGACTGTTCGAGCCGCCCCTGGCCGTCGAGCACCAGCACCCCTTCCCGCGAGGAGTTCATGACCACCTGCTGGCGCAGTTCCCACTCCTTTTCGCGGCGCACGACCTCGGCCATCTGCAGGGCTTCGTCCAGCGTGGTCAGCAGGATGGACTTCTGCGAGCCCAGGGGAAAGCCCTTGAGCCCGTAGGATTCGGCCAGGGAGACGGAATAGGGGTTGCCCATGACCACGGTGTAGCCCTGCCGGGTGATCGATTCCATGACCCGGGGGATCTCGTCGGAGGACTTCAGTTCGAAGATGCCCAGTTGCACGGTGATGATCGGCGCGGCCACGCGCGCGGCCTTGACGATCTCGCCGAAGCCGATGACCGCGATGCGGTCGCTGTACTGGCGGGCCTGGTCGATGAGCGGAATGACGTCGTGGACCGTGATGGGGATGTCCACCACCGGGACGTGGACCGCGGTGCGGATGGATTTCGTGGTTTCGCCCCGGCTGATGAGCACCTTGGCGCCCAGCTCCACCAGTTCCTGGGCCGCAGGGATGGCCGCCTCGAGCAGCCCCATGCGCAGGGTGAAGTCGAGCACGGATTCTTCCCGAATGGTTTCGAACATGGCCATGAGGGCGATGTCCGGGGCAATGACGCCGATGTCCGCAGGCATTTCCGTCTATCCGGCTTGTTGAAGAAACCCTTGAATCAGGGGCAAATTGTAGGTGAAGCGTGTCGCACTGTCCAGCGGCGCGGCGGGCACGGAAGCAGGCGTCCGCGCCCCGGACGACCGGCTGGCAGGCAATTTGCTTAAGGACAGGGTTCGGGGCTACAAGAACCGGGCCCGAAAAGCATGCCGGATGCGGCCACGCCCGCGCCGCATCCCCAGAGGTTACCATGCCGTTCATGAAAGACAAGATGTTCCAGCGCTGGAGCCTGCTGCCCGCCTTCGTCCTGTTCCTGGGGCTGCTCACGCTGGTTCTGGGCACCTCGGCGTGGTTCACCGTGCGCCTGCTCAACCACGAGAACCAGCGCAGCAGCCACCACGTGGACCTGGAGCTGCTGGCCAAGCAGATGGAGCACAACCTGCGCCAGCGGCTGGAGGTCATCCGCACCCTGGCGCACAACGGCATGGTCAGCAACGTGCTGCGCGGCGTGACCGAACCGGACAACCACGACATGCGCCTGGCCCTGAACACCACCAACGAGGTGGTCCATTCCGAACTCGTCGCGGTCTACGCCACCAACGGGACCATCGTCTCCAGCTCCAACAACAAGACCATGTCCACCACGGGCTTCAACTACGCCTTCCGGCCCTACGTCCAGGGCTCTCGGCGCGGCGAAACCATCGTCTTTCCGGCCTTCGGCGTGGTCACCAGGACCCGTGGCGTCTACCTGAGCACGCCGGTCTACGGCCCCGGCCGCACCGTGCCCCTGGGCATGGTCGTGCTCAAGATCGGCATCGGCGAGATCGAGGGACTGCTCAAGGAATCCGGCGACCTGGTGGCCGTGGTCTCCCCCGAGGGCGTGGTCTTCGCCAGCAACCAGCCCTCCTGGCTCTACCACACCACGCGGCCCCTCTCGCCCATGGCCGCGGAGCAGATCAACCGGACCCGGCAGTTCGGCCCGCACCGGATCGTGCCCATGGCCTTCGACCTGACCAGGGACGAGACGACCATCGGCCGCCGGCGCTACCTGGTGGACCGGGTGCCCTTCCCGGTGCCCGGCTGGTCCATCCTCTCCTGCCGGCAGGTCCTGCCCATGATTCCCCTGCCGGGGCTGCACAAGTTCCTGCTGGCCACGACCCTCTCGGTCATGGGCGGACTGGCCGTGCTGGTCTTCTTCCTGCTGGCCAACATCCAGCGCCGCCGCAGGACCGAATCCCGCCTGCGCCGCGCCGAGGAGAAGTACCACAACATCTTCATCAACGCCTCCATGGGCATCTTCCAAAGCTCCTTCGCCGGGCGCTACCTGGAGGCCAGCCCCTCCATGGCCCGCATCCTGGGCTACCGCGACCCGTCCCAGCTCATGTCCGAGGTGCGCGACATCGGCCGCAACGTCTACGTGGATCCCGGGGAGCGCGCGGCCGTGCTCGACCGCCTGGCCCGCGAGGAACTCGTGGAGGACTACGAGACCCGCTTCCGCCGCCGCGACGGCAGCGTGATCCGCGTGGCGCTCTCCCTGCGTATCGTCTCCAACTTCCAGGACAACGAGCCCTTCCTGGAGGGCTTCTGCCTGGACATCACGGCCAAGCGCGCCGCCGAGGACGCCCTGCGCCGGGAGCACGACATCGTCTCCAGGGTCATGGAGACCAGCCCCCTGGGCATCATCCTGACCAACAAGGACAAGGAGATCACCTTCGCCAACCCCAAGGCCGAGGAACTGCTCGGCCTGACCCGGACCTCGAACGGCGGCGCGGAATACGCCCATCCCGACGTGCGCATGACCGACCTTTCGGGCCGCATCCTGTCCCTGGACGACCTGCTCATCACCCGGGCCATGCCCCGGCGCGAGAGCCCCATCGCCTACCTGCGCATCGCCATGACCCGCTCCGACGGGCGCAGGCTCTACCTCTCCCTGAACACCGCGCCCCTGCGCAACGCCAGCGGCGAACTGACCGAGGCGGTCTCCATCTTCGAGGACATCACCGACAAGGTCCTCACCGAACGCGAGGAGGCCCTCAAGCAGCAGCACCTGGTGCAGGTGGACCGGATGATCTCCCTGGGCATCCTGACCTCGGGCGTGGCCCACGAGATCAACAACCCCAACACGTTCATCATGTCCAACGCCCAGCTCTTCACCGACGCCTGGCAGGAAGCCCGGGCCATTCTCGACGGCTACTACAAGGAGAACGGCGACTTCCTCATCGGCGGCCTGCAGTACTCCAAGTTCCGCGACAGGATGCCCCAGCTCTGCTCGCGCATCCTGGAGGGCTCCGTGCGCATCCAGCGCATCGTCAAGGAGCTGCGCAACTACTCCGGCAAGGGCTCGGCGGCCTCCCTGGCCTCGGTGGACGTCAACGACGTGATTCGCTCGGCCGAGATCCTCCTGGGCAACATGATCCGCAAGAGCACCGACCACTTCGACCTCCACCTGGCCGCGGACCTGCCCACGGTGCGCGCCGACTTCCAGCGGTTGGAGCAGGTCGTCATCAACATCGTGCAGAACGCCTGCCAGGCCCTGCCGGACCCCTCCCTTTCCATCCACGTGAGCACGAAATACGACAGCGAGTCCGGCTCCGTGATCCTGGTGTGCAGCGACGAGGGCATCGGCATTCCCGAGGGCCAGCTAGGGCACATCACCGACCCCTTCTTCACCACCAAGCGCGACAAGGGCGGCACGGGCCTGGGGCTGTCCATCTCCCTGAAGATCGTCCGCGAGTACGGCGGCACCCTGAAGTTCCGCTCCAACCCGGAGCGCGGCACCACGGTGGAGATGCAGCTCCCGGCCGAACACCGGGCCCTTGACAGGGACGGGGCCCGTTAGCACAACATGGTACTGCGCCAGGAAAAAAGGATTGCAGCATGGCTCTGAACCAATTCTCGGAAAAGCCCGTCCTCGTCGTGGACGACGAACCGGAAGTGCTGGAAAGCTTCGAACTGATCCTCAACAGCGGCGGCTTCGAACAGGTGATCTGCTGCGGCTCCAGCGCCCAGGTCATGCCCATGCTCGACGAGGGCTACCCCTTCCAGGCCGTCCTCCTGGACCTGGTCATGCCCCGCCCCACGGGCGCGGAGTTGCTCGCCCAGATCACCCAGAAGCACCCGGGCATCCCCGTCATCGTGGTCACGGCCACGGACGAGCTGGAGACCGCGGTGGAGTGCATGAAGGCCGGAGCCTTCGACTACCTGGTCAAGCCCATGGAGAAGATGCGCCTGATCTCCAGCGTGCGCCGAGCCGTGGAGCGCAGCGAGCTGGCCCGGGAGAACAAGGCCCTCAAGGAACGCATGCTCTCCGCCACCCTGGAGCACCCCGAGGCCTTCGCCGGGATCATCACCCGCAGCCAGTCCATGCTCTCCATCTTCCAGTACATCGAGGCCATCGCCGTGTCCCCGGAGCCGGTGCTGATCACCGGCGAGACCGGCGTGGGCAAGGAGCTGGTGGCCCGGGCCGTGTGCTCCCTGAGCAGCCGCCCCAAGCCCTTCGTGGGCCTGAACGTGGCCGGGCTTGACGACGTGAACTTCTCCGACACCCTCTTCGGCCACCGCCGCGGGGCCTACACCGGGGCGGACTCGGCCCGCGAGGGGCTGATCCGCAAGGCCGCCGGGGGCACGCTCTTCCTGGACGAGATCGGCGACCTGCCGCCCGCCTCGCAGATCAAGCTGCTGCGCCTGCTCCAGGAGCACGAATACTATCCCCTGGGCTGCGACGTGCCCCAAAAGGCGGACGTGCGCATCATCGCGGCCACCAACAAGGAGCTGCGCTCCGAGGACGACAAGGGCTCCTTCCGGCGCGACCTCTACTACCGGCTGCAGACCCACCAGATCCGCATTCCGCCGCTGCGCGAGCGGCTGGAGGACATGCCCCTGCTCGTGGAGCACTTCCTGACGCGGGCCGCCGCCACCCTGGGCAAGCCCAAGCCCTCGTACCCCAACGAACTCGTGACCCTGCTCCGCTGCTACCATTTTCCCGGCAACGTGCGCGAACTGGAAACCCTGGTCTTCGACGCCGTGAGCAAGCACAAGGCCCGCATGCTCTCCCTGGACACCTTCCGGGCCCGGGTCCAGGAATGCACGGGCGAGCGGGCCCGCTCCAGCTGTGAGGACCTCTCGGCCTTCCTGCGCGAGCAGCGCATGCCCCCGACCCTCAAGGGCGCGCAGTCCTGCCTGGTGCGCGAGGCCATGCGCCGGGCCCGGGGCAACCAGTCCGTGGCCTGCCGCCTGCTGGGCATCACCCAGTCCAGCCTGAGCAGGCGGCTGAAACGGGAGGAGTGATCGCGCCCCGAAAAGCGCTATTCGCTTCCGCATAACCACAAAAGCGGCATGTTCATCATAACCCGCCGCTTTTTATTTTCTTTCCCCCCTCTCAAGAATCGCTCTTAGCGAAGATTGCATACCCCTTCCCCTGCTCCGGTCCCCAAAAAACGCGGCGCGAGGCAGGCCCGCGCCCGTTTTTTTCGGCGTGCGCCCTTTGGCCTGGCTCTTGCTCTTCCCACGTCGCACAACGGCGCGATTTGATGAACGGCTGCGCGCCATTGCAAGCAACAACCGATCATTCAGCCAGGAGACTCACCCGTGAAGAAGACGACTCTGTTGAAGAAGTTGCTCAAGGACCCCAAGCTGCTCGTGGCGCCCGGGGCCTACGACGTGTTCAGCGCCAAGATGATTCAGGAACTCGGCTTCGAGGCCGTGTACATGACCGGGTACGGCACCTCGGCCAGCGTCCTCGGCCAACCCGACGTGGGCCTGTTGACCATGACCGAGATGGCCAGGCGCGCCGCGGACATCGCCGCGGCCGTGGACGTACCCGTGCTCGCCGACGGCGACACCGGCTACGGCAACCCGCTCAACGTCATCCGCACCGTGCGCGAGTACGAGAAGGCCGGGGTCTGCGCCATCCAGCTGGAGGACCAGGTCTTCCCCAAGAAGTGCGGGCACATGATGGGCCGCAGGATCGTGCCCATGGCGGAGATGGTCCAGAAGATCAAGGCCGCGTGCGACGCCCGCGTGGACGACGACTTCGTGATCATCGCCCGCACCGACGCCCGCACCAACCACGGCCTGGAGGAGGCCCTCCGGCGCGGCAAGGCCTACGAGGAGGCCGGCGCGGACCTGATCTTCATCGAATCCCCGGAGAGCGAGGAGGAGATGCGCGAGCTGAACAAGGCCTTCCCGCACACGCCCACCCTGGCCAACATGCTCGAAGGCGGCCGCACGCCCGTGCTGCCCACCGACGTGCTGGAGGGCATGGGCTACGGCATCGCCATCTACTGCACCGGCCCGCTCTACGCCGCGGCCCAGGGCGTGAAGGACTACCTCTCCGCGCTCAAGAACAAGAAGACCACCGCCGACTACGAACGGTTGATCGCCTTCAGCGAGTTCAACCAGTTCATCGGCCTGCCGGGCTACATGGAGCTGGAGAAGAAGTACGGCACCGACTAGCCCGGCGCGCCAGGGGAGAAATCCGGCCGCGGTCCGCCCGCCGTCGTGGCGGACGGACCGGACCGGCAACGGCCCGGCCCCGGACATCCGATACCGGATACCGGCAACCGGGCCAAAAGAAAAAGAGGGAGCTATGCGTACGAAACATCTGTGGTGCCTGCTGATCGCCCTGATCGGTTTCGGCCTCGTGGGCTTCGTGCCCGGCAACGCCCAGGCCGAGAAGACCTTCAAGCTGACCTATTCCACCTACTTCAATCCCAAGTACACCTTCATCGTCGGCCCCATGGAGAACTTCGCCAAAAAGGTGGAGCAGCGCACCAACGGCCGCGTGAAGATCGACATCTACCACAGCGCGCAGCTCTACAAGGCCAAGGAAGAGATCGCGGCCTGCGAGCGCGGCGTCATCGACATGACCTCGCCCCTGGACACCTACACCACCGGCATCATCCCGGCCATGGGCATCGGCGGTCTGCCGTTCCTGTTCAAGGACGCCGCGGCCATGCAGCGCAGCCTGCACGCGGGCCTGTGGGACTTCGGCGTGACCAAGGCCCTGGACGAGCACAACCTCGTGCTCCTCGGCGTGGCCGCGGCCGGCGGCTATCAGATCTACTCCAAGGAGGAGGTCGTCTCCCCCGAGCAGTTCAAGGGCAAGATATGGGGCGTTTCCGGCAGCACGGCCAGCAAGATCTGCCAGGACCTGGGCGGCTCGCCCACGACCATGAGCTCCGGTGAGCTGTACCTGGCCCTGCAGCGCGGCACCATCGACGGCTGCACCCGCCCGCTGATCACCGGCGCCGGCCGCAAGCTCGACGAGGTGGCCAAGCACCTGACCCTGACCGACATGTACTTCTGCAACTGCTTCCTGGTCATCAACAAGGACGTCTGGAACTCCATGCCCAAGGACATCCAGGAGATCATGAAGCAGTGCGCCGCCGAGCGCGACGAGGAAGAGCTCGCTGGCCTGCTCGAGTTCGAGAAGGGCGTCGTGGACAAGTACAAGGCCTCCGGCGTGGCCGTGCACAAGCTGAGCGACGCGCAGTTCGATGCCTTCGCCAAGGCCGTTGCGCCGGTTTACGACTGGTGGCTCGGCGAGGTCGAGAACGGCCAGAAGTACATCGAGTTCGCCAAGACCCATCAATAGGCCGCGCCGGCGGGAGCGGGCATCTCCCCGGCCCGTGACCGGCGGCGTCCGTACCCTCCGGCCCGGCGCAGCATGCCGGGCCGGCCAAGGGGCGGCCGCGGCCATCCTCCCCGGGGGCAGGCGACGGCCCCCGGGGAATCCAGACGAAAGGACGTACCAATGAACACAAGAGGCAATCCGATCCTGGGCGGCATCGTCAAGCTGTCCCGCTTCGCGGAAGTGCTCACCGAAATCGGGCTCGTGGCGCTCATGCTGATGGTCTTCAAGGAGGTCATCTGCCGCTACGTGTTCCAGAGCCCGAGCGTCTACACCGTGGAGGTCAGCGAATACATCCTGATCTTCATGACCTTCATGGCCAGCGCCTGGGTGCTGCACACCGACCGCCACGTGAGCATGACGGTGGTGACCTGCAAGCTGCCGAAAAAACTGGCGCTCATTCTCGACTGCGTCACCTCTGTGCTGACCATGGGGCTGTGCGCCGTGGTCATCTGGACCGGCATGCAGACCGTGGTCATGGCCCTCGAGGGCGACTACCGTTCCGCATCCCTGCTGAATTTCCCGCTGTGGATCTCCTATTCCTTCATCTGCGTGGGATTCGCACTTCTTTTCCTGCAATACATCGTGCGGATAGCCGACAACATCTCGCGCCTGAAAGACGACGAAAAGGGGGCCTGCAGATGGACCATATGATGCTCATCACCCTTGGGATCATGGCGGTGTTCTTCCTGCTGCTGATCATGGGCCAGCCCGTGTTCGCGGCCCTGGGCACCGCCAGCATCGTCGGCATCCTCGTCCTCCAGGGCCCGCGCGGCCTGGCCGCCGTGCCCGGGGTGCTCTACGACCGGCTCAACAGCTTCACCCTGGTGGCCGTGCCGCTCTTCATCCTCATGGGCGAGATAATCTTCGTCACGGGCATCGGCTCGGACCTTTACAACGCCGCGAGTTCCTGGCTGAACCGGCTGCGCGGCGGCCTGGCCATGGCCAGCGTGGTGGCCAGCGCCATCTTCGGCGCGCTGTGCGGCGTGAGCATCGCCGGAGCCGCGACCATCGGCAGCTTCGCCATTCCCGAGATGCTCAAGCGCGGCTACCACAAGTCCCTGGCCACCGGGCCGGTCACGGCGGCGGGCGCGCTCTCGCTGCTCATCCCGCCGAGCCTGGCCTTCATCCTCTACGGCGAGGTGGCCGACGAGTCCGTGGGCAAGCTCTTCGTGGGCGGCATCGTGCCCGGCGTGGCCCTGGCGATCATGATGATGATCTACATCTGGGTGATCTGCAAAATCCGCCCGGAGTACGCGCCCGACGCGGACGAGACCATCACCTGGGCCGACCGCGCCCAGAGCATCAAGCGTGTGATCCCCTCCCTGGGCCTGATCGTCGCGGTGCTCGGCACCATCTACTTCGGCATCTGCACGCCCACGGAATCCGCGGCCATCGGCTGCGTGGGGAGCCTGCTCATCAACCTGCGCCGCAAGACCCTGACCTGGGCCTCCTTCCGGGGCATCCTGCAAAAGACCATGCTCACCTCGGGCATGATCCTGCTGATCTTCTCCTCGGCTCTGCTCTTCGGCTACGTGCTGACCCGGCTGCGCGCCCCGCAGAACATCATCGGCCTGGTGGAGGCCGCCAACCTGCCGGATTGGGGCGTCCTGACCCTGATCATGGCCATCCTCATCGTCATGGGCATGTTCATGGACATCGTCTCCGTGATCCTGATCAGCACGCCGCTGCTGCTGCCCATGGTCCAGAACATGGGCTACGACCCGCTCTGGTACGGCATCATCGTGGGCATCACCTGCGAAATGGCGGTCATCACCCCGCCCATCGGCCTGAACCTCTACGCCATCAAGGGCATCGCGCCGGACGAGATCAGCCTGCAGGACATCATCAAGGCGGCCTTCCCGTTCGTCTTCGTGGAGCTCGCGGCCCTGGTGATCTTCATCGCCTTCCCCAGCCTGAGCCTGTGGCTGCCCAACAACATGTAGGAAGGACCCCGCAATGACCGCACCAATGACCATGAGCCAGAAGATCCTGGCCCGGCACGCGGGCCTGGACGAGGCGGCCCCGGGCCAGATCGTCGAGGCGGCGGTGGACTTCGCCTTCACCAACGACGTGATGATCCCGGTGGTGGCCAAGGCCTTCGAAAAGATCGGGGCGAAGACCGTCTTCGACGCGGAGAAGGTCGGGCTGTTTCCGGACCACTTCACCCCGAACAAGGACATCAAGTCCGCTGAGAACGCCCGGACCCTCCGGGAGTTCGCCAAGAAGCACAAGATCCGCCACTACTACGAGGTGGGCCGCGTGGGCATCGAGCACAGCTTCGTCGTGGAGCAGGGACTGGCCGCGCCGGGCGAGATCGTCATCGGCTCGGACAGCCACACCTGCACCGCCGGAGCCCTGGGCGCGTTCGCCACGGGCGTGGGCAGCACGGACCTGGCCGCCATCCTGGCCTCCGGAAAGACATGGCTGCGCGTGCCGGAGACCACGCGCTTCGTGTACCACGGCAGGCTGCCGCAATGGATCGGCGGCAAGGACCTCATCCTGCTGACCATCGGCCGGATCGGCGTGGACGGGGCCAACTACCGGGCCATGGAGTTCGCGGGCGAGGCCGTGGCCGAGCTGCCCATGGCCGGGCGGTTCACCATGTGCAACATGGCCATCGAGGCCGGTGCCAAGACCGGGCTCATGGAGGTGGACGAGACCGCCCTGGCCCACCTGCGCGGCTGCGTGACGCGGCCCTTCGCGGCCGTGGCGTCCGACCCCGGCGCGCCCTACGCCGAGGTCCACGAATGGGACGTAAGCGACCTGGAGCCGCTGGTGGCCTGCCCGCATCTGCCCTCCAACGTGCGCCGGGCCTCGGAGCTGGCGGACGTGGCCCTGGACCAGGTGGTCATCGGCGGCTGCACCAACGGCTGCATCGACGACCTGCGCCAGGCCGCGGCCCTGCTCAAGGGCCGCAGGGTGGCCGAGGGGATCCGCTGCCTGGTGATCCCCGGAACGCAGGCCATCCACCGGCAGGCCATGCGCGAGGGCCTGGCCGAGGCCTTCGTGGACGCGGGCGCGTTCTTCAGCGGCCCGACCTGCGGGCCGTGCCTGGGCGCGCACATGGGCATCCTGGCCGCGCGCGAGCGGGCCCTGGCCACGACCAACCGCAACTTCGTGGGCCGCATGGGCCACCCGGAGAGCGAGGTCTACCTGGCCGGGCCCGCGGTGGCCGCCGCGTCCGCCGTGCTCGGGCGCATCGCGCATCCCGCGGAAATCGCCGATCCCAAAGGAGGTGCGGCATGAGCATGCTCAAGGGAAGGGTCTGGACCTTCGGCGACAACATCGACACGGACGTGATCATCCCGGCGCGGTTCATGAACGACCCGAGCCCGGAGAACATGGGCGCGCACTGCATGGCCGACATCGCGCCGACCTTCGCGGCCGAGGCCCGCGAGGGCGACGTGCTCGTGGCGGGCCGCAACTTCGGCTGCGGCTCGTCGCGCGAGCACGCGCCCATCGCGCTCATCGCCGCGGGCATCCGCTGCGTGGTGGCCGCGAGCTTCGCGCGCATCTTCTACCGCAACGCCTTCAACATGGGGCTGCCGATCCTGGAATGCGAACAGGCCCATGCCGCCCTGGCCCAGGGCGACGCGGTGGAGGTCGATCTGGCCACGGGCCGCGTTCTCTGCCCAGCCAAGGGGCTGACCCTGGAGAGCCGCCCGGTGCCGGAGTTCATGCGCGCCTTGGTGGCCCAGGGCGGGCTGATCCCCTACACCCGGGCCAAACTGAACCTGCGCTGAGGATTCGGGCCTCCTCCACCCGGACCAAAGGCGAGGGCCGGACCCGGAAGACGAAGGGGCCGCCGTCCGAATCGGACGGCGGCCCCTTGCGTTCGTACGGCAGGGAAGGCGCGGGGGCTGGGCATGCCCGCCACGAACTGGGTTCGAATCAGCCCCGCGGATGTGGGGAACACGGCACCTGGGCCCACGTCTGCTTGGTCGCCGTCGGATCATCCCCGCGGGCGCGGGGAACACCTGCTGCGCGAGGCCCGGCTGTACGCCATGGGCGGATCATCCTTGCGGGCGCGGGGAACACAGCCCCTTGGCCCTGAACCAGGCCAGGGCGTCCGGATCATCCCCGCGGGCGCGGAGAACACTCGTTGGCGAACCGGGTGCGCACCACCTCGGGCGGATCATCCCCGCGGGCGCGGGGAACACGTGCCGAACCGCCAGTGCTACATGGCCGAGAACGGATCATCCCCGCGGGCGCGGGGAACACTCAAGGAAGAAATGAAGCGGCTACGCAAGCAGCGGATCATCCCCGCGGGCGCGGGGAACACGTTAGGCGATCGTCAGCACGCGCCAGAGTTTCCGGATCATCCCCGCGGGCACGGGGAACACCCCGAGGAGTCGGTGAAGGACAGGCCCAGGGCCGGATCATCCCCGCGGGCGCGGGGAACACGCCTACAAGGGCCAGATCGGCGGCGTGTCCATCGGATCATCCCCGCGGGCGCGGGGAACACATCACCGACGGCACGAACACCGCGCCGTTCCGCGGATCATCCCCGCGGGCGCGGGGAACACGAAGACCATTGCACGCCGCGCCAGGCGCACTTCGGATCATCCCCGCGGGCGCGGGGAACACCGCACGTCCCGCGCGATGCGCACCAGCCGCGCCGGATCATCCCCGCGGGCGCGGGGAACACCTGCAGACCTTCCGGTCGGTCTCCGGCGACACCGGATCATCCCCGCGGGCGCGGGGAACACCTGGAGCAGCACGTCGTCCAGCATCAGCCCGGCGGATCATCCCCGCGGGCGCGGGGAACACCGCGTGAAGCGCACATCCAAGGCAAGCTTGGGCGGATCATCCCCGCGGGCGCGGGGAACACTTTGGGCACCCCCACCTCTCTTCCTCTCTCTTCGGATCATCCCCGCGGGCGCGGGGAACACTGCCGCGGGTCGATTTTCTTTTGCGACTTGGACGGATCATCCCCGCGGGCGCGGGGAACACTGGTGCGGGAACTGCAGGCTGACGGTGACGAACGGATCATCCCCGCGGGCGCGGGGAACACCCGCCGCGCTCCAGGATGGCCTCCTGGGGCGACGGATCATCCCCGCGGGCGCGGGGAACACTCGCTGAGCCACGCAGCGATCTCGGCGGGGTCCGGATCATCCCCGCGGGCGCGGGGAACACGTATCCGCGCGCACTCGTCAGAGCAAACATCCCGGATCATCCCCGCGGGCGCGGGGAACACGCACCATCATCGAAGACTCGGAGCGGTTTCAACGGATCATCCCCGCGGGCGCGGGGAACACCATGTCGGCGACGTCCTTGACCTGCCCGCCGTCGGATCATCCCCGCGGGCGCGGGGAACACATCATTCTGCGCGATCCTGCGGGGACATGGCTCGGATCATCCCCGCGGGCGCGGGGAACACGTCGAGGGGGTGCGGCTGCTGCGGATCAGGAACGGATCATCCCCGCGGGCGCGGGGAACACGCCACACCGAGCATAGGCCCGGCGCTCGGCTGAGGATCATCCCCGCGGGCGCGGGGAACACGTAGGGGAGACCTTGTCTGACGACGGCGTGACCGGATCATCCCCGCGGGCGCGGGGAACACGTCCGGAGGACGGCGTTGCGCACGGTCGGGTTCGGATCATCCCCGCGGGCGCGGGGAACACTGGTTAGCTATCACTGAGCGTGGACACGTCCACGGATCATCCCCGCGGGCGCGGGGAACACGCGGCACGGTTAGCCCTGCCGGTACGCTTGACCGGATCATCCCCGCGGGCGCGGGGAACACCGTCTGCTGGTCCACGGTGCCCGCGTCGTCCGCGGATCATCCCCGCGGGCGCGGGGAACACGACTGGGTTGCATAGGCCATGTCTGTTCTCCTCGGATCATCCCCGCGGGCGCGGGGAACACGTGCGCGGCTATGTTTCGGCCATCCGTTCTCTCGGATCATCCCCGCGGGCGCGGGGAACACCGCGATCCCGTGGCGCTCATCTACATGACCGACGGATCATCCCCGCGGGCGCGGGGAACACCCGTCATTTTCGGCATCGGCTGGGTCACATTCCGGATCATCCCCGCGGGCGCGGGGAACACTATACAATCCCCTCATTCACAGGATAGTTCCACGGATCATCCCCGCGGGCGCGGGGAACACTCGAGACTACCCGAGGCGAAGACGAAATTCGTCGGATCATCCCCGCGGGCGCGGGGAACACGCCGCCGTCAACACAACGTCCAAAACCCATGCCGGATCATCCCCGCGGGCGCGGGGAACACATACATGTTTCCGAGTCGGCATACACCGTCCACGGATCATCCCCGCGGGCGCGGGGAACACCCGACACCGGCCAGGAACACCTCGCGCGGCGTCGGATCATCCCCGCGGGCGCGGGGAACACTCGGTAACGCTGCGGCCCGACCCATCCGGCCCCGGATCATCCCCGCGGGCGCGGGGAACACGCAACTCAATGAGCTTTCCGGCCCACTCCCCCGGATCATCCCCGCGGGCGCGGGGAACACGGAGTAGCTGCGCATTATGCTCCCCTCCTCACCGGATCATCCCCGCGGGCGCGGGGAACACGTCATGAGACGCGGGCAACTAGAGACTGGCGTCGGATCATCCCCGCGGGCGCGGGGAACACTGGGTATTAAACAAGAAAATGAAAAAGGGGCGCGGATCATCCCCGCGGGCGCGGGGAACACTAGCAAGCATTTAGCAGGGTTGCCTAGGTTGTCGGATCATCCCCGCGGGCGCGGGGAACACGACATCATGAGCCTGCGGGCCATGCGCATGGTCGGATCATCCCCGCGGGCGCGGGGAACACGCGTCCGGGATGCCGAGGGCCGCGCGCAACTGCGGATCATCCCCGCGGGCGCGGGGAACACGGACAGCTCGTCGAATGCCAAAGGCGCGCGAGCGGATCATCCCCGCGGGCGCGGGGAACACTAGTATTTGCCTGCCAGCTCGAACGTGGGCTGCGGATCATCCCCGCGGGCGCGGGGAACACGAGATTACCCAATCACTAAAGGGGATAGGGGCCGGATCATCCCCGCGGGCGCGGGGAACACGGGTGATCACGGGTCCGGACACGGGCCCGCGTCGGATCATCCCCGCGGGCGCGGGGAACACGCCGGCCAGGTCCTCGGGTTCGATGCGCGGATCGGATCATCCCCGCGGGCGCGGGGAACACCACGCGAACATGAGGAACCCGCCAGGATAGGACGGATCATCCCCGCGGGCGCGGGGAACACGCGAAGAACTTGTCCGCGAAGAGCGCGGAAACCGGATCATCCCCGCGGGCGCGGGGAACACCGCCGGAGGACCTGCACAAGAAGGACCTGGGGCGGATCATCCCCGCGGGCGCGGGGAACACAGCTCGGTAAGCGTGGAGCAGTTGAAGTTGGTCGGATCATCCCCGCGGGCGCGGGGAACACTACGATTGTCATGACAATTACGGCGTCTAGGTCGGATCATCCCCGCGGGCGCGGGGAACACTAGTAAAAAAACGCATAGTAGCTAGCCATAGGCGGATCATCCCCGCGGGCGCGGGGAACACGCCCCGAAATAGGATTAACGCGGAGCCCTAAGCGGATCATCCCCGCGGGCGCGGGGAACACGTCTGGCCAAAGCCCGCCAATTCCGCCTCGCGCGGATCATCCCCGCGGGCGCGGGGAACACCTGGGCTGGAGCCCGAACGGCCGGGCCCGCGACGGATCATCCCCGCGGGCGCGGGGAACACACGCGCAGCAGCTGCACGCCTCCGGGAATGGGCGGATCATCCCCGCGGGCGCGGGGAACACCGCTTGTGCCAAGGTTTGCGCGACTATCTCGTCGGATCATCCCCGCGGGCGCGGGGAACACGTGGCGATGGAGGATCCCTGCATGCTGCTGGCGGATCATCCCCGCGGGCGCGGGGAACACGCATGCTGGTGGGCGGGTGCGCGATGACCAATCGGATCATCCCCGCGGGCGCGGGGAACACTCTTGCGGGAACTGCGCGGGCTTGTTCCGGAAAAATCGGCTCCTCAAAACTACCAACTTTTATCGCCAACATTCCGGATAGTTGCAACAACAAAGTCAGCACGCTACAACAGCCCGACAGCACTGGGTTTTTATTGCACTCAAAAGCGGTACTGGAAAAACCTATTTGATTGTCAAAGAACCAGCCACGTCACTCACTCTTTCTCGTCCCCTCCCGCACCGCCTTCCGCTGACGCGTCTTCGTCCTCTTCCCCGTCCTCCAACACGTCCGCGTCCTCTTCGCCCGCGGGCGGCAGGAAAGACACCAGCGCCACCCCGTCCATGTCGCGCGGAATCCGACGGTTCGCGCCGCACGTGGCGAACGAAAACCCCGTCTCCTCCGCGCTCGGCCAGCACATCACCGCATTCCCGAGACCAATGCCCTCCAGCACCTCGCGCCAGATCATCTCGCGCACCTTCACGGAATACGACCCCACGTACACACCGGCGCGCACCTCCAAAAGCCACACCGCCAGATGCCCCCGCAGCCGCGGCGGCGCGTTCTCAACCACGATGACCAACATCGCCCATGCCCTCCTCGTCCTCGAACGCAGGTCGCACCGCGTCCTCGTACTCCGGAGGCGGCGGCATCCCGCCCGCCGCCAGCACGTCCTCGATGCAGGGGATGATCCGCCGGATCACCTGCTGCTCGCGGAACACGTCCCGGCAGGCCCGGCGCGTGCGCCCCTCGGGGTCCTCCGGTCCGGCGCGCGCCGTGCGGAACGCCATGGGCACCACTGTCTCGAACTTGAACAGGTCCGCCACGTCGTACACGAACGAACGCGGCTTGCCCGTGTGCAGGAACCCGATGGCCGGGGCATAGCCCGCCGCCAACACCGCCGCCTCGCACAGGCCGTACAGGCACGCCGTGGCCGACGACAGGCAGCGGTTGACCACGTCCCCGCTCTCCCATTTCTTCGGATCGTAATTGCGGCGGCTCCAGTTCACCCCGTGCTGCCGGGCCAACAGGGCATACATGCTGCGCACCCGCGCCCCCTCCATGCCCCGCAGCTGTTCCACGCTGCGCCGTTGCGGCGGTTCCTCGCCGAAACGGATGGCGAACATCCGGCGCACGACCCGCAGCCGCGCCGCGGGGTCCAGGGCCAGCGCGGCCTGATACAGCAGCCGGTCCGACCGCGCGCCCCCGGGCTGGCCCGCCGAATAGAGCCGCACGCCCGCCTCGCCGGTCCACAGCAGCAGCGTGCCCGCGCGGGCCGCCAGCGCAACGGCCGCATGCGACACGCGCGTGCCCGGTTCGAGCATCAGGCAGGCCACCCCGCCCACGGGCACGTGCGTGCGCACGCCGCCGTCGTCCACCATCACGAACGCGCCGTCCTTCACGTCCAGCCGTCCGCGCTCCAGGAACAGCGCGGAAAACCGCTCCTTGAGCGCCAGCGGCCTTACCCGGAGCATCGCCGCACCAGCAGCAGGCCGCAGCCGAAGGCCTTGGCCTTGCCCACCCCGTTGAACAACGCCGCGCGCACCCGCTCCGCGTCCGCCACCCGGGCCACGCCCTGGTAGTCCAACGCACTGAAACGGATGGCGCGCTTGCGCGGCACGCTCGGACCCAGGCGCATGTCGTGCTGCATGTAGCCGTCCGCGCGCAGGGTCTGGGACAAGAACTCCAGCCCCAGCGCCTCGCCGCGCGCCAGCAGCCAGTCGCAACCGGCCTGCTGCGCCAGCAACGGCCGCTGCGGCAGCCCGTCCTCGGGCACGCCCTGCCGCAGCAACTCGTGACGCGCGTGCATGACCACGTCCACGCGGCGCTTCACGCCCCGCTCGTCCGTAACCACACGCACCGGATTGGCGCGCAGGCTGAAGCGCAGCAGGTCACCGGCCCTGAGCGCCGGATCATACTCCCGCGTCCGAACGCCGAACCCGGCCCCGTTCCCCGGCCGCCGGTGCGAAACCACCAGATATTCCAGTCCAGAACCGTCCATGCGGCGGAAGAGGAAGTCGCGCGGCGCGCCGTCCGCGCCGCCGAACAGCCGCCACAGGGCCTGATGCGCGCCGTAGAACCCCGAACGCGCCAGTGCGCAGGCCGTCACGGTCTCGGTCACCGTCGCCTTGGTCATGTACATCATTCACCTCCCTGCTCCCGCATGCCGGGAGCGGGCGCGCGCAGATGCGCCTCGGCGCGCCGCTTGAATTGCCAGGCCGCCCGCGACGCCAGCGCGTCGTGCCGGAACACCGTCTCCGGAGCCTCGACCCAGCCGTCCTCCACGTACACGTCGCACGGCACGCCCCGCCCGGGGCACAGCCGGGACAGCAGTTGCGGGCAGCCGTAGCCGGCCAGGGCCTCGAGCACCGTATCCGCTTCGCGGATCTGCGGCCCCAGGGGCAAGGCCGCGGGGCAGGAACGCCGCCCAAGGTAGGGAATGAACGCCGGGGCGTTGAGTGCGGCGGCCAGTTCCACCGGGGTCCTTTCCGTCGCGGCGACCACGGGCCAGAGGCAGACCGTAAACAGCGCGTCCTGCAGGTAGGTGCGCTGCGAAACGGTGGTCGAGAGCGCGGCGGACTCCGGACGCATGTCCACCAGCTCGTCGCGCCGAGTGCGGCAGCGCCCGGCCCACTTCCCGGCCGGCGTCTGCACGGTGTGGAAGTCCGTGACCGGCACGCCCGGCGCGTCCACGCGCACGGCAAAGCCCCACTGCGCGTGCAGTGCGCGGTGCGCGGCCTCGTCGGCGCGGTCGATGCCGAGCGCCCCGGCCACCAGCCCGAGGACGGCCGTCTTCGAAGGGCGGTCCCAGGAATCGCGGATCACGTTCACGGCCACCGAGCCCCAGGAGGCCAAGGGCCCGTAGAGTTGGAAGAGCACGTGTTCCATGGCCCTACTCCGCGACGAAGTCCCAGACCTCGGCCATGGAACCGCCCTCGCCCACCAGGCATTCCCTGGACTCGAAGGCCATGTCGTAGCATCCGTCCATGGTCTTCTTGGCCGTGCGCAGGGCGTCCACGGCCTGCGCCAGCATGCCCGCGTCCTTGTGCGGCTCGATGGGATCCAGGAAGGCCACGGACAGATTGCGCGGCTGCGCCGGACCGCGTTCGGCCAGCAGGTAGGAGGCGTAGGCGCGCGAGCCGAAGCTGTTCTGCTTGCCGGAGGGGGCCACGGTGCAGGCGGCCTCGGCCAGGGCGCGCAGGGCCTTGCGGGCCAGATCCTCGTTGCCGTCCAGGTTCTTCACCAGCAGGCCGCGGTCCACGCAGACGTAGAGGTAGAAAAGCCCGGCCCCGAACTCCTGGATGCCCATGTGCCCGGCCCCGGCATCCTCCTCCATGCGGTTGAGGTCGTCCACGGCGGTGAAGAAATCGTCCTCCACGTGCGCCGTGTTCACGGAGATGGGGTGCGCCACCTGCACAGCGGCATCGGTGTTGAAGGCGGGCTCGGCCGCGATCATGCGCCCGAACATGGCCACGTCCACCGGACTGGACTTGCGCAGAAGCACGAGTTCCTTCTCGTCGATCTTGGCGCCGCCCTTGAAGACGTCCAGAAGCTCCTGCACCGCGGCGATCTCGGCCGGGCCGATGTGCACCATCTGCTCGGTCTCCAGCACGGCGAAGGGGTTCTTGGCGTCCTTGGCCTTGGCCTTGCCGAAGCAGCCGGCGATGGCCCCGGCCAGATCCAGCGCCTTCTTGTCCGGCTTGGCCTCGCGGTCCAGGTCCAGCGGGGCGGCCAGGGCCTCGGCGTAGGTCGCGCCGCGGGTCAGGGCCAGATAGGCCCGCAGCCCGGCCTCCTTGGTGCGCACGCCCATGTGCCCGGCCAGGGCGGACTGGAACGCATCGCTCGTGCGCCAGGCGCGCTTGATGCACTGGGAGGAGATGCGCAGCCGCATCCGCCCGCCCACGATGGCGGTCTTGGGGCGGCCCAGATCGTCGCGATTGAGGTTGGCCGGGGGATAGTTGGTCAGAATGTGCATTTGAATAAAAGTGCTCATGGGGCGCTCCTATTTGGTTTGGTTCTGTTCGCGCTGCTTGGACGGCAGGGCGTTGTAGTAGTTCTTGGCCCATTCCACGCGGGTCGCGTCGTCCCACTTGAAGCAGGCCCAGGCCAGGCTCTTGAAATTGGTGCGCTGGCCGGTCATCTTCACCAGCCGCACGAGCATGGTGTAGAGATCGTCGGGCTCCTGGATGCGCAGGAGCTTGCGGAACCGCGCCGGGGCCACGGCCGCCGTGCCGCCACCCTCGCGCGCGGGAGCGGCCATCAGACGCGCGAAGGGCGTGCCCTCGACCGGGGTGCGCACATGGGCCCCGATGCCCGCGAGCATGGCCAGCGGCACAAGCTCCGCCTCGGCAACGCCGATGCCCCGGGCCTCCAGCAGCGGCAGCAGCCCGCCACCGAAGGCCGCGGTCATGCAGACTTCGAGCGGGCTCTTGGCGCGGCACAGTTCCGCGCGCATTCCACGGTCAGGCGCTTCGCGCTCCTCCTCCTGGTCGGCCGAAGCCTCCCGAAAGCCGGAGACACTCTTCCACCACTTGCGGAACGTCTTCTGAAACTCCTCACGTTCGTGGATCATCGATTGGCTCCTTGTTCTTGGGGTGCTGCCTGCTCCGCGAATTCCGGGGATTCCGGGGGTTCCGGGCGCTCCGGACGCCGCGGCGGCAGGATTCCGAGAATGTCCCAAACGCGGGACTTATCGCCGTGCGTGTAGCCGCGCAGCTTGCCCCAGGCCGCGCCGATGCGCTCGAACTGCGTGTCGTCCGGCGAGACGGCGAGCACGCTCTCGTTGAAGATGGCCGCGGCCCGGTTCTGCAACGTCTCCAGGAACACCCGGCGCGCGGCCTTGCGGGCGTCCTCGTCGTCCAGACGGGCCAGGCAGCGGTCCACCGCGTCCAGAAACGCGGGCTGCGTGGCGGACCAGAAGCGGACGTTGACCGCCTCCAGGAGCGTGGAGCCGTTGGGCGACTTCTGTTTTTCGTCGGCCAGGGCACCGCCCACGGCGGAATAGAGGCAGGAGCGCACGTGGTCCGCGCAACGCACCAGCCGTTCGACCTCCTCGGCCTGCTGCTTGCGGTCCTCGGAGGTCGCGGCCACGCGCGCAGGCATGGTCTCCTCGGCCCAGGCCAGGGGCTTCATGTTGTCCATGGCATACCCGCAGAACCGCAGGCGGATTTCGTGCACGTCACGGTACTCGCTGTGCAGCCGTTCGAGATGGCGGAGGACCGCGGGCGACGGGTGGCGGCGCGTGACCATCTCGTCGCCGACCTTTTCGCGCTCCGCGAACAACAGTCCCCACCAGTCTCGATAGCAGCCCATCAGCGCCGTGCCCTTGATGGAAAGCGGCCCGGCGTTCTGGTCGATGCGCATGGGCGTGAGCGGATGCCGCCATTCGCCGGAGTATTTTCCGCCATGGTGCACGGCCCGGAAGGAGGTGACCACCGGCCCGGAAATGCCGCAGACGTCGCACTGCCCCTCCGTGTCTGGAGCAGTGAGGCGGATGCGCCGGGGCATGGACCAGAACACGTGCAGCGGATGCACGTTCCCGGCGAGGATCGCTTCATCATTGCTGCTGGTGCGGGTCGGCGCAAGCCAGGGGAAGATGCCGCCCGCTCGCGGGGCCTGCGCATCGGTGCCCTTGTCGTAGTCCTTGCGGAGCACGACGTTGCTCCAGAGCGTCGCCCAGAGCGTGTCGCCGAGCACCAGGCCGCTCACCGGCCCGCCGCCGCGCAGACTCACACGATGCCCGCGCCCGCCGCTCGGGGCGAATTGCTGCAGCACCTGCAGCGCGGCGGCCGCGCAGCTCGGGCACAGGGCGCGCACGGCTCCGGACCGGACGAACATCTCGCTTCCGGCCGCGCTGATCAGCAGGTCGCGAATGTCCCAGTCCTTGTGCAGGTCGCCCGGCGTGAAATCCTGCTGAAAAGCCGGGCCGTCCTCATTGAACAGCTCGAAGGCGTCCGCTTCCTTTGCAAACGCCACGCGCAACGATTCGGGCTGGGGCGGGGCCGTGAGCAGCCGTTCCCACGCCTTGTCGTCGGCGGGTTCCAGGGTGGTCTGCAGCAGTCCGACGAGAAATTCGGCCACGCCCGCCTCGAAATCGGGCCGCGGCCAGTCCATGGCCACGACGGGATTAACGTCCATCCCGTCCGTGATCCCCCACGGCGGAATGGCCTCGCGCTTGCCATCCCGCCGAACAACCGGGATCCAGGCTTCAGAGATCAAGTTGAACATTTTTTCCTCCCGATAGAGCTTGCGGCTGGATTACCGCGACAACATGACGTACGATACAGGCGCATATATGATCCGATGATGGCGACCGGATCACGAACCGCATCCCCAGTTCCCGGAGTCGCTTCGCGAGAGCGACCGGCCCGAACGCCGATTCCAACCCGTCGGGCCACGGGAAAGGGGTGCGGGGACAGCTTAGGGTTCGCCAGCTGGGAAATACGCTTCCCAATGGGAAGAATTAGCGTTGTGCCGTGCATGTGAGAAGGAATACTCACTGCAGCGTTTTTTTGTCAATTCATCATGATAATTAAATACTTTGTTTTTTTGTAAGATTTAATTTTTCCAGTCTGTTAGCAATAGAAAGCGGCAGCAATTTATTGCCGCCGCCTCTCCCCCCGCCGTGCGGGGAACACTCAAATCATCTCAAATTAAATACGGTTCATCACCAAACTATTGGCGAACATTTTTTAAGAATAACTCAACTTTCCACAAAAAGCCAATCATCAAAATGTGATATCGTTTCAAAAGTATTCGCTCCGAGATACGAACAGTCCCGTTTTATGCTCATATTCGACTTGTACAGACGCTAAACTGCTGCGCCCCCCCTGTACAACGCCAGAAGCGATCCAACCGTTGGGAATCCTTGCCACCAGCGGCACCACCAGCGTGTCGTCGTGGCCGCGCCAGGTCGCACGCAGAGTCGCGATCTGCGCCGCGCATTCCGGGGACGGGGCGTCTACCGAATCCAGCAGGGTCCGGCGCACGCGCAGTTCGCTCAGGGACCAGGCCCGCTGCTCCGTGGCCGCCGCGCACCACGGGGCCAGCCGCGTTCCGTCCCAGCGCGCCAGGCGTAACAGGCGCGTGGGCTCGCCCAGGCGCGTGGGGATGCGCTCCTCGGCGTCCCAGCGGTCGCCAAAGGCCGTGGCGTAGCCGCGCTCGAATTCCAGGGTGTTGAACGCCGCCATCTGCGCCATGGCCCGCAGTTCGCCTTCCGCCCGGATGTCGCGCCTGGCAAGCCCCTCCGGAACCTCCACCGCGTCGTCGCCGTGCACCGCCTCCACCAGGGCGCGCGCGTCCCCGGGCAGGTCCAGGCCGCCCCGCTCCAGCAGGACGCGCGCCGTGCGCCACAGGACGCCGTGCACCGGATAGACCCAGCGCCCGCGCGAAAAAAACGCGGCGTACCAGTCCGCGCCCGGCGCATCCGTATACTCCGGCCCGTGCACGAGCAGCCGCGGCGTACGCCCCAAGCCGCGCCGGTGGCGGCAGAGCCGCCCCACGCGCTGGATCAGCGCCTCCACGGACGCGAGGTCCGAAACCATAAAATCGAAATCCACGTCGAGAGAGGCCTCGGCCACCTGCGTGGCCACCACGATGCGCCCGGCGCGGTCCGTGCCGTGCTTGCCGAACAGGTCCAGGAGCCGCTGCTCCACGTCCAGCCGGTCGCCGGCGGCAAACCGCGCATGAAAGAGCAGCACCCGGTCCGGGTCCACGCCCTCCATGGCCCGCAGCGCCCCGCAGGCCTCCACGGCATCGTCCACGGCGTTGCGCACCCAGCACGCGCACCCGCCGCCCCGCGCCACGGCGGCCAGGGCCGCGCAGGCCTCGTCCGAATCGTGCGCCCAGTCCACGGCCACGCGGCGCGGGGCCCACGGGGCCGGTTCGACGGCGCGCTCCGCCACGCCCGTCCCGGCCGAAACGGCCCCGGCCAGCGGATAGGCCACGGACGCCGGTACGGCGGGCTCGACGCCGAGGCCCTCCTGAAAGGCCGCGGCCAACCGGCGCTTCAGGTTCAGCGGCAGGGTGGCCGAGAGCAGAACGGCGCTGCCGCCCAGCGCGGCGTGGAAGCGCAGCAGGTTGCAGAGCAGCGCGTTCACGTAGTCGTCGTAGGCGTGCACCTCGTCGACCACGAGCACGTTGCGCGCCAGCCCGAGCAGCCGCAGGCTCTGGTGGCGCGCGGGCAGCACGCCGAGCAGGGCCTGGTCCACGGTGCCGACCCCGGCCGGGGCCAGCAGCGCCTTCTTGGCGTTGTCCGCGAGCCACCCCGCGCATTCGGGCCCGGCCTCGTCGCCGTCCACCGTGCCCGCCGCGCCCGGGCCCTGCGCCGCGATGCCATCCAGCGGGATGGACGCGAGATAGGCGTCCACCAGCCGCCGCCCGCCGTGGGCCAGGGTCAGCGACGGGCGCTCCCCGGCCGCGAACAGCCGCCGGTAACACCCGGCCAGACGTGCGTACATGGCGTTGGACGTGGCCATGGTCGGCAGGGCGAAATAGAGCCCCTGGGCCAGTCCTTTGTCCATCAGCCGCGCGGCCAGAATCAGGGCTGCCTCGGTTTTGCCGCTGCCGGTCAGGTCCTCGAGGATGTGCAGCTGCGGGCCGTCGGCCAACTCCGCGTCCCGGGCGTGGCGCTGCAGCGGCGTGGGCGGGTGACCGATCAGTTCCGGGAAAAGGTCCTCGAAGCGCAGCCCACCGCGCGCCGCCGCGGGGAGCACCCCGGACGCGTCCAGGGCTTGGCGGGCCGACGGCAAGGCGCACCGGTGATAATAGTCCGCATAGTCCGCGATGTGCGGCGCGGGCGGGAAGAACCGCTCGTCGGACCCGAGCCAGTCCGCGAGCACGCAGAGCCCGGCCAGCAGCCACGAAAACCGCGCGCACGCCGCGAGCTCGGGCATGGGCCCCGGGCTTGACGGCGGCAGGAAAAGTCCGACGCACAGTTCGGCGTATTCCAGGACCGCGACGAGGTCGTCCTTGGAAAAGCACTCCTCGCGGTTCACCGCCGGACGGGCCGGGACGGGCACGCCGTGATGTCCGAACACGGCGGCGGCCAGCGGCGCGAGCGCCAGGTCCACGTCCTCGGGGTCGTGGGCCTCCAGCCCCAGCCGACTGCGCAACAGGGGGAAGACATGGCGCGGCAACAGGGCCGTGGCCAACAGGGTATGGTGGCGCTCCCGGCCATAGGGCACGGAAGGCGCGCGGCCCTGCAGCCGCCGGAGCAAATCGGGCCGCGAGCCCTGGAACACGTGGGAGAACTTGCCCGCGTCGTGCAGCGCCACGAAAAAAACGGCCGCCCCGGGCCACAGCGCGCCGGGGAACGGGCACAACGCGCCCAGCCGCGCCCCCAGCCACGCGTCCCGCTCGACCAACGCCTGGGCGCACGCGGCCACGTCCAGGCCGTGGCACGCCAGGGGATGGTACGTCCCGTCCCCGGCTTCCCGGCCCGCCTTGCCCCAGTATCGTGCGATCATCTCCCGTCCCTCCCGGCGTTTTCAGCGGCCTGCGCCGCGCGGCGCTCCTGTTCCCGGCGCGTGCTGCACGTCCGCCGTCACCCGACGGAAAGGCGCGTCGACGTTGGCGCCGCGTTCGATCCGCGCGACCGATATCGGCTGCAGGATCTCGAGATAGCTATGCGCGTTTGCTCCTGCGACGGCAAGTGAGCGCCGATGTCCCCGGCCGGACCTGCACGTCGGCCCTCTCCAGTCTTCGCAATCCTGATGCCGCCGGGCCGCCGCACGCGCATGCGCCCCCCCAGGGATCAGGCCTCAAAATATGGCGACGGAACCCCGTCTCGGAACGGTCGGGAAGAATGGCTTGAGCGCTTCGTCCCTCTTCGGCCCGGCTGCGCCTCTCCTTGAACGGGAGTAGACCCCGATCGACTAATATACCATATTAACTACTGTAATATATCCATGCACGTTCATATACGTGCGTCTGACAAAGGTGGGACGCTTTGTTGCGCAAATCAGCGGCCATTTTTCTCGTTCTGTGCGTCGTGACCATTGTGGCCAATCAGTGTCCGGCCGCAGACGTCGTGACCGGACAAGGATGCGCGCCCCTTGCCCTGGGACGGGACCTCGCGTTGGAAATGGCGCGCAAGAACGCCCTTCGCAACGCATCCGAACGCTTCGGAGTCCGAATTTCCTCCAAGACGCTGGTCGATATGGGCATCCTTCTTGATGACTTCATCCACTCCAAGACCCTGGCCTCTGTCAAATCCCATGACGTGCTCAAGGAATGGGAACGCGACGGTGAGTTTTGCGCCGAGGTCGAAGCCTGGATCAAGGAAGGCGGCCAAGATGAGGCCGACAGGGAACTGGCCTGCCTGCGCAGCTTCGCGGTCATCGCCAGAGGGTCGGGCTCGGAGATCATCCGCCGCATCCTTCTCTCGGGCCTCGGCAAGCTCGGCCTTCACGCCTTCAGGCTTCCCCCCGATGCGACCACGTTCCGGCAGGTCCAGAAGCCCCACCGCCTCCTGGCCGACTACGTCATCCTCGTGGAATCCTCCATGGAGTTCTCCCAGCGCAACAGCGGCATCGAATCCTACTCCGCCCTGGCCGAAATAAGCCTCATGCAGTTTTCCAAGGGCCAGGTCGTGCTCCACGAGCCGACCGGCGAATTGGTCTTCGGCCTCAACGAGGACCGCGCCCTGCACGGCAAGCGGCCGGATCAGTTCAAGGCCCGGGTGGCGGCGCCCCTTGCCGCGTCCTTCTTGACTTCCCTGGGGCAAGTGACGAGCAGCAACACCAGGGATGTGTCCGTAAAACTGGCCGGGCCGTGCGCCATGGAGGAACTCCGGTCGTTCAAGGACCTCTTGGCCGCGCTTCCATGGGTGGAGGCTGTGGGAGATACCCGGCTTTGGGACTCCGGCTGCGAGGTGGTCGTCCGCTACGGCGAAAAATCCGTCTACTTGGCATCCATGATCGAGGTGCGGGGGCGATACCGGGTACGTTCCCATGGCTGGGATGGCATAGAACTCGTCCCCCGATGACATGAATTCGGAGATTCCCATGAAGTTACGATCCCTTCTCCTTTCTTTCGTCGTATGCCTGATCCCCTCCACTGCCCTGTGTGAAAAACCCGCGGAATACATGGACACCCAGGCCAGGGCGGCTTTTGGACAGCTCGCGCCCCAGGCGCATGGGCAGAAGGTGTTTATTGCTCCTTTTATCCAGCATAGCTACGGCGATGAAGAGGAAAAATACACCTACGACTGCTCTGCCAACACCGACGAACGTTATTTTGAAAGCGCCCTCAGAGAACAGTTCGTCCTGAGCGGGAAATTCAGGGTGGTGGCCCGCTCCAAGCTCGACAAGGCATTGGAGGAACTCAAGCTCCAACGCTCGGATCTATTCGATGCAGACAGTGTCAAGGCCATCGGGAAATTTGTGGGCGCGGATACCATCGTGGTCATCGAGGGGGAAATCCGAGAACAGGGGATGTCGACTTCATCGAGAGCAAGATACTACCATGGCCCTGGTTTCAATGACTTCTTTGACGTCAAGGTCTATTACATCTCCATTGAGACGGGTGAGATTCAAGGTTTTTGGAAGCGAAGGTCCGGAGACCCGCAATGAAATGGGCTCGGCCCTGGTCGCGCAGCTCGGGCAGTTCACGCTCCAGCTTTTGCAAAAGAACCTGAACGTCAAACCCACGCTGAAAATTCGGCCCGGCTATCAGTTCAACGTCATTGTGACCAAGGTCATCGTGTTTCAGCAGCCATACAAAGCGGGGCTGTAGGAAATGCGGTCACGGCGCATTGCTTCCTCTGGGCGAAGCAGTGAGCAGTCTCTCCTTCAACAGCTCGGTGAAGTTGCGCCGTCCATCGGCCACGACATGAATATATACCTCGTTGGAGGTCTTGTTGACCTGGTAGACGACTCTATACCGAGAGACCTGGATTTCCCGATACGACAGGACGTTGATCCGCTTCAGTTCAGGAGGGATACGCCCCCGGTCGGGGAGTTCGCGCAAGCTGTCCCGCGCCTCGATAAACGTACCCAGAGTCGTTTCGGCGATGTCCGGCCCATCTCTATCGGCAATGAAAGAGAAAATGCCCAAGATGTCTTCTTCCGCACGGCGGGTAAACGCGACTCGCCAAGTCCTTTTATCCCCGCTCATTGCGTTTCTCCGCGATCATCTTGCGGATGTCGGCAAAGACCTCGTCCGAATCGCGGAGATTACCGGCTTCCACATCGGCGGCGCTGTCCGCAAGCATACGCAGAAGCGCCAAACTTTCCTGCATCTGGTCATATGCCCGGACGTTCATCACCACGGCCTTTGCCTCGCCGTTTTGGGTAATGACCATGGGATTGCCCGTTTCATCAACGGTCTCAATGAGTTGCTTGGCGTTGTTTTTGAGCCAGGAGATGGGCTTGATATCCGAATGTAGCTGCATACGGCCTCCATATGGGAAGAATTATGACTGAATTAAGGGTAACCACTACCGCTGAATAAAGCAATCCCTTTTGGCCATTGCTCTCGCAACAACCTCGACTCACAACCAATCCGGGCCAAGCACTAGAGGCCGCATAGCGGCCTTGAGGAGAATGTCTGGCTGCAACAGCCTGGGAATGGAAAAACCCTACAAGCACGTCCTGGGGCATTCCTTGGTACTCGCCCGGTCGGGAATCATGGCAGAAGCGGCTCATTCTCGGGTGGCAGGAGGGAAAGGGGGAAGAAAAGAAAAAGGGATCACGGAATGATCTTCCGTAACCCCTTGATTCCTTGGTAGCGGGGACAGGATTTGAACCTGCGACCTTCGGGTTATGAGCCCGACGAGCTACCGAGCTGCTCCACCCCGCGTCACGTGAGAAAGAGTGTTTATACCTCCGCCCGCCCGGCTGTCAACTCTATTTACAACCTTTTTCAAATCCTCTACACCTGTCCCCGACATGAGCACCATCTCCTCCATCTCTCTGGTCATTCCCGTCTACAACGAGGAAGACAACCTGCCCATCCTTTACAGGGAAATCGCAACCGCCCTGGAACGCGTCGAAAAAACAGCCGAGATCCTCCTGGTGGACGACGGCAGCAAGGACCGCAGCTTGGACGTCATCAAGGCCCTGGCCGACGGCGACGCGCGCGTCAGGTTTCTCGCCTTCGCCGAAAACCGCGGCCAGTCCGCGGCCTTCGCCGCCGGCTTCCAGCACGCCGCTGGAGACGTCATCGTGACCATGGACTCGGACCTGCAGAACGACCCCGCCGACATCCCGGCCCTGCTCGCCACCTACGAGCAGGGCCACGACATGGTCATCGGCTGGCGCGCCAATCGCAAGGACACCTGGGTCAAGCGCATGACCTCCAAGATCGGCAACGCCATCCGCAACCGCATCAGCCGCGAAACCGTCAAGGACACCGGCTGCTCCCTGAAGGTCATGCGCGCGGACATGGCCCGCCGAATCCCCATGTTCAACGGCATGCACCGCTTCCTGCCCACGCTCATGAAGCTTCAGGGCGCGCGCGTGGCCGAGGTCGCGGTCAACCACCGCCCGCGCGTGCACGGCCGCTCCAAGTACGGCGTGCTGGACCGCGCCATGACCACGTGGTACGACCTCATCGCCGTGCGCTGGATGCAGCTGCGCTACATCGATTACCGGATCAAGGAAAAGAACTAGCCCCGCATGCCCCTTGTCGCCGAACGGTTGCTGCTCGCCTGCGGAGTCGCGCTCCAGGTCCTGTTCCTGGCGCGACTGGCGGTGTCGCCGCGCCACGGTGCACGGCGCGCGCCCTTGAACTCCGGCGCGGGCTCCAAAACGGACGCGGGCGCTACGGCTTCCGGGCCCGGCGCAGCGCGCGGCGCGCGGCTGCGGCCCTGGCTCGCGGCGGCCTTTGCGGGCGGCGTGGCCGTGCTGGCGATGGGGCTCTGGCGCGTGGACCTTGTGCTCGTCGCCGGACAGGCGGCCGCCCTGCTGCTCTACCACCCCCTGGCCGCGACGCGCGGCTGAGGCCGCGTGGCCCCGGGCATCCAGACGGGCACGCCGCCCCCCGCACCCCGTGGGCGAACCCGAAAGCAGCCAGGACCACCCCCGGAGCAACAAGCGCCGCACACACGACCAACACCGCCCGGACCGGCCCACCGCCGCGCCCGGCGAGACACGACCCGCATGGACAGAAAACTCCGCTCGATCCTCAAGGGGCTGATCCTCATCGCCACCCTGGTCGGCGTGGTCTGGGGCGTGCGCGCCTCGGGCCTGGGCCAGCTCTTCGACACGGACTGGGCCGACCACTTCGTCAAGGGCCAGGGGCTGCACGGCAGGCTCCTGTTCCTGGCGCTGGCCGCCGCGTTCACGGGCGTGGGGCTGCCGCGCCAGGTGGTCAGCTTCATCGGCGGCTACGCCTTCGGCATCCTGCCCGGCACCCTGCTGGCCCTGGCGGGCACCCTGCTCGGCTGCTGCGGCACCTTCTTCTACGCCCGCTGGCTGGGCCAGGGCACGGTCAATCGCCGCTTCGCCGGGCGCATCGCCAAGATCAACGCCGTGCTCTCGTCCAACCCCTTTCTCATGACCCTGATCATCCGCTTCCTGCCCGTGGGCTCCAACGTGCTCACCAACCTCGTGGCCGGGGTCAGCCGCATTCCGGCGTCCTGGTTCCTGCTCGGCTCGCTCCTGGGCTTCATCCCCCAGACCTTCATCTTCGCCCTGCTCGGCAGCGGCGTGCGCGTGGACGCCACCACCCAGACCGTGCTCGCCGTGGTCCTGTTCGTGCTCTCCGTGCTCCTGGGCTGGAAGCTGTACCGCAAGTACCGCATGGACCGGGCCATGAACGGCGACTAGCGCCGCTCCCCCTCCCGGTCCCTGCCACCGACAACCGACACCGCCACCCGAGTTGGCACGCACCTGCGCCGAAAGTTGCAGCGTGATTTTTTCTCCATAGAATCCAGCGAGTTTTATTCTGGCATGGCTCCTGCTCTTCGTGTATGCAAGGACACGGGACGGCCGCACGCATTTTGCCGCGCCGCCACCGTTTCCGAGCAAAGCCACACCATCTTGCCAGGAGTACGCTCATGAGCCTTTTCCCATCGTCACGTTCCCGCATCATCCCGCCGGCCCCCGCCCTGTTGGCCGTCCTGTTGTTGGCCGCAACCCTGCTGCTCCCGGCCGCCGCGCCCGACGCCCTGGCCGGCGGCAGTTCCAAGAAGACCTGCGGCACCACGATCCCCAGCGGGTCGTACAAAAAATATTGCAAGAACTGGCGCTGGAGCACCTCGTTCACGGCCGACGACAGCACGTTCGTCGCCGAGTGCTCCCACAACGGCAAGGGCTACGACAAAAGGATGCTCAGTTGCGGAGAAGTCAAGCAATGCAACTTCGAGCTCTCGTTCCAGGCGCACTACCTGCGTTGCGACTAGCCAACCCCACGCGGGCCATTGCCCGGCTCGACATCGAATCATCGACGCATTCAAAGGAGCAACTGCATGTCGAAAAATATTTTCCGCACGGCTCTCCTGCTGCTGGCCCTGCTTATGCTCGCCGCGCCCGCCATGGCCGGTGGCGTGTCCAATGAAAAGCAGTGCAGCAAGGACTATCCCGAGGGGTCCTATCTGGACAAATGCAACAACATCTATTGGGATGCACAGGGCAAGCTGCACATGACCTGCGGCACGGCGCCCGTCAACAGGTGCCGGATCACGACCACCTGCTCGTTCGTGAAGAACTGCCACTGGAAGCTCGAAAACCCGTACCTGTGCAAGCTGGTCTGCGAATGATCCGCTTCGCGACCAGCCAGCCTCACGCAAAACGGCCCGCGGCGAACGCCGCGGGCCGTTTTCCTTGCTCGTCGCGCCGCGCCGCTACAGAAGGCCGCGCTCTTCCAGATAGGCCACCACTTCGCCGGTGCGGGAACCGGCCATGGTGCCGCCCAGCGAAATGGAGACGGAGCAGGCCTCGAGAATCTCCTCCCCGGTCGCCCCGGCCTTGACGGCCATGTCCGCATTGCCGAGCATGCAGCCCATGCAACCGTGCGTCACGGCAATGGCCACGGCGATCATGCGCTTGGTCTTGGCGTCCAGCTTGCCGTCGCTGAAGGCCTCCTGCTGCTGCATGTCGTAGATCTCGGACATGCCGGGCCGCAGTTCCCGATAGCGCCCCCAGTTCTTCCTGATGTCCGCGATTTTCTCCACACGCTTGTCCATGATCTGCTCCTTGTTGAAGGTTGCGTTCTGCCGGTATGCGCAGCATGCACGGGCACAATCCATTCGACAAACGAATTCTTTTGATGCTATCGATGCGTATGTCTGATGGATATACCGACACCATCACCGGCCCGGCCGAAGCGCACGATTCGCTGCGGCTCGCACGCCTGCCGCAGCTCTCCATGGACGCCCTGCGCACCTTCGTGGCCGCTGCCGAACACGGCAACTTCACCCGGGCGGGCGAGGTGGTGAACCGCTCCCAGTCCGCCGTCTCCATGCAGATCAAGCGCCTGGAGCAGGACCTGGAATGCAGGCTTTTCGAGCGCAGCGTCCGCGCCGTGCGCCTGACCAACGACGGCGAGACCCTGCTGGGATACGCGCAGCGCCTCGTGCGTCTGCACGACGAGGCCGTGGCCTCCATGACCGCGCCCGCGATCACCGGCGAGGTGCGGCTCGGGGTGCCGGACGATTACGCCACCCGCTACCTGCCCGACGTGCTGCTCCGGTTCGCGCGCCAGTGCCCGGGCGTGCGCGTGGAGGTCCGCTGCGACAACACGGGCGCGCTGCGCCGCAGTCTGGAGGAAGGGGAACTGGACGTGTGCCTGGCCACCACCGCCATTCCGAACGGCGCTGAGCCCGCCCCCCGCCATCGCGTGCTCGCGGGCGCAAAGGGCGACATCGGCTGCTGGGACAGCCTGGTCCTGGCGCGCATGCCCCTGGTGTGGGTCGGGGCGCGGCATCTGGACCTGGACGCCATCTGGAACAAAGGCGCGGGCCCGCTGCCGCTGGCCGTGTTCCACGAAGGCTGCCTGCACCGCAAGGGCGCGCTGGAAGCGTTGCGCCGGGCCGACATCCCCTTCCGCGTGGCCTTTGCCAGCGTGAGCCTGGCGGGCGTCATGGCCGCGGTGCGCACGGGCCTTGCCGTGGCGCCCAGCACGGCAGGCTGCGTGGACGCGGCCTGCCGCGTGCTCGGCCCGGAGAGCGGCCTGCCGCCGTTGCCCGCCGTGCACGTGACCCTGCACCGCCGCACCGCACCGGCCCATCCCGCCGCGGACCGGCTGGCGCAGTTCGTGGTGGAGTGCTTTCGGGAAACGGGCATTCCCACTGTCTGAACCGGGCGATTCTTCCCGCGGGCCGTTGCCTCGCGGCTGGGGCGCAACGGCGTCCAAGGCCCGTGCGACCGGGACGCGGGCACAGCCGCCATCCCTGCCAACGATATGGACGCCAGCGGATGTCCTTGCGCTGAATATTCGTATATACACATGCATATCAATATGATAGATTCTGGCACGTCTTGTGCTAACGACCGAAGAGGACCCGGGCGACCCATCGCCCGAAACAACCAACCCCGGAGTCTCCCATGAAGGCCAGACGATTCGCCCTGTTCGCTTCGATCACCCTGCTCCTGTGCGTGTGCGCCGCCGGACCTGCGCAGGCATCCGATCCCATGCAGCCCCTGGGCCCGCAGCCCCCGTCGAGCCAGTTCGAGTGCGGCGTGGACATCCCCTCCGGTTCCTACCTGCACACCTGCGTGGAGGGCAGATGGACCGACGCGCAGACCTTCACTGCCGACTGTGAATCCGCCGGGCGGCCCGGCATGCCGGGCCCGAAGCTCAGGGCGGCCATCGGTTGCGGCAAGATCATGAAGTGCCAATGGAAGCTGCGCAACACCAACGGCAATCTGGAGTGCGAAGGCGACGCGGTCGGCGTCTACTGACGCCCGTTTCGCCGGACTCGGCCCGCGACCGGGAGGTGGATCGCACATCGCCGTCCTATCCATTCCGACCGAGGTCCCACGCCGTCGCGCCCAGGCATGGCGGCGTTTTTCCGAAACCGGACCGGGCGCCGCCACGAGCGGCCCGAGCCAAACCACCCATGAGAAACACCCATGACGCACCTGCGCACCTTCCTCTTCCGCCCGGCGACCGGTCTGATCGCGGCCGTCCTGATTTCCGCCCTTTGCGCCGCCCCGGCCCTGGCCGGAGGCTCGCTGTCCAAGACGTGCGGCTCCACCCTCCCGGAGGGATCGTACAGGTCGAACTGCAACCGGCTGGTATGGCGCACGAGCGACACCTTCACGGCCAACTGCAAGAAGGACGGGGGCCTGATGACGGCCGCCAACATCTCGTGCGAGAAGATCAAGGACTGCAACTGGAAGCTGAGAAACGACAACGGCGCGCTGAAGTGCGAGGACTAGCAGGGCGCCCGGCGCACTCCCGCACCCGTCGGCGCATCCGCCGCCCCGGAAGCGCCGACGGAAAACGGCCCGCGAACGTGGTTCGCGGGCCGCTTTTTTTGGCGTCATGGACCGCAAGCGCGAAAGGCCACGCGATGCCCCTGCGGCTCAGGCCTCGCCCTTGCGCCAGATGCGCGCCAGGCCCACGCCCGTGAGGTTGTGCCAGAGGCTGAAGAGCGCGCCGGGCAGGGCCGTGGCCACGCCGAAATGCTTCACGGCCAGGGCCACGCCCAGGCCGGAATTCTGCATGCCCACCTCGATGGCCATGGTCCGCGCGTCACGCCGCGTGCACCCGGCCAGCCGCGCCCCGGCGTAGCCGCCCGCCAGGCCGATGCCGTTGTGCAGCATCACGGCCAGGGCCGCCAGCCACGGCCAGGTCAGGATCGTGGCCCGGTTCAACCCCACGATGCAGGCGATGAGCAGCATGATCACGGTGATGGAGAGGGACGGGAACCAATCCAGGAGCCGGTCCACGCGGCGGCCCAGGAGGTGGCGCGCCACCAGCCCGCCCGCCAGCGGCAGAACCACGATGCGCGTGACCGAAGCGACCATGGCCCAGAAGTCCACGTGGACCTGCTCGCGCAGGAGCAGGTAGATGATCGCGGGCGTGAGCAGGGGCGCGACCAGGGTGGAGGCCAGGGTCATGGTCACGGAGAGCGGCACGTTGGCGCGCGCCAGGTAGGCGATGACGTTGGAGGCCGTGCCCCCGGGGCACGCGCCGACCACCACCGTGCCCACGAGGACCTCGCGCGGCACGCCGATGAGCGTGCACACGGCGAAGGCGGCCAGGGGCATGACCGTGTACTGCAGGACCACGCCCAGGCCCACGATGCGCCACTTGCGCAGCACGTCGCGGAAATCCTCCAGGCGCAGGGTCAACCCCATGCCGAACATGATCACGCCCAGGGACAGGGCGATGTGCGGCTTGAGCCAGATGAACAGGGCGGGTTCGTAGAGCGCCAGGGCCGAGAGGAGCACGGTGGCGGGGATGAAGCGGCGTTCGATGAAGCGGGGGATGGCGGGGGCGGGCATGGACCTGTCCTTCAAAATTGTTGCTCGGTGAGCAACGGGATGGGCCAAAGCCGCGCAAATGTCAAATCCGCGCGCGGCGCGGTTCCGGAGCGGCGCCCCTGACCTGCACCCCCGAAAACCGGCCCACATCGGATGTTGGCAGTATGGGCCACGGGGCCTGAAAGTACTCGGAAACAACTTAAGAAGGGGCGGCTGTGGTTGAAAATGACGACGCCAGTGTTCGGCTACCCCTCTGCCGGCCCAGCCATTTCGGGCCTACGACTTCGTCATGGGCCGTACGCATGACGGCAAGGCGTTTCGCAGGCTGACCTACGGACTCACCCGAGAATGCTTGGCAATTCCCGTTGCCAGAAGGATGCGAAACGAAAACGTCGTGCATGCACTGGCGGAGTTGTTCGTGAGTCGCGGGCACCCCGATTCCCTCCGATCCGACAACGGTTCGGAGTTCACGGCGAAACCGATCAGGCAAGGGCTCGAGGCTGTCGGCATGAACACCGCGTTCATCGACCCCGGCAGCCCGCGGGAGAACGGGTACAGCGAAAGCTTCGACGGCAAGCTGCGAAACGAGTTGCCGAACGGCGAAATATTCTGTTCGCTCAGGAGGCCAAGGTGGTGACCGAGAATTGGAGACGGGAATACAACACGATCAGGCCCCATGGCTCGCTGGTGCACGAGCCTCCCGGGCCGGTCGCCTGTCTCCCCCATGTGGGAGACAGGCGACCGGCTGAACAACCCGAGCACTCGGAGTGCAGACGAACACAAGCCCGGTACATGAACCGGGTGCAGGTCAGGCCTACCATCTGCCTTTTGTTTTATAGACAATCTTGATGACGGCACCCGGCCCCGGAGTATAATCGACACGTTCCAGCCTGCAGTCTTCGCTCATATAGATTATGTCTGTGCTTTTATCGGGCCCCTCCACACCACACGTCTCGTTCACAAAGCACGAGGTGCACATGTACATGGTGGTGGCCTGGCTGGCGGGTGGGAACCCGTCCGTGCCAAGGATATGGGCCATACCGTAGCCGCAGGCAAATATCGACAGCACAAAAAACACCTTGAAAATACGTTTCCACTTCATTATTCTTAACATTATGCACACCCCTTCAGTTTGTGTTATTGACAATACTTCACAGATGTAGAGTAAGATGAAAACTTTCTTTTTGTCAAGCAAGGTTCATACACTTGTAAAGTCCCCTTCCTCGGCCAGCTACAGGGAGAGACTCGGCGGGTTTTAATGGGCCGCCCAGGGGGCAGGGGGTAGCCCCTGCCCCCTGGGCGACGAAATCCATCGGCGTCAAACTCCCCAGCGATTCGTGCGGCCGCTCTTCGTTGCACGCGAGGATGAAATCCTCGGTGACGGCGGGCAGCGGCCCCCCAAAAAAAACCGGCCCTTCGGGGCCGGTTTTCGATCGCATCGGTTGGGGCGCCAACCGCTAGGAGACCTTGCGGCCCGGATTCACGGGCTCGGACGGGGTGAGCAACCGCATGGCCTCGCCGTCGCGCACGGCCAGGACCATGCCGTGCGAGGTCAGGCCGCGCAGCTTGCGCGGCTTGAGGTTGGCCACGACCACCACCTGGCGGCCGATCAGGTCCTCGGGCGCAAAGTGCTCGGCCAGACCGCCGACCACCTGGCGCGGGCCGCCCTCCTCGCCGCAGTCGATGTCCATGCGGATGAGCCGGTCGGCCTTGGGGTGCTGCTCGGCGGCCACCACGGTGCCCACGCGCAGGTCCACCTTGGCGAAATCCTCGTACTCGATTTCGGGCGCGGGCTCGGCCTTGGCGGCCTCCTCGACCGGGGCGGCGGCCTTCGCGTCCTTGCGCCCGTCTTTGGCAGCGGCCGGGGCCTCGGCCCCGCCGGGCCCGTCGGTCCCGTCGGGCCCGGGCGCGGCCTCCAACTCCACGCGCGGGAAAAGCTGCGAGGTGGCCGAAAGCGCGGTGCCCGGCGCGAGCACGCCCCAGGTTTCGGCCTCGCCCGCCAGGCGGCCCGAATCCACCGCGCCATGCTCCACGCCCACGCCGAGCTGGGCGAGCATCTTTTCCGACGACTCCGGCATGACCGGCCAGAGGTGCAGGGCCACCTTGCGCATGCATTCCAGCAGGCAGTACATGACCGTGCCCAGCCGCGCGGTGTCGCCCTGCTTGAACAGGGTCCAGGGCGCGCTGGCGTCCACGTGCTTGTTCAGGCCGCGCACCAGCTCCCAGAGGGCCTCCAGGCCGTAGGAGAAGCGCACGCAGCCGAAGAGCTGCTGGAAGTTGGCGCAGCTCGTAAGCGCCAGTTCCTTGAGGTCGCGGTCCAGGTCGGTCCAGTCGGCCTCGTCCTGGGGCGCGGGCACCACGCCGCCGAAGTACTTGCGCGTCATGGAGAGCACGCGGTTGAAGAGGTTGCCCAGGTCGTTGGCCAGGTCGGCGTTGAGCCGGGCCACCAGGGCCTCCTCGGAAAAGCTGGCGTCGTTGCCGTAGTGCATCTCGCGCAGCAGGAAGTAGCGGAAGGGGTCCAGGCCGTAGTGTCGGGCCATGTCCAGGGGTTCGACCACGTTGCCCAGGGACTTGGACATCTTGGTGTCCTTGACCAGCCAGTAGCCGTGCACGTTGAGGTGCCGGTAGGGCTCGAACCCGGCGGCGCGGAGCATGGTCGGCCAGAACACGGCGTGGGGCTTGAGGATGTCCTTGGCCACCAGGTGCTGGGCCACGGGCCAGAACTTGCCGAAGTTCTCGCCGTCGGGCCAGTCCAGGGCCGTGACGTAGTTGAGCAGCGCGTCGAACCAGACGTAGGTGACGTAGTCGGTGTCGAAGGGCAGCTCGATGCCCCAGGTCAGCCGCGTCTTGGGCCGGGAGATGCACAGGTCGTCCAGCGCGCCGGATTCCAGCAGGCTGAGGACCTCGTTGCGGTAGCGCTCGGGGCGCACGAAGTCCGGGTTGGCCTTGATGTGCTCGATGAGCCACTGCTGGTGGCGCGACATGCGGAAGAAGTAGTTCTTCTCCTGGATGAATTCGGGCTTGACCTTGTGCTGCGGACAGAGCCCGTCCTCCAGCTCCTTTTCGGTGTAGAACCGTTCGCAGCCGTAGCAGTAGTGCCCGCCGTACTCGCCGAAATAGATGTCGCCGCTGTCGTAGACCTTCTGGAGGATGGCCTGGACGACCTTCTTGTGGCGCGGCTCGGTGGTGCGGATGAAGTCGTCGTTGCTGATGTTCAGTTCGGGCCAGAGGTCGCGGAACAGGCCGCTGATGCGGTCGGTGTATTCCTGCGGCTGCTCGCCGTTCTTTCCCGCGGCCTGCACGATCTTGTCGCCGTGTTCGTCCGTGCCGGTGAGAAAGCGGGTCTCGAAGCCCATGGCGCGGTGGAAGCGGGCCAGGGCGTCGGCCACGATGGTGGTATAGGCATGCCCCAGGTGGGGCTTGGCGTTGACGTAGTAGATGGGGGTGGTGATGTAGAAACGCTGCACCGCGTGCTCCTGTAAAATGCGCCGCGCGGGCGGCGCTGGATCGGTTCTCGTCCTCGGTTCTTGTCAGTTTTCATCCGAAGGATTGGAGGGCGTGCCCTTGCCGCCGCGGCCGCGCGGCCTGCGGCGGCGGCGACGGCGCGGCTTGCCGGGCTCGTCGGCGTCGGAGCCGGACGGCCCGTCGGACCGGCCGGAGTCCGCGGCGCGGGGTGCGCCCTGGGCGGAGCCTTGGCCGTCGGAGGAATCCCGGCCGCCCTGGCCGTCTCCGGTGTCCCTGGCGCCCCTGGAATCCCTGGAGCCACCGGAATCCCTGGAGTCGCCGAACTCCCTGGAGTCACCGGACGGCCGCCGCGACTTGCTGCGCCGCCTGCGCGAGGAGCGGCTCTTCTTCTCGCCGCCGTCCTCGTTGTCGGAACCGGAGCGGTCGTCGCCGTCGGTGCGGAGGGTGTCGCCGCCGGGGCGCGCGCCCTGCTCCTTGGGCTTGCGGCCCCGGCCGCGGGGCCGCGAACGCTGGCCCGCGGCCCCCGATTCGCCGCGGTCCCCGGCCGCATCGGCAGCGCCCTTGGCCGCATAAGCCGGGCGCGCCAGGAAAATGGCCCCGTCGTCGGCTTCGTCCCCGTCCGCGAAATCGTCGTCCTCATAGTCGTCCGCGCCATCGGCATCGGGAAAATCGGCATCGGCGAAATCGGCGTCCGTGGAATCGGCGGCCTCGTACTCCACGCCGGGGGCCACCCCCGCGGGCGCTTCGGCGTCCACCACGGCCACGTCGGCCGCGCCTTGCGCGCCACCGGCGCTCCAGTCCTCCCCGGCCCAGTCGTCGCCGTCAGAGCCGAAGGCCATATCGAACGGCGCGGGTTCGTCGCCGCCCCCCACGGCCCGGGCGGCCCCGGCCCCCCCGGACGCCATATCCGGCCGGGGGGATTCCGGTGCGGCGCCCTGCCCCCGGTCCGCGCCGCGGCCGCCCTCCCGGCCGGGCTCGCGGCCCTGGCGGCCCCGATCGCGGCCCCGATCGCGACCCCGGTCGCGGCCCTTGTCGCCGCGGCCGGGCCTGCCGCCGGGAGCGCCGGAGTCCCCGGAACCGGCGGATACACCGGCAGCCCCGTTGGCGGCCGCATTGCCGGCCCCACCAGCGGAGGCACCGCCCCCGCCGTCAGCATCCGCCGCGGCATCGCCCGGGCCGCCCGGTCGCGCACCGCCCTTGCCGCGCGGCGGCCTGGACGGACGCGGGGCGCGGGCACGGGCGCGGCGCTCCTGCTCCTGTTCCTGCTCCTGGCGGAGCACGTCGGGGGGCAGTTCGTCGGGGCGCTTGGGGTTCATCTCCTGCCATTCGTCCAGGGTCACCTCGCGCTCCTCGGTGCCGTCCACGAGCACGGACAGGGAGTTGCGGAACAGGTTGGCGCGCAGGACCTTGACCGGGCCGATGGTGGTGTAGAACTTCTTGCCCGTCTTGGGACAGCTGCGGTGGAAATTCTCGTAGTTGGACTGCTCGTAGCTCAGACAGCACAGCAGCCGCCCGCAGATGCCGGAAATCTTGGTGGGGTTGAGGAACAGGTTCTGTTCCTTGGCCATCTTGATGGTCACGGGGTCGAACTGGCGCAGGAAGCGACGGCAGCAGCAGACCATGCCGCAGTTGCCCACCGCGCCGACCATCTGGGTCTCGTGGCGCACGCCGATCTGGCGCAGCTCGATGCGCGTGCGGTAGTTCTTGACCAGGTCCTTGACCAGCTCGCGGAAATCGATGCGCGTGGGCGCGGTGAAATAGAAGATGATCTTGGAGCGGTCGAAGAAGACCTCCACGTCCACGAGCTTCATGTCCAGCTTGCGCTCGCGCACGCGGTCGCGGCAGAAACGGAAGGCCTCGGCGGCCAGGATCTCGTTTTCCTTGATCTTCTCGTGGTCGTCCGGCCCGGCGGCGCGCAGGATGGACTTGATGACCGTGCCGTCCTCCGGGCCCTGGGCAGGCGCGTCCGGCAGGGTGTCGCTCAGGAGCACGACCTCGCCGTAGCCCTGTCCCTGCTCGGTCTCCACGATGACCTGGTCTCCGGGGCAAACTTCCTGCCCGCCTGCCTCGAAATAGTATACCTGGCCGTGCGGCCTGAATTTGAGTCCGATGATTTGTGGCATCAGTATGTGGTCAGCCGTTTCAGCCGGCTGCACGCTGCTTGGGTATCGGCCCCGCGCGCGACGCCCCCGGGGCGGCAAGGCCGTTCAACATTTCATCTTCGACATTTTTGCGCGTCGTGTCAACAAAGCCGCCTTGCGGGCCGCGCCCTCCCCGGCTATCCTGGCGCCACGGCGCGCCGCACGCCGTTGGCCCGCGCCCGCGCCCACCGCACCATCTCAACCAAGGAGCCGCCATGCTCACCCGCGACGCCGCCCTGCAACTGCTCGCCGCCCAGAACCCCGACCCGCACCTGATGCACCACAGCCTGCAGTCCGAAGCCGTGCTGCGCGGCCTGGCCGCCCACCTGAACCAGGACGTGGAGCTCTGGGGCCTGGCCGGGCTGCTGCACGACGTGGATTTCGCCCACACCAAGCAAACCCCGGAACGCCACGGCCTGATGGCCATGGACATCCTCGGCGACGCGCTGCCCGCCGAGGCGCTCACGGCCATCCGCGCGCACAACAGCGAATGCACCGGCGAGGAGCCGACCACTCCTCTGGACTTCGCCCTGCGCGCCGGGGAATCCGTCACCGGGCTGGTGGCGGCCAACGCCCTGGTGCGGCCCGAGGGCATGGACGGCATGAAGCCCAAGAGCCTGAAGAAGAAGATGAAGGAAAAGGCCTTTGCCGCCAACGTCAGCCGCGAGCGCATCCGCGAGTACGAAAAGCTGGGGCTGGAGGCCGGAGACTTCTTCCAGATCGCCATCGACGCCATGGCGCCCATCGCGGCCGAGACCGGGCTGGCCAAGTAGCGGCGGGCCGGACCTGCTGCCGGGCTTCCGGACCGCCCCGACGCCCACCCGCGGCCAGCGCCTGCGGGCCGCGTCACGCAACGGACACACGCGGAGCGCAACACCCCTCTGGTCTTGCGCGCCCCGCTGTGCTACCGCTTTCCCTTGGAACCCCGCGCCCGCGCGCGCATCAACCCGCCAGGGAGGCCGTATGCCCAGCAAAAGCAAAAAGAACAACTCGATTTCGGCGGCCACGGACATCGCGACCCTCGGCCCGGCCAAGATTCCCTCCAGGCTGCCCTACTGCCGCTTCGAGCAGGATGCGGAAAAGATCCTCATCCACCTCTCCAAGGACCAGTTCGAAGAGACGCCCAGCGAGAAGGAATACCTCAAGTTCGAGGTGGCCGGGCCGCGTCGCCACCTGTACTTCGACTCCACCAAGACCAAGTGCGCCATCGTCACCTGCGGCGGGCTGTGCCCGGGCATCAACGACGTGATCCGCGCCATCGTCATGGAGGCGCACCACAACTACGGCGTGGCCGCCACCCTGGGCATCCGCTTCGGCCTGGAAGGGTTCATCCCCAACTGCGGGCACGAAATCGTCGAACTCACGCCCGCCAACGTGGGCGACATCCACCAGTTCGGCGGCACGATCCTGGGCTCCTCGCGCGGGCCCCAGACCGCGGAGGAGATCGTGGACGCCCTGGAGCGCATGAACGTGAGCGCGCTGTTCATCATCGGCGGCGACGGGACCATGAAGGCGGCCCTGAAGATCGCCGACGAGGTGGAGCGGCGGAGGCTGAAGATCTCGGTCATCGGCGTCCCCAAGACCATCGACAACGACATCAACTTCGTGAACAAGTCCTTCGGGTTCGACACGGCCGTGGAAAAGGCCACCGAGGCCATCAGCTGCGCGCACACCGAGGCCACGGGCGCGGTCAACGGCATCGGCCTGGTCAAGCTCATGGGCCGCGAGTCCGGGTTCATCGCCGCGCAGGCCACCCTGGCGCTCAAGGAGGTCAACTTCGTGCTCATCCCGGAGGTGGACTTCGCCATCCGGGGCGAGGGCGGGCTGCTGCCCGCCCTGGAGCAGCGGCTGCTCGCGCGCCGCCACGCGGTCATCGTTTGCGCCGAAGGCGCGGGCCAGCAGCTCCTGGCCACCACGCGCGCCACGGACGCCTCGGGCAACCCCATCCTGGGCGACATCTGCTCCCTGCTCATCTCGGAGATCAAGGACCACTTCAAGGAGCGCGACATCCCCATCAACCTGAAGTTCATCGACCCCAGCTACATCATCCGCTCGGTCCCGGCCAACGCCAACGACCGCGTGTACTGCGGGTTCCTGGGCCAGCACGCCGTGCACGCGGCCATGAGCGGCAAGACGCGCATGGTCGTCAGCCGCCTCATGGAGCGCTACGTGCACCTGCCCCTGGAGCTGGTCACCAGCCGCCGCCGCAAGCTGAACATCGCCTCGGACTACTGGCGCGCGGTGCTGGAATCCACGGGCCAGGGCGGCATGAAGGGCATGTTCCAGGAGTGCCCGGGCGATCAGGACTGATCCGCGCGGCCGCGCCCGCGCGGTGCGGAACGCGGACGGCGACGAGAACAGGGCCGGTCCCCTTCGTGGGGACCGGCCTTTTTCCGTGCGGCGCAAGAGAGCGGGCGCGGGGGAAGTGCGCGGATCGGCCGCCGGTGAAGGTGTGGTCGGATGCGCGGGCGATAAAGCGGCCCGAAGCATCCGCCCACACCTCCCCCGACGGCCAGGCGGCGTGCCGACGCGCAAGGGGAAAGAACGAAGCGCGACTCGGGGGAGGACGGCCGAACGCGGCCGGGCAGCGGAAAGAAAGGAGGACGGCGGAATGGAGGCCGATGCGGGCCGGGGCCGTCGGAACAACAGGCACCGGATCCTGGAGGGCGGCAGCCGGTGCCGGAAAACGGGGTGAGGCCGGATGGACGAGAGAGAGGGCGGCGGGCAGGAACGGACGAGGCGAACGGCGGCCGGCGCGAACGAACGTGGGCCTGGGGCCACGCCGACGGCCCTGGACGAGCGGCGGCAGGGTGGGCCGGCGGCCGCGCGCCGGGCTCAGGACTCGGCCGCGGCCAGATGCGACGGCCCGGGGTCCAGCCCCAGGTCCAGCCGGATGCGACCCCGGTCCGACAGGTCGCCCACGTAGCGGCGCACCGGGCCCGGCGAACGCTTGAGCAGCATGGGCGTGGCCAGGATGTGTTCGTCCTCGGCCAGTTCGGGATGCGCCAAAATGTCCACGACCTCCACGTCGCACCGGCCCCCCAGCTCGGCTTCGCAGAGTTCGCGCAAATTGTTCTCCGCCCGGCGCGAGCGCGGCGTGGCGCCGGTGACGAACAGCTTGAACGAGTACCTGACTTCCATGCTTCCTCCATGGTCCGCGGGTTGCCCCCGCAGGACGAACCCGCGCGCCCGCCCCCGCCGGGGCGTGCGGCCCGGGGGACGCCCGGCGGGCGCACGGGCGATTTTCCCGGAAAGCCTAGCACGGCGCCATGACCTTGTCACACGATTTCCGCCATCGTTACACTTCGCCACCTTGCGTTCCCGCGCGCGCTTCCTTCCGCCTGCGCCAACGCCGCGCCCTTTTCGGCCCGCGCGTTTTGCGCTACTCCTTGGCCATGCTACAACAGGTCAAGGCCTCGGCCGGATCGGGCAAAACCTACGCCCTGACGCGCGCCTTCCTGAACCACCTGCGCGGGGCGCGCGGCGGCGGACCGCGCTCGGCCTGCTGCGCGGCCGCCCCCGGCTACCGCTGGTCCGAGATCATGGCCGTGACCTTCACCAACAAGGCCGCGGCCGAGATGAAGGAACGCGTGGTCGGCGCGCTCAAGCTGCGCGCCCTGGGGAGCACGGACACCCCGGCCGCGGACTGGTCCCCGCGCGAGGCCGAGGACAAGCTGGCCGCCCTGCTGCGCTCCTTCTCCTCCCTGAACATCCGCACCATCGACAGCTTCCTGAACATGTTCGTGCGCCTCAACGCGCTCGAACTGGGCATCGTGCCGGACTTCGAGCCCGCCTTCGACCTGGGCGAGCTGGCCCGGCCGCTCTACGACGCGCTGGTGGCCCGGGCCGAGGCCGGAGACCCGGCCGCGCGCGAGCTGCTCGCGCGCGCCGTGGACACCCTGCTGCGCACCGAGCAGCTCAAGGGCTTCCGGCTCACGGACTCCTTCCACGAACGGCTCATGCAGGCCTTCGCCTTCCGCCTGGAGGACGACCACCCCCTGGCCGCCGACCCTGCCCCCCTGGCCGAGCGCATCGTCGGCCTGCACGCGGCCCTGCGCGACGCGGGCGCGGCCCTGGCCCGGCGCATCGACGACGAGGGGCTGGCCGTGGATAAGCGGTTCAACGACTTTCTGCGGAAATGCCTGGCCGCCGAGCCTTTCGACGCCGCGTTCAAGGAATCGGCCTACGGCGCGCGGCCCGATCTGGACTCCGTGTGCAACAGGACGTCCAAGGGCCGGGGCTCGGAGACGGCCCAAGCCGCGTTCGCGGATTTTTCCCGGGCCTACGGCGCGCTCTTTGCGCAGCGCGCCACGCTCCTGGGCTGCTACCGGCTGGCCCCGCTCGGGGCCCTGGCCGAGCGGCTGGCCCGCGACCTGGAGGAGCACCAGGCGCGCGCCGGGGTGGTGCCCAACGTGCGCATGGCCGCCTACGCCCTGCGCGCCCTGGAAAGCGGGTCCGCGTCCGAGGCCTTCTGCCGGTTGGGCACGCGGCTGGCCCACCTGCTCGTGGACGAGTTCCAGGACACCAGCCGCGAGCAGTGGCTCTCCATGGCCCCGCTGGCCACGGAATGCCTGTCCAAGGGCGGCTCGCTGTTCTACGTGGGCGACGTGAAGCAGGCCATCTACGGCTGGCGCGGCGGCGATGCCCGGCTCTTCGAGGAAGTCGCCGCCGATCCGGAGATCATCGGCCCGGCCGGGACGCTGGAGCGGCCCGAACTGCCCATCAACTGGCGCAGCGCCCCCGAGGTGGTGGAGTGCAACAACACCCTGTTCGGCCGGTTGGGCGATGCGGCCACGGCCGCGGCCGTGGCCGACGCCATGCTCGCCAAGGACGCGCTCCCGGCCGAGCGCGAGAACCTGGCCCGCGCCCTGGCCGAGGCCTACGCGGGCGCGAAGCAGAAAGTGAGCCCCAAGGCCGATCCGGAAAAGCTGCCGGGGTTCGTGCGCTTGACGGACCTGCGCGCCGAGACCGCCGCGCTGCTGGACGAGGCCGTAGGCGATGCGCTGGAAACGCTCTTCACCGAGGAACTGCTTCCGCGCCGCCCCTTCGGGCACATCGCCGTGCTGGTGCGCGGCAACAGGCAGGCCGCGCTGGTGGCCGAGCGGCTCATCGGCCTGGGCGTGCCCGTGATCACGGAGAATTCGCTCCTGCTGGCCGAGCACCCGCTGGTGCGCCAGACCGTGGCCCTGCTCGCCTTCCTGGACTACCCCTACGACGACGCCAGCCTGTGGGACGTGCTCGCGGGCGAGGAACTCTTTCTGGGCGCGGCGGGGTTGACGCGCGAAACCATGACCGACTGGCTGGCGCGGACCTCGGAACCGGCCGGGGGCCCGGCGGAAGGCCCTGGAGGGGCCCGGGGGGGCTCCGGCCGGGGCGGTCCGCTCTTCCGCCGCCTGCGCCGCGATTTTTCCGAGGCCTGGGCGCGGCTGATCGGCCCGTTCTACTCCAAGGCCGGGCTGATGAGCCCCTACGACATGGCCCGCGAGATCTTCACGCGCTTTCGCGTCTTCGAACGGCGGCCCGAGGACGAGCTCTTCGCGCGGCGCTTTCTGGAGGCCGTGCACGCGGCCGAGATCGCGGGGCGGCGCTCCCTGTCCACCTTCCTGGAGCACTGGGCCGAGCACGGCGACCAGGAGAAGGTGCCCCTGCCCGAGCACCTGGACGCCGTGCGCGTGATGACCATCCACAAGGCCAAGGGGCTGGAATTCCCGGTGGTGGTCACGCCGTTCAGCAACTTTTCGGCCCGGCCGCACGAGGCCCTCACGGCCGTGGACACGCCGTCCGGGCGCTTCCTGGCCCGGCAGTCGCGCGAGCTGGGCGCGACCTACGTGCGCAAGGCCGTGCAGGAGCTCACCGAGCAGATCAACCTGCTCTACGTGGCCTGGACGCGGCCCACCGAGGAGCTCTACGCCTTCGTGACCTCGACCACCGGACGCGGCGGCGGGCGCACGCCCACGGAAAAGGCCCTGGCCGTGCTCCTGGCGGGCGAGCCCTTTTTCCTGGAGGCCGAGGACGCCACCTACGAGTCCGGCCGCCCGCGCGACGCCTCGGCCGAGCGGCCCGTGGCTCCGGCGCGACGCGGCGCGCCGGAGCCCCCCGGAGCGGGCGAAGCGGGCGGGGCGGGCGGGGAAGCCGCCGCCGAAGCGGACGCAACCGACGGCTGGAAGCCCATGGCCTGGCTGCCGCGCCTGAAGATCCGGCGCAACGCGCTGGAGCGCGAGGTCTTCGACCGGCGGCGGCGCGGCGAGCTGGTGCACGGCTGCCTGGAGGGGCTGCGCCTCACGGGCGACGCGGCCGGGGACGCGGAGCGCGCCGTGCGCTTCGCCCTGGGCAACGCGCCCGAGGCGGACCGCGCCCGGCTCGGCGGCGAGCTGCGCGCCATCCTGCACTGGCTCATGGCCCTGCCGGACTTCGCGGCCTGGCGCGCGCGCGGCCTGCCGGAGCGCTCCATCCTGGACGAGCGCGGCGAGGTGCACCGCGCGGACCTGCTGGTGGAGGAGCCCGGGCGCACCCTGGTGGTGGAATACAAGACCGGCCGCGCCACGGACGAGCATGCGGCCCAGGTGCGCCGCTACATGCGGCTGCTCGCGGCCATGCCGTCGCGGCGCGGCAAGCCCGTGGCCGGGCTGCTGGTGTATCTGGACGAGCGCCGCCTGGAGCCCGTGATTCTGGCCCCGGAGCGCGGCGCGGCGCACGGCGCGCCCGACGGCTCCGGCCCCGCCGGGGAGAACGCGTGATGCGCGCGGTCACCGTGGTGCCCTGGGAGCGGGATTTCCTGGCCGCGCTCAAGGAGATCGTGCTCGCCGAACGCGGCGACGACCTGGCGGCCACGACCATCGTCTTTCCGCACCGCCGCCCGGCGCGCTACCTGCTGGACATCTTCCGCCACGACGCCGCCCTGCCCCGGCCGCTCCTGCTGCCGGAAATGACCTCCATCCCGGACTTCGTGAACCGGCTGCGCCTGGATCTTTCCGACGTGCCCTTCACCGAGGCCACGGTGCTGGACCAGGTCGGGCTGCTCTACGAGGTCGCGCGGGGGCTCAAGCTGGAAGGGCGCGGGGCCCTGGCCCGGCTGCCGCTCGCGCCGCAGCGCTTCTTTCCCTGGGGCGTGCGGTTGGCGCGGCTGCTCGACGACATGCTCCGCCAGAACGTCGCACCCACGGACATCCGCGACATGGAGGGGGACGTGGAGCCGTTCGCCGCGGCCCTGCTGGAACAGCTCGGCGCGGTGTTCGAACGGTTCACCACGGCGCTGGAAGAGCGCGGCTGGACCACGCCCGGGTTCGCGGCCTACTGGGCCCCGCAGTGGCTGGACGGCATCGCGGCCGGGCTCGCGGGCCGCGCCGTGTACTTCGCGGGCTTCTACGCGCTCACCGGCACCGAGGACGCCCTGCTGCGCGCCCTGTGGGAGCGCTGCGGGGCGCGCATGATCCTGCACGGCGACCGCGCCCTGGCCGACCCGGCGGCCGCGCCGCACTGGTCCTGCGCCGAGCACCGGCGCATGCTCGACCGCTGGCGCGCGCGCGCGGAACTGTTCGTCCCGGCGTGCGAAACGGGCGACGTCCCGACCTGCCCCGGGCCTACGCCCATCCGTTTCATCGAGGGCTACGACCTGCACTCCCAGCTCGACGCGCTTGCGCGCGAGCTGGCGGACCTGCGGCCCCCGGCGGCCCCGGAGACCCCCGAGACGGACGCCGACGAGCCCGCCCCCGCTCCCGCCGCGGCCCACGGCCAGGCCCGCGCGGCCGTGGTCCTGCCGGACACGGCCATGCTCCTGCCCGTGCTGCACCATTTGCCGGTCAAGGACGTGAACGTCTCCATGGGCTATCCCCTGTCGCGCACCACCCTGCACCGGCTCCTGGAAACCCTGCTGCGCCTGCAGGAGACGCGCCCGCCCGAGCCCGACGCGCACCCGGGAGGCTCCGCAACCGCGCGCCCCGCCGCGCCCGGCCGGACCTACTACTGGCGCGAGCTCATCGACTGCATCCGCCATCCGTACCTGAAGATGCTCGACCTGGACGGCGCGCAACCGCTGCGCATCGCCTTCCACGCCCTGGAACGCGTCGTGCGCACGGGCGAAAAATTCACGGACCCGCGCGCGCTGGCCGCCGCTCTGGCCGACGAGGAGCTGGAGGCCGGTGCGACCGGTGCGGCCGGTGCGGCCGAAACGGGTACCGCCACGGGCCGCTCCCCGACGGCGGACGCCGAAACGCCGCCCGCGCCCGAGGCCGTGCGCGCCCTGCTGGAGGAGGTCTTCGCCGCCTGCCTGGACGCCTTTGCCCCGGTGCGCACCCTGGCGCAGTTGGCCGACGCCCTGGACGGGCTCTGCGACCTGCTGCTGCGCCACGGCGGCACGCTCTGGACGCGCTTTCCGCTGGACGCCGAGTGCCTCTACCGGCTGCTGCACGAGACCATCCCGGCCCTGCGCCAGTGCACCCTGGCGGACGAGGAGTTTCCGCGCGCCGTGCTCTTCTCCATCCTGCGGGAATTCCTGGACACCGAGCGCGTGCCCTTCGAGGCCGAGCCCCTGGCCGGATTGCAGGTCCTGGGCATGCTGGAGACGCGGCTGCTGCGCTTCGGCCGCGTCTACGTGGTCAACGCGGTGGACGACCTCCTGCCCGGCGCGCCGAGTCACGACCCGCTCCTGCCGGACGCCCTGCGCGCCCTGCTCGGCCTGCCGGACAACCGCATGCGCGACCTGGTGGCGGCCTTCAACTTCCACCGCCTGATCCGTGGAGCCGACGAGGTCGTAATCCTCTACCAGTCCGGCACGGGCGGCGAGGGCCCGGACGCGCGCGCCGTGCGCAGCCGCTTCGTGGAGGAACTGCTCTGGGAGCGCGAGAAGCCCGCCGGGCGCGTGTTCAAGGCCGGCGAGGGGCCGCTGGAAACCGTCTCCTACCCGATCACGCCCATCCGGCGCGAGCGGCCCGGCACGCGCAAGACCCCGGCGGTGGCCGCGCGGCTGGAAAACTTCCTGGACCGCCGTCCGCTCTCGGCCAAGGCCCTGGACGCCTTCCTGACCTGCCCGCACCGCTTTTTCCTGGAAACGCTCTGCGGCCTGCGGCCCGTGGAGGAGGTGGGCGAGGAAGGCGACCCGGCGCAATTCGGCAACGTCGTGCACGAGGTGCTGCGCGAGTTCTTCCGGCCGCACCTGGGCATGGAGCTCGCGCGCGAAACCCTGTCGGCCGATGCCCTGGCCGATGCGCTGGAGCGCGCCGTGGCCGCGGATTCGTTCTTCCGGCAACTGCCCTTTGACCAGCGCACCCTGCTGCTGGCCGCCGGGCGGCGGCAGATGGCGAAATTGCTCGCGGAGATGCCCGAGCACACCACCGTGCTGCTGTTGGAAGAGGAACTGACCGCCGACCTGCCGACGCCCACGCGCACCTTCCGGCTCCAGGGCGTGCTGGACCGCGTGGACCGCCGGACCGGCGGAGCCGGGGGGGCGGGCGGGGCCGAAAACGGAAACGACGGCGGCTTTGGGGACGTGATCGTGGACTACAAGACGGGCGCGCTGAAGAGCGTGAAGCCGGACCTCTGGACCGACGCGGACCTGTGGTCCATGATCCGGGCGCGCCCCGAGGGCCCGGAGCTGGCGGACGTGCTGGCCCTGGTGGCGGAGCGCGCCGCGTCCGTGCAGATGCCGCTCTACCTGCACCTCTACGCCCAGGCCGCGCACGCCGCCCCGCGCGACGCCGCCCTGGTGGAGCTCAAGGACTCGTGCAAGGAGGTCCCGCTCCTGGCCGCCCTGGACGCCCCCACCCGCGCCCTGGTCCTCACCGAGCGCATCCCCGCCCTGCTCGCCTTTCTCTGCGAATCCCTGGTGCGTTGCGACGCCTTCCCCGCCCGCCCCGGCCGCCATTGCGACTGGTGCCCCCTGCGCGCGGGGTGCTAGGCGGGGGCCTGCGCCCCGACATCGGCGCGCGGAGTACGCATCTTCTTCGATGATCCTGGAACATTTTCGCCGCCTGAAACCATTTGCGCGGATGCGGAGATCCCATGAAGCAAGGACGCGTGATTTCGGTTTCCGGCGGGTCCCCGGCGGCATCAAGAACCGTCTGCCGTGCTACCGGACCGGATGGCGGATCGTTTCGACCAGCATCCAGACGGCGACGCCGACCAGCATGCCGCCGAACACGTAGCCCTGCAGCCTGACGTTCCTTTTGGAGGCAAACAGGCGCGTCAGCCAGGCGCCGCAAACCGCCCAGGTCATGGTCGCGCCGCCGGTCAACGACGTCAGTCCTACCGACAGCAGGATAACCTGGGAAACCTGGCTGGAACGGGTATCGATGAATTTGGAGAACATGACCATCATGACCGTGACGACCTTCATGTTCAGCAGTTGCAGGATGACTCCATCGGTAAAGCATGGCGCGTTGTCCGCCACGCCTCCGGTCGCGACCCGCGACGCCCTGAGGAATTTGGACGCCAGGTACAGCAGATAGAGAGCGCCGCCGTATTGGAGATACCGATACACTGCCGGATAGCGTTGCAGGACTGCTCCGGCGCCGAAACCGATCAGCAGCGACTGGAGCAGGACGATGAGATTGATGCCCACGATGAAGGGCAACGTCCTTGCGAATCCGAACCGCGCGCCCAGCGAAGCCATGGTTACGTTCGCCGGTCCGGCGGAAAACACGAGCGGGAAAATCATTGCGAACCAGAGAAGGAATTTGTTTTCGAGCATCTGTTATCTCCTGTGTCGTGCCGCGGGCGGAAGGACGCCGTCTACCTGATGACCAGCAATACGGACCCGGCCAGGGCGAGTCCCATTGTCACGTTGAACGCCGTCATTGCCCTGTTCGTCTGCAGGATTCGCCGCAAACCGGCCCCAAAGGCGAGCCAGAGAAAGCAACAGGGCAATGCCGCAAGGATGAAGATCATGCCGAAGCTTATGGATTGCTCGAAGGAGCCGGCGGCGGAGGAATGCATGTAGGCGCCCGCCGCGCCCACGCACGCCATCCACGCCTTTGGGTTGGCCCACTGGAACAGCCAGGCGCCCCAAAAGCCCAGGAAGCCTTTGCCCGTGGTCGTCTCCGCGGGCCCCGCGGTGGCGATCTTCCAGGCCAGCCAAAGGAGAAAGGCCACGCAGCAGACTTTAAAAACCGACAAAATTTTGGGATGCTCCAGGACGATGGCGCCGAGGCCGAAAGAGATGACGAACATCATTGCTCCCATCCCGAGGGCCACCCCGAAGAGGCAGGGCAGGCTGCGCACGACGCCGGAGTTGGCGCCGGTCGAGGTCAGGATCAGATTGCTCGGGCCCGGTGTGATTGCGGCCACCACGGAAAACAGAAAAAACGCAACGGCGTGATCGAACGTCATGATCTGGCCCCTTCCCTTATCGCTTGATTTCGTGAGTGATCGTCATGGCAGGAAATTCTGACAAACCCGACGGAATCGGTCTTGAACGATCGTGCACGGGCTCCCCGGCGGAGTACATTCGGCGCAAGACGCTTTCCAGTGGACTGGAATTACTGGAGGTATGGTTTCATGGATATGCCTACCAGCGACATCGCCACGACACCTACGCCATTTGCCTGACGAAAATCGGGGTCCAGTGTTTCGGGTATCGGGGGAGCTCCCAGGCCAGCACGCCCGGGAGCATCGTCGTGCTGCACCCCGACGAGGTGCACGACGGGAGGGCGGGCACGGAAGAGGGGCTGGGGTATCAGATGATCTATGTCGAACCGCGCATGATCTTCGACGCGGCTCGGGATATCTACGGCCAAGCCATCCCCCTGCCCTTCATCCATCCACCGGTGCAGGTGAACGCGACGCTGTTGCAGGCGATCACGGCGGCGTTTCGGGACGTGAACGAGCCTCTGCAGGTCGATGGCCTCGTTACCGAGCTGGTGCAGGGCCTGATCGAATCGAAGCATTGTCCGCATCGGGCCCCGGCGGCCCGTTGTCTGGATCTCACGGCGCTGGACCGCGCCCGGCAGTATCTCGACGCGGAAAAGACCCGCGTGGTCCATTCCTGGGAATTGGAAAAGGTGACGGGCCTCTCCCGCTACGAACTCGCCCGCCAGTTTCGCCGCAGGTTCGGGACGAGCCCGTATCGCTACCTGCTGATGCGCCGTCTCGACCTTGCCCGCATCCAGCTATCCACGCCGCTCCCCCTGGCGGAAGTCGCCCTGCAGGCGGGATTCGCGGACCAGGCGCATTTCACGCGCACGTTCAAGGCCGCCTTCGGACTGACGCCTGCGGCGTACAGGGGATTGCTGGCCAGGAGATGAGAGGGGCCGCCAAGGCATGAGGGAGGTTCCGCGGGGCAGCCGCGTCGTGCCGAGAAAGAAAGGGGAACATGGTAGCGCTGCCCTTCGAATGGAGGTTGCACCGCATGCCTCGCCACGACGCGGAAAGCGGAGGCCCCGCGCGCCCTGGTCCTCACCGACCACATCCCTGCCCTGTTCGCCTTTCTCTGCGAATCCCTGGTGCGCTGCGACACCTTCCCCGCCCGCCCCGGCCGTGACCGCGACTGGTGCCCGATGCGCGCGGGGTGTTAGACGGCGGGGCATACGCCCCGGTTACCAAAGAGGGAGGATGGGGCGATCCGTGATAAAACAATTCATATGCGATTAAGCATGTTGTACAAAAAAAATCTCGAGGAATAAAAATTTACGTTTGGCAGCCACGAGACCTACCCTCTTATTACAAGAGACGAAAGCATACCAATATGAATAGCAAGATCTTGTTGTCCAGGTTCTCCACCTTTTGCCGCAATTCCAACAACTTTCAATTCTGAGTCTAAAACAGGTCCACCGCTGTTTCCTTTATGGATTTGATCGCTTAACTCTATTAGCTGAATGGCATGCTCGACTCTATGTGAAATGCAGTAAGTTTCCTTTATCGACAGAGTATGCCCGAGACGATATCCAGGATATCCAGCCAAGATGAGCTGCTCAGGCGTATTATGGAACTCAGCGTCAGATTTTTCAAGAGCATAATACTTTCTGATGTCTACGCCTAGTGGTCTAAGTATCGCAATGTCGAGTGCCTCATCCCTTTTTATGATTTCCATGTCGATTTTCCGAAGCGGTGCTCCAGGACGAGTGTCTAGGATCGCACAAGGATTATCTCTGATAACGTGGGCACACGTAATTATGCCCACACCTTTTAACATAAAACCCGTCCCAGTTTCGATGGTGTTTTTGTCCTCAATTGCCCAGATAGCCGCAGTCAGTTGCTCCCTCTGCGTTGAAAAAAAGAAGGATTGTTTTCCAAGAAGTAAATCAAAACGATGCTTAAGAAGTTTATATGTCTTATCCTTATCTCCCTTTATCATTTTTAGATAGCTAAGCTTCCCTGATATGTGATCAAATATGGAAGACGATGATGCATAATTCATACTTTTTTTGTACTTAGCGATATATTCTGATTCCGCAGCGTCAATATCCTTTTCCATCTTATAAATTGCAGAGCGTAAATTACGTACATACGTTCTTCGAACATTCATTTTTTCATTGACAACTATCCCTGTTATGCTTTGTCGGCTTTTTTTTGAAGCAAAGTGCACCTTATCCTTGTTAACATAGAATCCATTGTCTTCTATAATATCTTCCAACTTGTCACTAAGTTGAACTAAAGCAAACTCGTCATCATGTATCGTTGCAATACCTCTGAAGCTATTTTGTTTCGTCGAAAATGTTATATCATCACAATATCTTGTATAAAGACACTGATTTTCTCTCGCAATCTTATAGAGCTGCGCGTCAAGTTTACCACAAATCATATTTGCAATAACAGGCGACGATGGCGCTCCTTGTGGGAGCCGGCCATCGACACAGCATAGATTTGCTATAATTTTAGAAACGATAAAAGATAAATTGTATGGGGTACTTTTTAGCAATCCGAATATTCTTCCAAAGTGAATTGATGGGAAAAAATTTTCTAGATCAATGTTTAATATCAGGTTGTTATTGATGTGAAAATTAGCGTTATAGCATATGCCTCTTTTTTTAATAAAAGCAGATGCAGACTTTTTAGGAGGATAAAGATCACAAAGAAGAATCGAGATCCTTTTTTGTATCTCCTTCAGCCTGTAAGTTGGAGCCTGGATGGTACGCTGCGCGCCATTCTTTTTGGGTATCGTGAATACTTTATATTTATATTTAGTAGGCAACCTAATTATTTTGTTAACCTCTGAATCATAAACACCAAGATAACTACAAATGTCTTTTTCTGTTAGCGCTTGCCGCTCGAATGCCGTAAGATTCTTAATTCGTTTCATTTGGGCGCAGTTGGCAGATTTCACATTCCACAGAGAACCGCAAACAGCATAGTTGAACACAGGATGTATACATGGTGAATCTGTCGCAGTTACGACGACAAGATTAGTCAGGCCAACTGCGCCCAAAAGATTATATCTCTATGGGCACTACGTTGCAACTGATACCGTGCCGTCGCGATCGAGGCGCGACGGCACGGAAAGGCGCGCGGGGCGCAGCCTTTAGACTTGGTTGCCTGGCAAAATTTGGCACTAGACCATCCCATTGCCGCTAAATGCCAAACGTAACAGGTCGATGTTCCTGGCTCCCGCACCACCACACACCAACCTCACCGGACGCTTGACGGCATGGGTGAGAATCGGCACCTTGCCCCTATGCCCAACACCCCGACTTCCCAAACCTTCCCCCTGCTTGCCGACATTCGGCAGCAATTCGAGACGCGCGAGATCGCGGATGTCGGGGCGGCCGTGCGGGGGGAGTTGGCGCGGGCGGGGGTGTTGGCGCGCGTGCGGCCCGGGGAGTCCGTGGCCGTGACCGCCGGGAGCCGGGGCATCGACCGCATCGCGGAGGTGACGCGCGCGGTGTGCGACGCCGTGCGCGCGGCGGGCGGAGAGCCGTTCGTGGTGCCCTCCATGGGCAGCCACGGCGGAGCCACGGCCGAGGGACAGACCGCCGTGCTCGCGGCGCTGGGCATGACCGAGGCGAGCCTGGGCGCGCCGGTGCGCTCGAGCATGGACACCGTGGTCCTGGGCACCACCGCGCGCGGGCTGAAGGTGCACGCGGACCGGTCGGCCGCCGGGGCCGATCACGTAATCGTGGTCAACCGCGTAAAATGCCACACCAAGTTCAAGGCGGAGATCGAAAGCGGACTCTGCAAGATGCTGGCCGTGGGCCTGGCCAAGCACGCGGGCGCGACCCAGGCGCACCGCCACGCCGTGCGCCTGGGCATGGCCGCCATCATCCTGGACGCGGCGCGCATGTGCCTGGAAAAGCTCCCGGTGCTCGCCGGGCTGGGGCTGGTGGAAAACGGCGCGGGACGGCTGCACACCGTGCGCGCCCTGGCTCCGGAAGTCCTGATGGACGGGGAAAAGGAACTGCTCGTGCTGGCCAAGGGGCTGCTGCCCAAGCTGCCCTTCGCGGACATCGACCTGCTCATCGTGGACCGCATCGGCAAGGACGTCAGCGGCACGGGCATGGACACCAACGTCACGGGCCGCAACCGCGACATCCTCGGCGACTTCACGGTCACGCCGCGCGTGGCGCGCATCCTGGTGCGCGGGCTGACCGAGCGCACCAAGGGCAACGCCCTGGGCATCGGCTACGCCGACTTCACCACGGACCGGCTCGTGGCGGCCATGGACTACCGGGCCACCGTGACCAACGCGCTCACGGGCATCAGCCCGGAAAAGGCCGCCATCCCGGTGCACTTTCCCACGGACCGCCAGGCCGTGGCCGCGGCCCTGGATTCCCTGGGCGCGTGGACGGCCGAGACCGTGCGCGTGGTGCGCATCCGCGACACCCTGCACCTGGCGCGTATCCAGGCCTCCCCGGCCCTGCTCCGCGACCTGCCCGCGCACGCCGTCCAGGACGGCGACCCCGCGCCCATGGACTTCGGCCCGGACGGCAACCTCACCGACATTCCGCTTCAAGACGCCTGAAGGCCACGGCGGGTCGCTCCCCACTCGCGGGTCGGCCACGCCCACCGGAGCCGGGAGTCTCGGCGTGCGGGGCACGCCTGCCCAACGCCAGCGCCGCCAGCCGCGAAAAACTATTTCTTCGGATTCCCCGAGCCGGGGTGGGCCTTGTCGTAGACCGCCACGAGGTGGGCGAGATTGAGGTGGGTGTAGCGCTGGGTGGTGGTCAGGCGCGCGTGGCCCAGGAGCTCCTGCACGCTGCGCATGTCCGCGCCCGCCTCCAGCAGGTGCGTGGCGAAGGAATGGCGCAGCCCGTGCGGCGAGATGGCCTCGGGCAGCCCGGCGCGTTTGCAGAGCTCCGCGACGATGCGCGCGGCCTGGCGGCGCTGCAGGCGGCCGCCGCGCACGCCGATGAACAGGGCGTCGGATTCGCCCGTGGCCAGTTCGCCGCGCGCCGCGAGCCAGCGGTCCAGGGCCTCGCGCGCCGCGTGCGTGAGCGGGGCGATGCGCTCCTTGCCGCCCTTGCCGAGCACGCGCACCTCCTGCGCACCACGCGCCACGTCGCGCACGTCGAGGTCCAGGGCCTCGCTGATGCGCAGGCCGGAGCCGTAGAGCAACTCGGCCAGGGCCAGGTCGCGCCGCGTCACGGCGTCGTCCTCGCGCGGGGTCTCCAGCAAGGCCTTGGCCTGGTCCACGTTCAGGGCGCGCGGGGTGCGCTTTTCCTGGCGCGGGTTGGCCAGCCCCTCCAAGGGGCTTTCCGCGACCACGCCCTGCTCGGCCATGAAGTGGAAAAAGGTGCGCAGGGCCGAGAGCTTGCGGCCCATGGAGCTCTTCTTGACCCCGCGGCGGTGCAGGTCCGCCAGAAAGGACTGCACGTGCGCGCGGGTCACGGCCGCCGGGTCGTCCAGCCCCGCCCCGCGCGTGCGCAGGAAGAGGTCGAACTGGTCCAGGTCGCGGCCGTAGGCCGCCACCGTGGCGTCGGAATAGCCCTTCTGCACCGCGAGGCGGCCCAGGAAGGCCTCCACCCGCACGGGCAGGGGGCGCCCAGGCTGGGAGCGAGGTTTCTCGTTGCGCTTGGCCATGTCGTTCGTCCCTCGCGCGGAGCGCGTCAGGCCGGGCTGTAGACCATGCCGGGCCACTGCCGGACGCGGCCGTGCATCTCCAGGAGCAGCAGCGCGCCGCTGACGCGCTGGGGTTCCCAGCCCAGGGCGCGGCCCAGGGCGTCGATCTGCAACCGGCCCGCCTCGCGCAGGGCCGCCAGGGCCGCGCGCTCGTCCGTGGTCATGGACTCGTCCAGAGTCATGGATTCGTCAGGGCCCGTGGCATTCGCGGAAACCGGCGCGGAAATCGGCGCGGGGGCCGGGGGCTGGGCCGGGACCACGAAGGCGCCGGGGGTGGGCGATTCCGAAACGACCGATTCGGCCAGCCCCGATTCGGCCAAAACCGGCTCCGCCTTGCGCGCGGCGGCCGGGAAGAGTGCGCCGCCCGGCACCACGCGGCTCGCCGCGGTCTCGCCCGCGGCGATGCGCCGGGCGGCCGCGGCCAGGGCCCACACCGGCGGCGCGCCCAGCCTGCGCAGCAGCGGCCCGCCGGGCGCTTTCGGCACACCGCCGCGCGGATTCTCCGCGCGCAGCGATTCGGCCAGCTCGCCGAGCACGTCCCCGGCCTCGTACACGGCGCGCGCGCCCTGGGCCACCAGGTCGGCGCACCCGGCAAAGGCCGGGTTGCCCGGCGGGCCGGGCACGGCAAAGACCTCGCGGTCCGCCTCCAGGGCGTGGCGCGCGGTGATCAACCCGCCGCTCTTTTGCGGGGCCTCGGCCACGACCACGGCGCGCGACAGGCCGGAGATGATCCGGTTGCGCTGCGGAAAATTGTGCGCCAGGGGCCGCGTGCCGGGCGCGAACTCCGTGACCAGCAGCCCCGAGGCGGCCATGCGCAGCCACAGGTCGCGGTTGCCCGAGGGGTAGACCAGGTCCAGGCCCGTGCCGAGCACGCCGATGGACGAGCCCACGGCTTCCAGCGCGCCGAGATGCGCCTCGCGGTCGATGCCCCAGGCCATGCCCGAGACCACGGTGACGCCCGCGCGCGACAGCCCGGCCGCAATGCGCCACGCGGCCCGGCGGCCGTGCTGCGTGCAGCGCCGCGCGCCCACGATGCCCACGGCCGGGCCCTTGAGCAAGGTCAGGTCGCCCAGGGCGTAGAGCAGGAGCGGCGGGTCCGGGATGTGCCGCAGCAGTTCGGGGTAGCGCGGGTCCGCGTGGCAGAGCACCTCCCAGCCCGCGGCCAGCACCGTGTCCCACTCGCGCCGCGCCCCGGCGCGCCAGGCGTCGGCCGCAAAGGCAGTGGCGGCCTTGGCGGGCACCAGCTTGAGCGCGGTCCAGGACGAGGAGGCGCGCACGGCCTCGTGCGCGGTGCCGAAGCGTTCCAGGAGCCGCTTGCAGAGCTTAGGCCCCAGGCCGGGCGTGTGCCGCAGGGCCAGGCAGGCCCAGAATTCCGTGCGCCGGTCCGCCCGGGACGCGGCCTCGGCGGCGACGGCGACGGACAGCGGCGAAGCGGCCGGATCGGCGGGCCGGTCGGCCGCGCGGGCCGGGGCCGGGTTCGTGCGTCGGGAGGAAGGAGCCATGCGACCGGTCCCGCCCCGGCGCGCGGCGCGGGGCGGGAGAGCGGGCTATTCGCCCATGCTCTTGAGTTTTTTGGCCGCCAGCCGGGCGGGGTCGGAATCCGGGTAGTCCTGGGTCAGGGTGCGCAGGTAGAGCGCGGCGTTGGACGGATCGCCCAGCCGCTCGTAGGCGTAGCCGATCTTGAGCATGGAGGCCGCGGCCTTGTCGTGCTTGGGATACTTGCGCGTGACTTCCTTGAAGGTCAGGATCGACTGGGCATAGCGCTTGTCGTGGTAGTAGGTCTCGCCCAGCCAGTAGAGGGCGTTGGGCACCAGGGGGCTGCTCTTGTAGTCGGCCAGGAATTCCTCGAAGAGCTTGCGGGCCTCGTCGCTGTTGCCCACCTGGACGTGCTTGAGGGCGCGGTCGTAGAGGTCGTGGCCGGTCTTGCCCCCCGCCGGGGCGGCGGCCGCCTTGGCGCGCGGGGCCGGGGCGGGCCGGGGCGCGGGGGCCGGGGAAAGCGTCGAGGTCGCGGCGGGTGCGGGCGCGGGCGTGGGCTCCATGCGCACCGAGGCCTGGGGCATGGCGTTGGCCCGGGCCTGGGCCGTGGACTTGAGGACCATCAGGTCCGAATCGAGCTGCGTGTTCTTCTTGGAGATGTCCTCCAGCTGCCGGGTCATCTCGCCGAGCTTGCGGTCCTGCTCCTCCAGGCGGGTCTGCAGTTCGGCCTTCTGCCGGGCCTGCTCCTCGCGGAATTCGAGAAAGCTCTTTTCCAGGGACTGCATGCGCCATTCATCGCTCTGCGGCTGGGCCTGCTCCTGCCGGGCCGCCTGGGCCGGGGCCTCGGCCGCGGACTGGTGTTTATCCCCCCCGCCCAGGAGCGAACACCCGGTCAGGCTCACAATCAGCACCACCAGCGGCACGAACGCGCTGCGCATCGGCTACCTCCCTCCCCACGTGATTTCGTTCATCGGCGTATCGATACCATCCCATAGGCGACAAACGGCATTTTATCAAGGAAATGGCCCGGCGAAATGGCTCGGCGCACGCGGCGGAAGGCGTGGGCGACCGGTCCCCGACAAGCCTGCGGACAGGCGCGAACCTTGCCGAACGGCCGTTTTTGGGGCACAGTTCCCGCGCGTCCGGCCCCTGCGGACGGCCGCTGCGGCGGTCGTTTCCGGCCGAAGACACCGCGCCTCCGGCGCAGACGAAGGAGACCCGACCATGCCCCTTGCCCCCAGCGAACTGCTGCTCCTCCTGCAGCTCGTGCCCATCGCCCTCTTCTGCCTGCTGCTGCTGGCCGCCCTGGGCGCGCCCTGCGCGGCCGTGGTCAGCGAGCACGCGGCCCAGGCCAGAAAGCGCGTGTTTTACGACAAGTTCGGCCTGCAGATGGCCAACATGTCCCTGCGCCTGACCCTGGTGGGGCTCATCGTCTCGGCCGCGGGCACGGTCTTTGCCGTCTCCCGCCTGCCGCAGTTCTACCCGGCCGCCGCGCTGCCGCTCTACCTGACCTGCGGCGGGCTGGGCCTGCTCTTCGCCGCCCAGGTCTATCTCTACAACGCGTCCTGGAAGGCCATGAAGGAGCACAAGGGCCAGCACAAGCTGCTCGGGGCCACGGCCCGGGTGGTGGGCATCGCCCTGCTGGTGCTGGTGCTGGCCGTCAAGCGCTGGGTGCTGGTGCACCGCCTGGCCGTGCCGGAGATGGGCTTTGCGGAGATGCTCCGCGCGTTGCTGGCCCAGCCGCCCTCCTCGGCCCTGTGGCCCGCGGTGGTGCAAGGGACCGCGCTCTCGGTCGCGGCGGCGGGCGCCGTGGGGCTGGTCTATCTGCTGCTGCGCAGGCGCATCGAGGACTACGGCCGCGACTACTACAATTTCGCCCTGCACGCGGCCGCGCGCTGGGCGCTGCTCCCCGGGCTGGCCCAACTCGCGGCCCTGGGCTGGCTGGTCTGGGCCCTGCGCGAAGACCTGGCCGCGGCCGGGCCGGCGGGCGCGGCCTGGACCGCGAACCCGCTGCTGCTCCTGGCCGTGGCCGCCGGAGCCCTGGGGCTCATCGCCTGCGCCCTGTGGCTGGCCGTGCGCCGCAACCGGAACCCCCTGCGCCTCAAGGCGACCATCCTGGCGGCCTTCGTCTTCCTGGGCGCATCCCTGGCCTGCGAAACGCTCATGGTCCTGCGCCTGCTGCCGCCGATTCCAGGGTTGCCGTTCTAGCTCCGAGCGCTTGCGCCCCGGGCAAAGATGCGAAAGGAAACGGGCCGCGACTTGCCGTCGCGGCCCGTGTTTTTTTGCTTGCTGAGGCGGTCCCGAAGCGACGGGCTCCCGGCTGCCGACCGGATGGCCGACCTCCGGCCCCAGGTCAGATGGCCTTGGACGTGGCCATGAGGTAGATCTCGTGCGGGTCGAGGATCAGCACCACCGAACCGTCGCCCATGATCGTGGCCCCGGAGATGCCCTTGAGGTCGCCAAGATAGGCGCCCAGAGGCTTGATGACGATCTCCTGGCGCTCCAAGAGGCTGTCCACCACGATGCCGAGGCGGCGCGTGCCGTCGTGGATGACCACCACCGAAAGGATCTCGGGGAGCTTCTTGGGGTGGGGCATGTCCAGCAGTTCGGCCAGGGTGACGATGCCCAGGACCTGGCCGCGCAGGGTCACGGCCTTGCGCTCGTTGACGTCCGTCAGGCGGCGCGACTCGATCTTGGTGGTCTCGGACACGGCGTCCAGGGGGATGGCGAACTCCTCGCCCGCCACCGTGACCATCAGCGCGTCGATGATCGCCAGGGTCAGGGGCAGGGAGAGGGTGAAGGTCGTGCCCTTGCCCACTTCCGAGGCGATGGCCACGCTGCCCTTGAGGTTCTTGATGTTCGTGCGCACCACGTCCATGCCCACGCCGCGGCCGGAGATATCCGTGATCTTCTCCGCCGCGGAGAAGCCGGGCGCAAAGATCAGCTCCATGGCCTCGCGGTCGTCCAGGGCCTTGGCCTCCTCGGGCGTGATGATGCCCTTCTTGATGCCCACCTCGCGCATCTTTTCCGGGTCGATGCCCTTGCCGTCGTCCTGGATCTCGATGGCCACGGAGTTGCCCTTGTGGTAGGCGCGCAGCCAGACCTTGCCGGTCTCGGACTTGCCCTGGCTGCGGCGCACGTCCGCAGGCTCCACGCCGTGGTCCACGGAGTTGCGGATCAGGTGCACGAGCGGGTCGCCGATGACCTCGACCACGCTCTTGTCCAGCTCGGTCTCCTCGCCTTCCATGATCAGTTCCACCTGCTTGCCGCTCTTGCGGCTCAGGTCGCGCACCAGGCGCGGGAAGCGGGAGAAGACCGTGGACACCGGCACCATGCGCACGTTCATGATCGTGTCCTGGAGGTCGTCGGAGATGCGCGCCATGGAGTCGGTGGTCTCCACCAGGCTCTGGGCGATCTCGGAGACGTTGGCCCCGTCGGAATCCTCCAACTGGCGGGCAAGCATGGAAAACCGGTTGCGGTTGATGATCAGCTCGCCGATGAGGTTCATGAGGTGGTCGAGCTTTTCGTGGTCCACGCGGATGGTGGAGGAGGCCTTGGGCTTGGCCGCCTGCTGCTGGGCGGCGGCGGTCGCTGCCGCGGCCTGCGCGGCGGCGGGCCGGGCGGCGCGCGC
>JACCQO010000024.1 GCA_015709205.1 Desulfovibrionaceae bacterium
CCCCTCCACCCCTCTCCACCCCCAAAAACTGCTGGTTGGATGAGGGCGGGGGTGATTTTGGAGACCGCGTGGATGCCGAACGGAGGGGAGCGGATGTGGAAGTGATAAATGGGTGCAGCAGCATTGCTGCCGCGCCGGGGGCTGCCGCCGCCTTTGGCGGCGGATGCGCCCTGGGACGGGGAATGCAGATGCCCAGGGGCGCATGGAGAGGAGCCGTTAGGCTCCTTTTTTGCGCGGAACCGCTCCCACTCTGCTCTTCCCCCACCAGCCCGCATGCGGCGCAGCCGCGAGGGCGGCGCGCCCCGCCCTGTCCGCCGTTCCCGAGTCCTCCGCGCCCGTACCCCCATCCCACAATTCCCCTTCGACCTTGTGCCGCGCAGCGCAGCGGCACGCGGCGGCGTGCGAGCGTTCCGAGTCGGGGCGGGGTGGTTCGTGCGTCGGAGTAAACCCGGACCAACGCACCCACCTCCGCGCCACCCGAACAGGGGGCCCGGGGGGGATGATCCCCCCCCGGCGGGGTCTGGGGCCGCGCCCCAGCAGGGTGTGGGACGGCGTCCCACCGGGGTCTGGGGCGGAGCCCCTGCGGGGTTCGGGGCGGAGCCCCGGCTACTCTGCGGTGGCGGCGGCGAGTTGTCGGCCGAGGGATTGGGCGTGTTCGAGGATGTCGGGGTGCTGGGCGATATGGCCGCGGTCGAAGAGGCGCAGGACGGGCAGTTCGGCGAGGATTTCGTAGCCCAGGGCTTCGAGGGGCAGGCGCATGGCGTCGAGGGTGATGCCGAGGTCTTTGGGGTCGGCCTGTTCGGCGATGGCGGCGATGACGGCCTTGCGGTTCTGGTTGGCCAGGCGGCTGGACCAGGCGCGCGGGCGGGTGTCCTGGAAGTCGTAGAAGCAGTAGAGGCGGTCGAGGAAGGCCTTCATCCAGGCGGTGACGTTGTAGTTGTGCACGGGCGAGACGAGCACGAGGGCGCGGGCTTGTTCCACGAGGGGGTAGAGCAGGGTCATGCCGTCCTGGAAGCGGGTGCAGGTCTTGTCCTTGCGGCAGCGTTCGCAGCCCGCGCAGGGTTCGTAGCGGTAGTCGCGCAGGTGGGCTTCGCGGCAGTCCATGCCGGTTTCGCCTGCGCCGAGGAGGATGTTTTGGAGCAGGATGTGGGAGTTGCCGTTTTTTCTGGGGCTGGCCTCGATGCCGAGGAGCATGGGAGCCTCCTTGGTTGTGGTGGCGGCGGGATGGCGGTGGTGGTGCGCCTTCGGGCAGGGCATGGGATTTGCGCGTGGATGTCAAGTCGTTTCGGCGGCCCTTGCCGCGTGGGCGGAGCGTTGGGCTGGGCATGGCGTGAAAGGCGTGGCGAGGGGGGCGGCAATGGGCTATGGGGTGGGGGGGCGCGGCGTGGGGCCGGGCCTTGTGCGGGACGTGGATTGTCGGCCGAGCGTGCGAGGGGATTCCATGGATTGGCAGGCGGGGCTTTTTGTCGCCATGTGGGCGTGTTGGGGGCTGTACTGGACGATTTCGGCCGGCGGCGCGAAGCGTGCGGTGCGCTGGCAGGGGCGGTGGGGGCGGCTGGCGTACACCGGGGCGTTGGTGGCGGCGGCGCTGTTGATGGCGTTGCCGTCGGTTTCCGCGGCCGGTTTGGGCGCGCGGTTCGTGGCGCGCGGCGCGGCGCAGTTCTGGGGCGGCGCGGCGGCCTGCGCGCTGGGGCTGGGGTTTGCGGCCTGGGCCAGGCGGCGGCTGGGCGGCAACTGGAGCGGCACGGTGACCATCAAGCAGGGGCACGAGTTGGTGTGCACGGGGCCGTATGCGCTGGTGCGCCATCCGATCTATTCCGGATTGCTGCTGGCCTTTGCGGGCTCGGCGCTGGGCCGGGGGGAGTGGCGCGGGGTGGTGGCGGTGCTGCTGGTGGGCGCGGCCTTATGGAGCAAGCTGCGCCTGGAAGAGGCCTGGCTGGCTCAGGAGTTCGGCGCGGCGTACGCGGCCTACCGGGCCCGGACGGCGGCGCTGATTCCGTTCGTGCTGTGAGGCGCGCCGGGCGCGTTGCCGCGCAAAGGGGCCGGGCTGCGTGCCCGGCCCCGAGGGCGTTGCTTGCGGGCGGCCCAAGCCGCCCGGACGAATTTTTTGCCTCTTAATCCGCCTCGTTGCAGCCGCAGACCGACATTTGTCCCGGGACCGTGGTCGTCCACTGGCCGTTCCAGCCGCCGTACCAGTGGCAGGCCGGCGGGCACTTGGTCTGGGCATCCCCGTTGTTCCAGATGGGCCCGGCGTTCTTGTCGTGGGGGTTGCCGGATGTGGGCGGCTCGTTGCAGCCGCAGACCGACATCTGGCCCTGAACCGTGGTCGTCCACTGGCCGTTCCAACCCTTGTAGTTCGCGCAGACGGGCGGGCACTTGGTCTTGGCGTCCTCGTTGTTCCAGATGGGCCCGGCGCGGACATCGTAGGCCTGGGCGGAGTAGGCGAGCCCGAACACCATCAAGACGAGCACAGCCAGCGAACAGAAGAATTTGTTCATAGCGCACCTCGTTGTGGAGTGATGGGGTTTTGCCTCTTGGGAGGCGGGAGAAAAGTATACCTCTTTTGCGCGGGGAAGGATAGAAGTTGTTGGTTTTGCACCGTGCCGTCCCACCGGGGCGGGAGGCGTTGCGCGTCCGATGGGCCGTGGCGGCGGCGTTGACGGTGTGTTGGAGGGCCCGGTGGGGCGGGCTTTTTTTGTCGGCGGCTTTCCAGCTCGCGGTGCGGGCACGGAAAAAGAGAGTGCTGAAAATGACAGTTTGACTTGCAAGTTTGACTTGCAAGTCCGCCTTTCATGTCCTATCTTCGCCTCATGAAGAACACAGACATGGATACCGCGGTCACGGAATTCGGGCATGCCGTGCGGCACCTGGTGCGCCGCCTGCATGCGGGCGGCGCGGCCGACGCGCCCTCGTGGACGGAAACCGCCGCCCTGTGCCGCCTGGCCAATCGCGGACCGGCGACCACGGCCGAACTGGCGCGCGCAGAGGGCATCACGCCGCAGTCCATGCGCGCGGTGGTCGCGGGGCTGGAGCGCAAGGGGTTCGTGCGCCGCGAGCCGCACCCCACGGACGGGCGGCGGATCCATCTGGCGCTGACCGGGAAGGGCGCGGCGGCCTTCGACGCCGTGAAGGCCGAGCGGGGCGCGCGGCTGCGGGCGGCCATCGACGGGCTGAGCGACGCGGAGCAGGAGGTTCTCTTCGCGGCCAGCGCGGTGATCCGCAAGCTGGGGGAGATGGAGCCGTGAACGGGATCGAAGAGCTGGGGCCGGAGTCCGGCCCGGAGCGCGGCCCCCGGCGCGGGCCGGACCTGTCGCACGCCTGGCGGGCGCTGCGCCACCGCAATTTCCGGCTCTACGTCCTGGGCCAGGGCCTGTCGCTGATCGGCACGTGGATGACGCGGCTGGCCACGGCCTGGCTTGTGTACCGGCTGACGCATTCGGCGTTCCTGCTCGGGGTGGTCAGCTTTTCCGGGCAGATCGTCACCTTTGTCTGCGGCCCGTTCGCCGGGGTGCTCGTGGAGCGCATGGACCGGCGCAGGCTGCTGGTGGCCACGCAGGTGGCCGCGGCGCTGCAGTCGCTGGCCCTGGCCGCGCTCACGCTTTCGGGGCGGATCACCTTCTGGGAGATAGTGGCCCTGTCCCTGGCCCAGGGGGCGGTGAACGCCTTCGACATGCCCGCGCGCCAGTCCTTTCTCGTGCAGATGGTCGAAAGCCGCGGCGACCTGGGCAACGCCATCGCCATCAACTCCTCCATGGTCAACGTGGCCCGGCTGCTGGGTCCGGCCCTTGCCGGGGCGCTCATCGGCGCGGTGGGTGAGGGCATGTGCTTTCTCGTGGACGGGCTGAGCTACTTCGCGGTCATCGCCTCGCTCCTGATGATGCGCATCCGGCCCCTGGAGACGCGGCGCGCGGCCACGGGCATGCTCGAAGGCATCCGCGAGGGCTGGAGCTACGTGACGACCTTCCGGCCCGTGCGCGCGATCCTGCTGACCATCGTGCTGATCAGCCTGATGGGCCAGCCGTTCATGGTCCTGATGCCGGTCTTCGCGGCCCAGGTGCTGCACGGCGGGGCGCACACCCTGGCGCTGCTCACGGGCGCGGCGGGCGCGGGCGCGCTGGTCTCGGCGCTGTCGCTGGTGATGCGCAGGTCCGTGGCCGGGCTGATGCGCATGCTCCAGATCGCGGTGGCCCTGGTGGGCGCGGCGCTGATCCTTTTCGGCCTGTCGCGCGAGCTGTGGCTCTCCCTGGCGCTGATGCCCGTTGCGGGCTTCGGCCTGGTGCAGGTCATGGCCGTGTCCAACACGATCATCCAGAGCGTGGTGCCCGAGGACAAGCGCGCCCGGGCCATGAGCTACTTCACCATGGCCTTTTTCGGCATGGCCCCGTTCGGCAGCCTGCTCGCCGGGACCCTGGCGGACTGGATCGGCGCGCCGCACACGGTGATGGTCACCGGCGCGGCGTGTCTCGTGGGCGCGCTGTGGCTGGCCTACCACCTGCCGCGCATCGAGGCGCTGATCCTGCCGATCTACCGGGAGATGGGGCTGCTGCCCGCCCTGGAGGCCGATCCGACCGCCCCACGCGGCGCGCGGCGCTGATGTTGCTCCTGCGCCATGACCGGCTGCATCTGCGGCCTGCAGAACTTCTCCGGGGCGCCGATAGGTAGGTGGCGGGCGTTTTGGCGCGCCGCTTTGCTTTCGCGGCTGGGTCGGGTATGAAGTCCGGGATTCGGGCGCACGCGGTCCGCAGGGCCGCCCGTCCGTCGTCCGTCCGCCGCTCGCCCGCCGTTCGGGCACGACACCACGAGGAAGCCGTTCATGCACCGCACGTTCACCATGGCCGATCAGCGGGATTTCGCCGCCCTTTCCGGGGACCACAACCCCCTGCACGTGGACCCGATCGCGGCGCGGCGGCTGCTGTTCGGTTCCTGCGTGGCGCACGGCGTGCACGTGCTGCTCTGGGGGCTGGATGTCCTGTTGGCCGGGGCCGCCGGGACCGTCGAGGCACCCGGGCCCGCCGGGACCCCCGGGTCCGCCGATTTCACGGACGTGATCGCGCTCAAGGCCGACTTCCGCAACCCCGTGCCCGTGGACGCCGTGGCCGAGATCGTGGACATGCGCCGCGACGGGAACGGCCTGGCCTTCAAGGTCGTCGCGCGCGGCCAGACCGCGCTCACGGCCTCCGCGACCCTGGCCCCGCGCTCCCCGGCCGCGTGCTCCGCGGACCTCCCCGTGGCGCGGGACGCGGCCTTCGGCGAGCGCTGCGACGATCCGGACCGCGCGTCCCTGGCGTCCCTTTCCGGCACTACCCCCCTGGCCCTGGACGCGGACCTGTGCGCGCGGCTTCTGCCCGGCCTGGCCCGGGCCCTGCCCGGCGCGCGGATCGCCGCGCTGCTGGCCGCCACGCGCATCGTGGGCATGCGCTGCCCGGGGCTGCACTCCATCTTCAAGGGGCTGGACCTGACCTTTTCCGGACCCGACGCCGGACCCGACGCCGGACCCGACGCCGGACCCGACGCCGGACCCGTGCTCGCCTTCCGCACCGCGGAATACGACGAGCGCGTCTCGCGCCTGGACGTGGCCGTGCAGGGGCCGGGCGTCCGCGGCGCGCTGGCCGCGTTCGTGCGGCCCGCGCCCACGGCCCAGTCCTCGGCGGCGGAGGTGGCGGGCGAGGTCGCGGCCGGGGAGTTTTCCGGCCAGCGCGCCCTGATCCTGGGCGGCTCGCGGGGCCTGGGCGAGGTCACGGCCAAGCTGCTGGCCGCGGGTGGGGCCGAGGTCTGCGTGAGCTTTCATCGCGGCGAGCAGGACGCGCAGCGGTTGGTGCGGGAGCTCGCGACCGTGGGCCCGGCCGCCCGCTGCATCCGTTTCGACATCCTGGCCGAGCCCGCCAGGATGGCCGCCGACCTGGCCGGGGCGCTGGGCGCGTGGCGTCCCACGCATCTCTACGTCTACGCCACGCCGCCGATTTTCGTGGCCGCGAAAAAGGTCTTTGACCACACCCTGTTCGACGCCTTCTGCGCCTGCTACGTCAAGGGCTTCCACAACGCGGTGCAGGCGGTCCTGGCCCTGGGGCCGGGTTTGGAGCACGTCCTCTATCCCTCCAGCACGGCCATCGACGAGGCGCCCCTGAACATGGGCGAATACGCGGCGGCCAAGGCCGCGGGCGAGAGCATGTGCGCCTTCCTGGCCAAGGCGCACAAGAAGACCGCCTTCCACGCGCCCCGGCTGCCGCGGCTGGCCACGGACCAGACCGCCAGCGTGCTGGCTGTTGACAACAAAAATCCCGTCCCCTATCTTCTCAGCGCATTGCGGGAAATGAATGCCAAGGCATGACGGCTAGTTATAATAGGTCAGCATTGTACAAAATTCTTTTCCGCCAGCCCCGAACCGCGAGCCGAGCATGACCGACACTCCCACCAAGAGCATCAAGGCCGTCAAGCAACTTGTGGCCAAGGCCGACTACGCCGAAGCCCTGGCCGCGCTCCGGGCCCTGGCGCGCCCCGAGGACGATTTCACCAACCAGCACAAGTATTTCAAGGTCCTGGAGTCGATGCCCCGGGAGTCCCTGGGGCTCAGGCCCCTGCGCATCGCCCTGGTGGGCACCTCGACCACCGACTACCTCTGCGAGCCGCTCAGGGTGCGCCTGGCCCTGGACGGTTTCGACGCGGACATCCACCAGGCCGAGTTCAACACCCTGGACCAGACCCTGCTGGACCCTGCCGGCGCCCTCTACGCCTTTGACCCGGAGATCGTCTGGATCGTGGTCAACCACCGCGATGTGACGCCCCTGCCCGAGCCGGGCGCGTCGGCCGAGGAGGCCGAGGCGTGCGTGCGCCGCGCCGTGGAGCGGTTCACCGGCCTGTGGGACGCCGTGGCGCGCAACGGCTCGGCCTACGTGATCCAGTCCAACGCCGCGCTGCCCCTGGAGCGCGTCTACGGCAACTACGAGGGTGTGGCCGCCTGGGGCGGGATCAACGCCCTGCGGGCCTTCAACCTGGCCCTGGCGCGGGCCTGCCGTCCGGGCGTCACCGTGCTCGACGCGGACTACGTCTCCGCGCTGCACGGCAAGGCCGCGTGGTTCGACGAGCGCTACTGGAACAATTCGCGCAACGCCTGTTCCTTCGACGCCATGGGGCTGCTGGCCCACCACTTCTCCCGTCTGGTCTGCGGCATCAAGGGCCTGGCCCGGAAATGCCTGGTGCTCGACCTGGACAACACGCTCTGGGGCGGGGTCATCGGCGACGACGGTCTGGCGGGCATCCGCCTGGGCGGCTCGGCCACGGGCGAGGCCTTCGTGGAGTTCCAGCGCTACTGCAAGCGGCTGCGCGAGCGCGGCGTGGTCCTGTGCGTGTGCAGCAAGAACGACGAGGACAACGCCAGGCAGCCGTTCCTCGAACACCCGGACATGGTCCTCCGGCTCGAGGACATCGCCGTGTTCGTGGCCAACTGGGAGAACAAGGCCGACAACATCCGCCATATCGCCGAGACCCTGGAGATCGGGCTGGATTCGCTGGTCTTCGTGGACGACAACCCGGTGGAGCGGGAGCTGGTCGCCTCCATGCTGCCCATGGTCGCGGTGCCCGAGATGCCCGAGGATCCGGCCTACTTCGTGCGCGCCCTGGACCGCGAACGCTGCTTCGAGACCGTGGCCTTCAGCGCCGAGGACCGCGCCCGGGCGGACATGTACCGCAACAACGCCCAGCGCAAGAGCCTGCAGCGGCAGTTCACGGACATCAACGAATTCCTGCGCGACCTGGGGATGCGCGCGGCCTCGGCGGACTTCGACGACATGTCCCTGCCGCGCGTGGCTCAGCTCATCAACAAGTCCAACCAGTTCCATCTCACGACCACGCGCTACACCGAGGCGCGCCTGCGCGACATGATGGCCGACCCGGCCACGGTCTGCCGCGCCTTCAAGCTGGCGGACAAGTTCGGCGACAACGGGCTCATCTCCCTGGTCATCCTCAAGCCCCACGGCGACGACGCCCTGATCGTGGACACCTTCGTCATGAGCTGCCGGGTGCTTTCGCGGGGCATGGAGGAGTTCGTGCACAACGAGATGGTCGAGGCCTGCCGGGCCATGGGCCGCACGCGGCTGATCGGCGAATACCGTCCGACGAAAAAGAACCGGCTCGTGGCCGACCTCTACGAACGGCTGGGCTTCGCGCACACGACAACGGACGCCCAGGGCAACGCCTTCTGGGAGCTGGCGATCACCGACGACCTGGCCCCGCGCACGCCGTTCATCGAACGGACGGACTGGTAGGGCCCAAACGCAAGGCGAAACATGAGCAATCGAGAAGAGATACGCAAACGGCTCCAGGCTATTTTCCAGGAAGTCTTCGACGACGACGAACTGGAGATCGACGACGCGACCTCGGCCGACGACGTGGACGACTGGGACTCCATCATGCACATCACGCTCATGGTGGCAGTGGAAAAGGAATTCGGCATGCAGTTCAACGCCGAGGAGATCGGCAAGCTGTCCGGCGTGGGCGGGCTGATCGACCTCATCGAGCAGAGGGCGGGCTAGCCCCGACCCGAGGCCCCACGACGAGCGCGCGCATGGACCACCTGCAGGTCTTTCTGGACCACCTCCGGGAACACCACGCCGTCTTCTACGGGGCCGTGGCCGCCACGGCCGAGGCCATGCCCGGGACCTTTCGCCGCGTGGGCGCGCCCATGGCCGATTGGGCGCACGCCTGCCTCGGCGACGACTTCGCGCGCGTTCTGGCCGAGGGCTACGTGCATCTCGTGATTGAGGCCAACCAGGCCCAGATGCGCTACGAGAAGCGCGGCAGCTACGAGCACCGTTCCTACGCCGAGGTCTACGAGGCCGCCTACGGCAACGAGGCGTTCATGACCAAGTACCACTGGGGGTTGTACGTGGCCATGTTTGCCTGGGTGCACCACCTGCGGCTGTTTTCCTTCTACGAGCGGGAATTCCTGCCGCGCCTTGGCGAGGGGCTCACGGAAGGGGGCCGCGAGGTGGTGGCCGACCTGGGCTCGGGCTCGGGCATCTGGTCGCGCTTCGCGCTCGACGCGCACCCGGGCCTGGCCTGCGTGGGCGTGGACATCAGCCCCACCTCCGTGGACGAGGCGCGGCGCATGGCCGCGAGCACGGGCTTCGCCGCGCGCAGCGAATTCGTGCTCGGCGACGCCACCGCGCACAGGTTGGTGGAACCGGCGCACGCCGCCATCTCCAGCTTCCTGCTCGAACACCTGGAGCGGCCCGAAGCCCTGCTGGACAATCTGGCCGCCAACCTCGCCCAGGGCGGCTACGCCTGGATCACCGCCGCCCTGACGGCCGCGGAGATCGACCACATCACCGAATTCCGCCGCGAGTCCGAGATCGTCCGCCTGGTCGAGGACGCGGGGCTGCGCGTGATCGCGACCCTTTCGGAAACCCCGCGCGCCGCCAGGTCCAAGCTGCGGTTCGTGCCCCGCTCCATGGCCGTGGTGGCCCAGAAGCGGCGCAACGACATCTGGTGACGGGGCCGCGCCGGGCCATGAACATCGCCTCCATCGACTTTCTGCTCTTCGCGGTCGCGGCCGTGGCGCTGCCGGCCGTGGCCGGGCGTTTGCGGCCCTGGGTGTTCCTGGGGATCAACCTCTGGTTCCTGGGCTCCTTCGCCAAGGGGCCCGCGGAGCTGTTTCCCCTGGCCGCCTTCCTGCTGCTGGGCTACGGCGCGGCCCGGCTAGCGGCAGCGCACCACGGCAGCAGGCACGGGCGCGCCCTGGGCAACGGCCTGGTTCTCGCGCTCGCGCTCCTGTTCCTCTACCTGCGCCGCTACAGCGTGCTCGCCTTCGTGCCCGCCCTGCCGGAACCGTACGTGACCATCGGCCTGTCCTACATCCTCTTCCGCCTGCTCCAGGTCGTGCTCGACGCGCGCGACGGGGCCCTGGGCGGCAAGGACCTGCGTCCCCTGGCCTACGCCAACTACACGCTTTCGTTCCTCACGCTCGTCTCCGGGCCCATCCAGCGCTACCAGGACTTCCTGCGCCAGGACGCGGCCCCGGCCCGGCTCACGGCCCCGCGCCTGGACGCGGCCCTGGGGCGCATGGGCACGGGCTTCTTCAAGCTCCTGCTCCTGGCCGACGTGCTCCTGCGCGTGCACGGCAAGCTGGGGCCGGACCTGGTGCACTCCCTGGCCCAGGGCGCAGGCGTGGCCCCGGCCCTGGGCGCGTTCTGTGCGGCCGCGGCGACCTACGCCCTGTACCTCTACTGCAACTTCTCCGGCTCCATCGACGTGGTCGTCGGGGTCGGCGTCCTGCTGGGCTACGACCTGCCCGAGAACTTCGACCGCCCCCTGACCTCCGCCAACTTCCTGGACTTCTGGTCGCGTTGGCACATGACCCTGGCCAACTGGTTCAAGTTCTACCTCTTCAACCCCTTTCTCGGCGCGCTGCTGCGCCGCTGGCCCGCCCCGGCGATGCGCAACGGTTTCGCGGTGCTGGCCTTTTTCGTGACCTTCTTCTTCGTGGGCGCGTGGCACGGCACCACGTCCATGTTCCTGCTCTGCGGCGTGGCCCTGGGGCTGGGCGTGAGCGTGAACAAGCTCTGGCAGGTGCGCGTGCGCGCCTGGCTGGGCAGGAAGCGGCACAAGGCCCTGAACGGCTCCCGGCCGTACACCTGGCTCTGCCGGGGGCTGACCTTCGCCTACTTCAGCCTGTCCCTGTTCGCCTTCTGGCTCACTCCGGAGCAGGCCCGCACCCTGTTCGCGGGGCGCAGTTTCGTGCTCATGAACCTCGCGGCCCTGGGGGCCATCGCCTTGGCCGCCACGCCGGTCTATGCCCTGGTCGGGTTGGCCGAGGGGCCGTTCGCCGCCCTGCGCAGGGCGTTCGCGCGCGGCCGCCTGGGGCCCGGCGCGCTGCTCGCCGCCAAGATCGCCCTGGCCCTGGCCCTGGTGATGGGGGAAATGGGCGGGGCGCCCAACTTCGTGTACGGCAATTTCTGAGGGATTACGGCATGGGCGAAACGACACGAACCGGCTCCGAAGGGCGGACCGAGCGGACCGAGCGGAGCGAACGCGGCGGGCTCCCGGGCCACGCCCTGGCCCTGGCCGGGGCGGCCGGGGCGGCGTTCCTGGTCCTGCTCGCCCTGGCCGTGCTCGTGGTGCGCTGCGCGGACCTCACGCGCAACGAGGAGTACACCCTGCGCGACCTGCACCATTTTTCCATCAAGGGCGCGGCCTACGACGTGGTCCTGGTCGGCGACTCCGCCCTGGCCACGCAGATCGATCCCGCCGTGCTCCGGGAACTGACCGGGCTTTCGGCCGTGAACCTGGCCCTGAACGGCAATTCCGGGCTGGCCGGGTACCGGCTGCTCATCGACGAATACCTGGCGAACAACGCCGCGCCCAGGGCGCTGGTCCTCTACTTCTCCTACGCCAACCCGCGGAACATGAAGATCCGCCTGACCTTCGAGAAGACCTATACGCTCCTGCGTCACGCCCCACTCACCGCGCTGCCCGGCTACCTGCTGGACGGGGAGCTCTCCCTGGGCAGCGTGTTCTACACGGCCCGCAACCTCGTGTTGAACCGTCCGGACCCGCATGCCCGGGAGTACCTGGAGATGCTCGAACGCAACCGGGGCTACGGCTCGGCGCACCCCTGCGCGCGGCCGGTGGCCGACGACTACGCCGCCCCCTTCGTGCCGTACTCGGACGAGGACGTGGCCTACATGGTGCGGCTGCGCGACCGTTATCTCGCGCGCGGCGTCGAAACCCGCCTCTACATCGCGGCCGAGCCCCGGACCCTGGCCAAGGACGCGCGCCGCTACGACGCGCTCTTCGGCCCCCTGGGCGCGCCGCCCATCGAAACCCTGCCCAACGACCTGTTCTGCGACGCCTCGCACATGACCCACGCGGGCGCGCGAGCGCAGTCCGAGCGCTTTGCGCGCGACTTCCTCGCGCCGCTGTTCGGCGTGGACCTCGCTCCGGCCCGATAGGGAATGGGGGACGGCCCCGCGACCGTCGTCCGCCGCGCCCGTCAGGGCGCGACCGCGACCGCGCGCACCGACTGTCCGAACACGCGCCGCGCCAGCGGCGTGAGCAGCCGGGACAGGGGGACCATGTACTTGTCGAAGAAGAGGATCTTGTCGTTGACGCCGTCGTCGGACAGGGTCTTGGGCTTGGTGAACCTGGCCGTGACCAGCCAGCCCAGGCCGCCCACGGGGTTGAAGTAGCCCACGTCCGCACGGGCGAAGCCCGCGTCCAGGAGCTTGCGCGCCAGCTCGGCCCGGCCGTAGCGCCGGTAGTGCCCGGCCAGCTCGTCCATGGTGCCGTAGAGGCCCTGGAACGCGGGCACGAGCAGCAGCAGCCGCCCCCCGGGAGCCAGGCAGCGGCGCAGGTTCACCAGGCAGGCCGCGTCGTCCTCGATGTGTTCGAGCACGTTCAGGCACACGATGGCGTCGAAGGCCGCCGCGCCCACGATGTCCGGCAGCTCCGGGGCGGTGATGTCCGCGACCGTGAGCGTGACGTTGCCCGGCATTTCGGCGGCCAGCCCCAGGTTCTCGTCCGTGATGTCCAGGGCGGTCAGGGCCTGCACCCGGGGCGCGAGCATGCGCGTGTACTGGCCGTAGCCGAAGCCCACCTCCAGCAGCCGCGCGCCGAAATGGGGCGCAAAGGATTCCACGATCCAGTTGTGGTAGTTCACGGCGTGCGGCAGGGCCGAACTCATGGTCGCGGAACCGACCGGACCGGAACCGACCGGACCGGAACTGGCCGGACCGGAATCGGCCGGAGCGGAATCGGCCGGAGCGGAATCGGCCGGGCCCGGGGTGATCGGTCCGGCCCCCTGCTGGTTCGGGGGCCGCGTCATGGCCGGCGGCTCGCGTTGTGGATCAGGTTCACGAGCAGGTCGGCAATGAGGCCGAAGAAGAAGCAGAGCGCGGACATGAGGAAGAAGAGCAGGGCCAGGGTGCCGATGGAATCGACCACGGCGATGTCGCGCAGGGCCCGGAGCACGAAGCAGACGAAGAACGCCCCGGAAAAGGTCAGGAAGAATTTTAGCGGCTTGAAGTAGACGATGATGCGCAGGATGAGCATCAGGAAGTTCATGAAGTCGCTCACCGGGCGGATCTTGGAGCTGCCCGCGCGCACGAAGTAGTCGATGGGGTGGTAGTGCAGCTTGTAGTGTTCGATGCAGCCCACCAGGGTGATGGTGGTGGTGAAGGAGAACCCGTCGGGAATGATGTTCCAGTTGCGGTAGGGAATCTCCTTGCGGAACAGGCGCAGGCCCGAGTTGATGTCCTTGATCCAGCGCTGGATGAGGAAGTAGATCACGGACTTGAGGATGACCTTGGCCAGCCGGTTGAGCAGGCCGATCTGCACGTTGTCGCCGCTGCGCTCGGCCACGATCATGTCGTTGTCGTCCATGCGCGCCACGAGGTTGGGGATCTCGCGGATCGGATAGGTGCCGTCGGCGTCGGTGATCAGGATCCAGTCGTGGCGGGCGTTCTCGATGCCCTCCTTGAGGGAGTAGCCGTAGCCCCGGTTGCGGGAGCGGTCGATGAGCCGCACGCCCTCGCAGGCGGCGAGGATGCGGCCGGAGTCGTCCGTGGAGCCGTCGTTGACCGCGATGATCTCGTAGGGCAGGCCCAGGGAGTCCATGGCGGCGCGCAGCTCGCGCATGGTGGGCTCCACGGCGTCCTGCTCGTTGTACACGGGGACGATGACCGAAATGGCCTTGGGGTCGGATGGGGTCGTTTCCTGGTTCATGGGGCGTGCCGGTGCGCCTTGAGCTGGGCAAAGGCGTCGTGCCAGAGGTGGAACATGATGCAGTTGAACAGCTTGAGGCTGTTGTCCCGCTCCTTGCGCGCGTGCTGCGCGGCCAGTTCGCGGATGGTCCCTTCGTCGTAGAAGGGATTCTTCCGGTTGCTCTCCAGGGCGCGCTCCAGCAGTTCGGAATCGCGGTGCAGCCAGTGGGAGATGGGCGAGTTGAACCCGGCCTTTTTGCGGTCGAGTATGGCGTCGGGCAGCCGCCCGCGCAAGCTTTTCCTCAGGATGTGCTTCTTGGAAAAGCCCTTCAGCTTGAATTCCGGCGGCAGGGCGGCCGCGAACTCCACCACGCGGTGGTCCAGGTAGGGGGCGCGCGCCTCCAGCCCGTGGGCCATGGTCGAGCGGTCCACCTTCACCAGGATGTCGTCGGCCAGCCAGGTCTTGATGTCCACGTACATGGCCCGGTCCAGGTAGTGCGCGGACGCGACCTCGGCGTCGAAGGCCGCGAAGGCCGCGGCCGGGTCGGCCCCCGGGGTGGTCCGCGGGTCCGCGAGGACGTCGCGCAGCCCCGAGTCCGGGTGCGCGGCGGCGAGTTTTTCGGCTTCGTCGAAGATGGTCCGCCAGTGGCAGTGCGCGTGGGCGAAGGGCAGGCCCAGCCCGGTGCAGAACCGCTTGATCTTGTAGTCCGCGCTGACCTTGCCGTGGCTCACGGGCAGGATTCCGGCCAGCCCGCGCAGCGCGGCCCTGGCGAACCCGGGCAGCCCGCCGAGCAGGTGGTGGAGGCGGTCCGCCACGTAGGTCTCGTAGCCCGCGAAGATCTCGTCGGCCCCGTCGCCGGAAAGGGCCACGGTCACGCGCTCGCGGGTCATGCGCGCCAGGTGGTACATGGGAATGATCGAGGTGTCGCCCAGGGGCTCGTCGGCGTGGTAGGCGATGGCCGCGAGATCCTCCAGCACGCGCGCCTCCACCACGCGCTCCGTGTGCTCGGAGCCCAGGGCGTCCGCGGCGAAACGGGCCTCGCGCAGTTCGTCGTAGTCCTTTTCCCGGAACCCGATGGAAAAGGTCAGGGTCTCGCCGCCCTGGTCCGCGTTCAGGGCGCGCATGTGCGCCACCACCGAGGAGGAGTCCACCCCGCCGCTGAGGAACGCGCCCAGGGGCACGTCGCTGATCATGCGCAGCCGCACGGCGTCGGCGAAGAGCCCCTGCAGCGCCTCGCCCGCCTCGGCCAGGCCGGCGTAGCGCGACTTGTTCAGAAAGGCGTCGGCCAGGTTCCAGTAGCGCACGGGCCCGGACGTGCCGGGTTCGCTCACGAGCATCCAGTGGCCGGGAGGCAGCTTTTTCACGCCGCGCAGCATGCAGGCCGAGGTCAGCGTGTAGTTGAGGGACAGGTACTGGCCGAAGGCCGCGGGGTCCACGCCGAACTCGATTTCGGGATCGGCCAGCAGGGCCTTGGTCTCCGAGGCGAAGACGAAGCCCGCGGGCCGCTCGGCGTAGTAGAGCGGCTTTTTGCCCAGCCGGTCCCGCGCCAGGAACAGGGTGCGCCGTTCGCGGTCCCACAGGGCGAAGGCGAACATGCCCACGAAGCGGGCCAGGCACTCCACGCCCCAGCAACGGTAGGCCTCCAGGATGACCTCGGTGTCCGTGCCCGTGGCGAAGGTCGCGCCCTGGACGGCCAGTTCGCGCCGGATGTCCTGGAAATTGTAGATTTCGCCGTTGAAGACGATGACGTAGCGGCCCGCGCGGTCGTGCAGGGGCTGGGTCCCGGCCGCGCTGGTGTCGATGATCGACAGCCGCCGGTGCCCGAGGGCCACGGGGCCCTCGGTCCACAGCCCCCCGGCGTCCGGGCCGCGGTGGGCCAGGAGCGCGTTCATGCGTCCGACCACCTCGGGGTCGGGCGCGCCGCGCCAGTTGATCTTGCCGCAGATGCCGCACATGCTCTGACCACCTATCCGCGGGCGGCGAAGAATTCAAGTCCGGGGCGGCGGGCGGTCTCGGCGGGACCGGCAGCGACGGAGCCGAAGGCCGTGGCGGGGCTAGCGGTCATGGCGCGGGACGCCGAGGCTGCGCAGGCCGAGGACGGCCAGCGCGACCAGCAGGCAGGTGGCCACGGTGGCGGTGTAGATCATGTAGCGGGTCTGCACGGGCTCCACCAGGGCCACGAGGCAGCCGTTGGCCAGGTGGGCGGCCAGGACGAGGAAGGCGGCCGCAGCCGGGCCGCTTCCGGTCTGTGCCTCGGCCCCCCGGGCGGACGCGCCGCGCGCCGGGGCCGCCCGGGTCGTCAGGGTCGCCAGGGTCGCGAGCAGGACCAGGCCCAGAGTGGCGGCGGCGAAATAGCCGCCCAGGCCGAAGGTCAGGGAGTAGGCGTAGAACTTGAGGCAGCGCGCCGGGTGCGCGTGGAGCAGGCCCAGGGCCACGCGCACGGTGCCCTGGTCCACGGCGCGCAGCACGGGCAGGTCGAAGTCCGCGCCCGGGCCCGGGGCGAAGATTTCCCGCGCCGCCGGGAACACGGTCTTCCAGACGATGTCGTTGTAGTGGTTGTCGAAGTGGAGGATTTCGCCGTGCGCACCGCGGCCCAGGCGGGTCGCCTCTCCCTGGACCCAGCGGTTTTCCCGCAGCGCGGCGTGCACGCGCTCGAAGAAGCGCCGTTCCTTGGGGTCGGCGAACAGGGCGGCGTCCCCGGGCTGGGCCAGGAACAGGGGCGCGGCCACGAGCTGGATGCCGGTGAAGGGCGGGCGGCTGGCCTTGCCGTGCTGCAGGAGGTTCCAGCCCTTTTCCAGCGCCGTCGCGCCGAGGATGCAGAGGGCGAGCACCCCCAGCGCGGCGGCCCCGGCGCGCAGGGAGCGGGCCTGGACGCCGCGCCACACGGCGCAGAGCGCACCCACGGGATAGAGGAACAGGAACTGGGTGCGGGTGAGCACGAGCAGGCCGCTGACCAGGAAGAAGAGGGCGTAGGCGCGCAGGCCGCCCCGGCTCGCGGCGCGCAGCAGCAGGGCGGCGGCGGCCAGGAAGAGGGGGTAGGCCAGCCCTTCGGAGAGCAGCAGGTTGGCCACGCCGGACGAGGACGGCAGCAGGGGGACGAACAGGACCAGGGCGAAGATGGGGCGCAGCCAGTCCGGCGCGCGCAGTGCGCGCGCGAGCGCGGAGCCGCAGTAGAGCACGGCCAGGCTGGCCCCGAGCGCCTGGACCCAGAGGGCCGCCGTGGCGAACCCCGCGCCGAAGAGCGCCTGCAACCCTTGGAGCAGCAGGGGATAGAGCGGCGGGCGGATGGCCGCGGCGTGGAGATAGCCGCCGGTGTCCGGCTGCAGGAGCGGCCCGCGCAGCAGCACCAGGGCGAGCACCGCGACGTGCACGGCGATCTCCGCGCCGCGCGCCGGAACCGAACCGGCCGGAATCGATTTGGCCGGAACCGGGCGGCCCGCAGCCGGGCGGGAGAATTTCTTGCTGCGCGCGCTCATCGGGCAACTCCGCTACGGGCGGCCCGACGCCGCCCCTTCAAGAGTGGAATCCGCTGCTTATCCTGCACCGGCATGGTTATACATGAGTCCCCGCCGCTGTCCAGGCGGCCGTGGTCCGCGTCCGGGCCCCGGCGCACTCCTCCAGAGCAATATTCCCGGCCGCCGGTCACGTTTCCTGCCCTGCGGCCAGCCTGCCGACCCGCAGGACGGCTTCCCGCAGCCAGCGGTGGGCGCTGTCGGACTCCACCCGTGGGTGCCAGACCATCAGGTAGCGGAAGGGGCGGAGTTCCTCCGGCGGCTCGAGAATGCGCAGCGCCGGGTTGGCGCATTCCCGGAGGGCCATCCTGCGCGGTACCGTGGCGACCAGGTCCGTGCCCTCCACGCTGCGCAGGGCGATGGTGAAGTAGGGGACGTGCAGCGCGCAACGCCGCCGCACCCCGGCCTGCGCCAGCTGCGCCTGGGGGATGGTCTGCACGCCCTGGAGCACGCTCACGCCGATGTGCCGCGCGGCGGAGTATTCCGCCATGCTCAGCCGTCGGCCGTAGGGCGATTCCGCGGCCACGACGCACACGAAGCGGTCCTCGTACACGGTTTGCGTGCGGCACGCGGGCGGCGCGTGGCCGTCGTCGGCGTTCAGGACCAGATCGACGCGCCCGTGCAGCAGGTCCTCGTAGCCCTGCTCGTGCCAGGCACGGAAATGGAACGTGGCCCGCGCCGCCGTGGGCAGGACCCGCCTGCAGAAGGTCGGGACGAGCACGGCCGCGGCGTTGTCCGTCAGGGTGATCGTGAAGTGCGCGGCCTCGGCCATGGGGTCGAAGGCCGCGCCGCCGACGAGGCGGTCGAGCCTGGGGAGCATCCCGCCCAGTTCGTCGAAGAGCCGCCTGCCCGTGGGGGTCAGCTCGTAGCCGCCTCCGGTCCGGACCAGGAGCGCATCGCCGAGCATGTGGCGCAGCCGCTGCAGGGCCCGGCTCACGGCGGGCTGGGAACGGGCCAGCCGGTCGGCGGCGCGCGAGACGCTGCGCTCCTCGGCCAGGGCCATGAAGACCACGAGCAGGTTCAGGTCCGCCGCTCGGAGATGTTCCAGGTGCATGCCGTGCTCCTGCGGGTTTGGGCCGCACGCGTCGGTTTGCGCCGGGCCCGGGCGCGCCTCGCCTCATTTATCCGAAAAATGCATAGTGACTATGATGCAGTATGCATTTGCCGCATCGGATGTCCAGCCCCATGTATTGGGGGAAGGACGAACAGACAAAGAAAGGAGACCGACATGGAAAGGAACGCAACGACGAAAAGCGCGATCGTCACCGGGTCGTCGCGGGGCATAGGCGCGGCCGTGGCCGCACGGCTGGCCCGGGAGGGCTTCGGCGTGGCCGTCAACTACGTGGGAGGCCGGGCGGCCGCCGAGGCCGTGGCCGGGGCCATCGCCGACGCCGGCGGCCGGGCCGTGTGCGTGCAGGCCGACGTGAGCCGGGAGGAGGAGGCGCGCCGCCTCTTCGACCGCGCCGAGGAGGCGTTCGGCGGCGTGGACGTGCTGGTCAACAGCGCCGGGATCATGCGCCTGTCGTCCATCGCGGAGACCGACGACGCGGCCGTGACGCGGCACCTGGACGTGAACCTCAAGGGCACGTTCAACACCCTGCGCGAGGCCGCGCGTCGGCTGCGCCGGGGCGGACGGATCGTGAACCTGTCCTCGAGCGTCATCGGGATGCGCTTTCCCGGGTACGGCATCTACGCGGCGACCAAGGCCGCGGTGGAGTCGCTGACCGTGACCCTGGCCAACGAGCTGCGGGGGCGCGGGATCACGGTCAACGCCGTGGCCCCGGGCCCCACGGGCACGGAGTTGTTCCTGGAGGGGAAATCGGAGGAACTGGTCGAGCGGCTGGCCAGGCTGGCCCCGCTGGAGCGGCTGGGCACGCCGGAGGACGTGGCCAACCTCGTGGCCTTCCTGGTCGGCCCGGAGGGCGGCTGGATCAACGGCCAGGTCCTGCGCTCCAACGGCGGCATGGTCTGAGTTTGCACCGGTCCGCACCGCAGCGGCCGGAACCGGGCCGGCGGCGGTATTGGCTTTTGACGGAGCCGCGCCGTTGGCGGTATACCGGAGCGGGCCCGGCGCGCGGGCCGGTCGCAACGGTCGCGCGGCGCGGTGCCGCCCCCCGGAGTTGTCGCCCGGCGGCCCGAGGAATCGGGCCGTTTTCTTTTTGGGACCGCAAAGACCTTGAAACCGAAGGTGAGCAAGCCATGGCAGACCTGGATCTGGCGTTCGTGCGCGGGCAGTTTCCCGCCTTTTCCGAAGCGGCGCTGCAGGACACGTGTTTCTTCGAAAACGCGGGCGGGTCCTACATGTGCCGCCAGGTGATGGAGCGGCTGGAGTCGTACTACCGCCGATGCAAGGTCCAGCCCTATTACCCGAACCCCGTGTCCCTGCGGGCCGGGGCGATGATGGACGAGGCCTACGGGGCGCTGGCCGCGTGGATGAACGTGGGGCCGGACGAGATCTATTTCGGGCCGTCCACGTCGCAGAACGCCTGCGTCCTGGCCCAGGCCGCGCTCGGCTGGCTGCGGCCCGGCGACGAGATCGTCGTGACCAACCAGGACCACGAGGCCAACAGCGGCGCGTGGCGGCGGCTGGAACGGCAGGGCGTGGCGGTGCGGGAGTGGCGTATGGACCCGGAAACGGGCGAGCTGCCCGTGGCGCGGTTGCCGGAGCTGTTTTCGAAGCAGACCAGGCTGCTGGCCTTTCCGCACTGCTCGAACATCCTCGGGGAGAGGAACCCGGTCGCGGAGATCTGCGCGCTGGCCCGGGAACACGGCGTGCGCACGGTGGTGGACGGCGTGTCCTTTGCCGGGCACGGCCTGCCGGACGTGCGCGGCCTGGGCGCGGACGTCTATCTCTTTTCGCTCTACAAGGTCTACGGCCCGCACCAGGGCGTGATGGTCATCGCGCCGGACATGGCCGAGCTCCTGGCCGGCCAGGGGCACTTCTTCAACGCCGGGGTGCGGGAGAAGCGGCTGACGCCCGCCGGGCCGGACCACGCCCAGATCGCGGCGGTCAAGGGCGTGGGCGACTATTTCGAGGCGCTGTACCGGCACCATTTCGCGGACTCGGGTACTGGGGACCCGGGTATTGGGGACGCGGGCACTGGGGACGCGGGCGACGCACCGGCGGCGCGCAAGGCCGAGGCGGTCCGCGACCTGCTGCACCGGGCCGAGGCGCCGGTCCTGGGGGCGCTGCTGGACTATCTCGCCGCGCACGCGCGGGTGCGGGTGGTCGGCCCCACGGACCCGGAGCGGCGCTCGCCCACGGTCTCGGTGCGGCCCGAGGGCAAGAGCCCCTGGGAGCTGGCCGAACGTCTCGGCGAGCGGGGCATCCTCTGCGGGGCCGGGCACTTCTATTCGGTCCGCCTGCTGGAGGCCCTGGGCATCGACCCGGCCGTGGGCGTGCTGCGGTTTTCGCTGGTGCACTATACGTCGCGCGAGGACGTGGAGCGGCTCATCGCCGCGCTGGACGACGTGCTCTAGCCGGGATGCGGGAGAGACGTAACGCATGACCATCCACAAGAGCATCTGCCCCTACGACTGCCCGACCTCGTGCGGGTTGCTGGTGGAGAGCGACGGCGAGCGCGTCGTCCGGGTCAAGGGCGATCCGGACGATCCCATCTCCAAGGGGCTGATCTGCCGCAAGATGCAGCGCTACGACCAGTCGATCAACGCGCCGCAGCGCATCCTGACCCCCCTGCGGCGCATCGGCGACAAGGGGGAAGGGCGGTTCGCCCCGATCTCCTGGGACGAGGCCGTGGACGCCGTCGCGCGCCGCTGGACCACGGCGCTGGAGGCGCACGGGCCGGATTCCATCCTGCCGTTCTACTACTCCGGGGTCATGAGCCTCATTCACCGCAACTGCGGGGACGCGCTGTTCAACCGCATGGGCGCCTGCGGGCTGGTCAAGACCCTCTGCGCCTCGGCCAAGCACGCGGGGTACGTGGCCGTGATGGGCGAAACGCCCTGCCTCGATCCCCGGGAGCTGGCCCGCAGCGATTTCTTCCTCGTCTGGGGTTGCAACATGAAGGCCACGCGGCTGCACAGCATGGCCGACGTGGTCCGGGCGCGCCGCAGCGGCAAGCGCGTGGTGCTCGTGGAATCCTGCGCGCTGGACATGGCCTCCTACTGCGACCGGGTCGTGCTCGTCCGGCCGGGCACGGACGGCGCGCTGGCCCTGGCCATGATGCACGTGCTGGCCGAGGAGGGGCTGGCCGACGCCGAGTTCCTGCGCCGCGAGGCCGAGGGGTTCGAGGCGTTCCGGCAGACGCTCGGCGCGTACACCCCGGCCTGGGCCGAGGGCGTCACCGGCGTGGAGGCCGGGGTCATCGAGGAGCTGGCGCGGGAGTTCGCGGCCGCGTCGGCCCCGGCCATCGTCCTGGGCTCCGGCAACTCGCGCTACGGCAACGGCGGCATGACCGTGCGGCTGATCACCATCCTTTCGGCCTTCACCGGGGCCTGGGCGCGCCCGGGCGGCGGGCTGTGCGGCTGCTCGCCGGGCGGCGGCCCCTACGTGGACGCATCGCGCATCGCGCGGCCGGACCTGCGCGCGCACCCGGCCCGGATGGTGAACCTCAACCAACTGGCCATGGCCCTGGCGGGCGAGCCCGGCAAGGCCCCGATCCGTTGCCTGCACGTCTACGCCAGCAACCCCATGGGCTCGGTGGCCAACCAGCGGGGCATCCGCCGGGGGCTGCTCGACCCGGCGCTGTTCACCGTGGTGCACGAGCGGTTCATGACCGACACGGCGCGCTACGCGGACATCATCCTCCCGGCCACCTTTTCGGTCGAGCAGGCGGACTGCTACCGCTCCTACGGCTACCGCTCCTTCGGCACGGCCTACCGCATCGTGCCGCCGCCCGGGGACTGCAAGACCAACTGGGAGATCTTCGGCCTGCTCTTCCGGGCCATGGGCTACGGCGAGGACCACTTCGACCGGAGCGCGGAGGAGATGCTGGCGGACCTGCTGGCCCATCCGGTGGACGGGCTGGCGGACCTGACCACGGAGCAGTGGGAGACGTTGCGCACCGGCGGACAGCTGGCCATGCCCTTTGCCGAACACACCGCCTGGAAGACGCCCACGGGCAGGATGCGCATCGTGAACCACGAACTTGCCGAGCCCATGCCGCATTACCAGGAGAGCCACGGCGGACAGGAAAATTTGGGTGGGCAGGAGAATTTGGGCGGGAACCGGCCGCTGCGGCTCATCGCCGTCCCGAGCGCCGAGACGCTCAATTCCGTGTTCCTGGAGCGCGACGACCTGGTGGCGCGGCGCGGGCCCATGACCCTGGCCCTGCATCCGGACGACGCGGCCGCGCGCGGCATCGCCGACGGCGACGCGGTCCTGGCCTGCAACGACCTGGGCGAGGTGGCCTTCACGGCCCTGGTGACGCCCCTGGTGGCCCGGGGGGCCGTGGCCGCGGCGGGCATCTTCGACAGCCGCGCGACCGCCGACGGCAACCTGGTGAACGCGCTGCACCACGAGCGCCTCTCGGACCTGGGCGCGGCCACCACCCTGAACGACAACACCGTGGAGGTGCGCAGGGCCTGACGCGTTGTCGGGTGTGGAGCGCTCCGCCGCGAACGGCGGGGTTGTCGGCGTCTCGTGATCCCACGCAAAAGGGCCCGGAAGGTTTTTCTTCCGGGCCCTTTTGCGGCCCGTGGCGTCTTCGGCCTTCCCGCTCGTTCGCCGGGAGCCGGGAAGGGGCGTTGCCCGCCGCGGGCCAGGGCAACGGCGGGGATCGGCGGGCGGCCGCGTCGGCTGCGTGCCGGGCCGGGGGGCCGCCGCGCCGCCTCAATTCCGGGTATATTTCTTGTTCAGTTCGAGCAGTCTGCCCTGCAGGGCGGCCACCTTGCCGTCCGGGAAGCCGAGCTTCACCAGCCGGGGCATGGCATGCTCGCAGATTTTGGCGAAGAATTTTTCGCGCACGGCGGGGCGTTCCTTGCCGATGTCCCGCCAGGTCGCCGTGTTGAAATCCTTGAGCGCCTCGGTGATGGCGAAGCGGAAAACGCCCTTGATGGGCAGGCGCGAGATTCCACCGTCCAACTGTTCGACAACGCTGGCCATTTCGTCGATCTTTTTTTCCTGCTTCGCTTCGCCCGTCGCATCCATGGTGTTCCTCCGAGATCGTGATGATTGGGGTTGTCCCGTTTCGGGCCACGGCCGGACAACGCAAGCGCCACGGCCGGTTATCGTGAAAATGAAACTCAACATTCAATTAGGTACGAATCCGGTAAACGCCACCCCTTTGGGCGGGGTTTTGACCATAAAAAGAAAGGGGCTGCCCCGGCTAAGCATCTCGCTTAGGGTTGGAAAGGGCCCGTGCAGACAAGAAAGAGGGACTCGGCGCAGCAGCAAGCCGGGCGCATCGAGCATTTCGTTGCCGGGGCGACGGCTCGCGCGGCGGCCCAATTTGTGGCCGTGAACCGAAACACTGCGGCCGGTTTTGTACGCGCTTGAGGAAGGTCATCCCCGAGGAGACGGAGAAGGTCTTCTCCCGTGGCCGGTGAGGTCGAGGTCGAGGGGAGCTGCTCGGCGGAATCCGAAAAGGCAAAAGAGGCCGCAGGCGGCAGGAAAAGTCTTTGTTCTCGATTTGTTGGAGCACTGAGGAAAGGTCTGCGCCGTCAGGATTCCCAATGCCCGGAATCCGACGTCGCCGCCCATAATGGAGCGCATGATCCTGCCCGGCGGCCTGACGCCCTGGATGTCTAGGAACTCCGAAGTCCGCCAACATCCCTGGATCGCGGCTTTCGCCCCGCCGCGCGCTTGCCGCCGCGCACGGGAGCGTCGGCAAGCGCAGGCCCACGTTGGGCGCACGTTTTGGCAGACAAAAGGGCTGGCCGGCATTTGCCGGCCAGCCCTTTTGCGTTGTCGAGCGAAGAGGGGCCCGCTATCGGCAGCCCAAAGGGCCCGGGCATCGACGCGGCCTTTGCGGCGCGCGGGCCGCGGGCCTAGCTGTCGCGCTTGATGGCGATGCGCAGGCAGATGGCCGCGCCGCCCCAGGTGATGGCGAGGCCGACGAGCATGCTTGCGATTGCGATCGGTTCCATGGGTCATTTCCTCCTGTTGCGGAAGTCGTGGTGCACGGTGACGGCCTGCCGGAAGTCGCCGCGCCACCGGGGAAAGGCCACGGAAAGCACCAGCATGGCGAAGAGCATGGCCCAGCCGAGGAGCACGACCGCCTGGGTCGTGTAGCCGCCGTAGTTCTTGCCCAGGTCCTCGATGAAGTTGGAGATGAGGATGATGCCCATCATCAGGGGCGTGACGAACCGCAGGCAGGCGTTCCAGGCCGAAGTGACGGGGAAGTCGGAAACCTCGTTGATGTATTCGCGCAGGGATTCCAGGTTGCAGAACCAGCCCACGAAGACCAGTTCAACGAAGCCGCCGAGCAGGATGCCGAAGTTGTTGACGAAGTGATCGACGATGTCCAGGAGCAGCAGGCCGCCGCCGGTGGTGAACGCCGTGCTGCCCACGAAGCCGACCCCGCAGACCAGGATGGCGGCCTTTTGGCGACTCATGCCCGCCTTGTCCTTGACCGCGGCCACCACGGCCTCGGTGATGGAAATCATGGAGGTCAGCCCGGCGAACATCAGGGCGAGGAAGAAGAGCACCCCGAAGAACACGGGCATGGGCATGAGGTTGATGGCCGTGGGCAGGGTGATGAAGGCCAGGCCCACGCCGCTGGAAACGACGTCCTTGACCGCGACGCCCTGCTGCGCGGCCATGTAGCCGAGGACGCTGAAGATCATGATCCCGGCGAGCAGGCTGAAGCCGCAGTTGATGAACACGGTCATGCAGGCGTTGTTGGTGACGTCCGAGTCCTTGGGCAGGTAGCTGGAATAGGAGAGCATGATGGCGAAGCCCACGGAGAGGCTGAAGAAGATCTGGCCGAAGGCGTCGGCCCAGACCTTGCCGTTCGACAGGGCGGAGAAGTCGGGCCGGAAAAGCCAGTTCAGCCCTTCGGCGGCGCCGTCGAGCAGGATGCCCCGGCCGATGAAGACCAGCACGAGGATGAAGAGCAGGGGCATGAAGATCTTGTTGGCGCGCTCGATGCCCTTGCGGATGCCGGTGAAGACGGCCAGGAAGGCCACCAGCCAGGCGAAGACCGCCGCGCCCAGGATCGGCCAGCGCACCCCGCCGAGATGCAGGGGGGAATCGGTCAGCCCGAGGAATTGGCCGAAGAAGAACCCCTTGGGATCGGTCGTCCAGGCCTGGGTGAAGGAGAACAGGAAGTAGTCGACGGTCCAGGCGATGACGATCACGTAGTAGCAGGCGATGACGAAGGCGACGAGCGTCTGCCACCAGCCCAGCCACTCCGCCCGCCGGGAGATGGAGGCGAAGATTTTCGGGGCCGAGCCGCGGAATTTGTGGCCGAGGCCGAACTCCAGCATCATGAAGGGGATGCCCGCGAGGAGCATTGCGGTGAAGTAGGGCAGGAGAAACGCCCCGCCGCCGTTCTCGAAGACCATGTAGGGGAAGCGCCAGATGTTCCCCAGTCCGATTGCGGAGCCGACCGCGGCCAGAATGAAGCCGGTTCTGGAGCCCCATGTCTCTCTTTTGTTCATTGAACGTATCCGGTTGGAGGTGCTGCACGGCGGCAGGCGCAACCTGTCGCCGCTCTTGAGGAATGTGGGCATTTGCTAAGGGGACAAAAACGTAGGCCAAAGCGCCGGCGCGGTCAACACGGAGCTGCCCGTTGGGCGCAACGGATTTTGCGGGCGCGTCAGGGCCGGGGCCCGGAGCCGTGCTCCGAACCTCCGGCCTGCCGTGGCGGCAAGCGGCGCGCCGGACGGCCGCGCGGGCGGACGCGGCGAAGAACGGAGGAAAAACGGCAGGAAAAAGGGGTCCCGGTTACTCACCGGACCCCCCTTGATTTCTTTTGGTGCATCTGGAGGGGCGCGGGACGGTTGACTCCGGCAGTTCCCCGAACGCGGGGATTTTTTCCAACCCCGTGTCCCAGTTGGCCTTGTGCGAAACAAAGATATGCGCCGTGGGCGGAAGGGGCGCGTCGCAGTCGAGGCTGCCCGCCGGGACCACCAGCATGCCGCCCTTCTGGATGTTCGGCAGGGCCGAGCCGCACACGGTGCAGAAGCTCTTCACGTGGCCGGTGCCGTTGAAATCGAAGGTCTTCACCAGGTCCTCACCCGACAGCCAACGCAGGGTCGCCGTGGACGAGAACATATTGGCCGCATGGGCCGACCCTGTATCCTTGCGGCACCGTTCGCAATGACACAGATAAAAACTCTCGAATCCGCCCTCGATCTCGAAGGCGACCTTGCCGCACAGACACGATCCTGCATAGTTCACGGCCTCACCTCCACGCAGCGCAATGTTCCTTTGGCGACAGCACCTGAAAACGCCGCGCAAGGGATTTCGTGCAACCGTGTTGCGCGGCTATTCCGTTTCGATCCTGGGGCCGGTGCGCCTCGCAGACGTTGCCGAGATTCCCGGCCGGTTCGAGGGCGCTCATCCGCTGCCCCGCACCTTCTCTCCAGCTTGCTTCGGGCGCCTCCCCCTGGGGGGGGGCCCCGAACACGGTCCAATGACCGGCCTCGTACCACAACGGGCGCCATTCCCGGAACAGTTCCGCCATCGGCTATGCCGCGCCCTGCACCCGCGCCTGCTCCTTCACCACGTACTCCTTGAGTCGGCGGGACATGTCGCCGTACATCCGGATCGCGTCCATATCGAGCGGGATGCCCACGTATTGCAGCAGGAAGCGGTCGTGGCCGTCGTGGATGTGGGGCATGATTCCGGCAAAGAAAAATCCCATGCCCTCGCACGCCTCGACCAGGGCGGGCGAGGCCGCGTCATGGGCCGGGAGAAAGGCGTAGACGGCGTCCATGCGCTTGGCCCGGCACCGCCGCAACCCTTCGGCCACCTCATGGGCGGTCTCTCCGCCGATGGAATGGACGTCCACGAAGGCGACGTTGAGCTCGTCGGGCAGGGGGAAGACGCTGACCGCCGACGCCCTTTCCGGATCCACGGGGGCGGGTTCGCCAAAGGTTCTCGGGACCTCCAACCAGCGGTAGATTTCCGCGATCATGGCCTGGTGGCGTTCGGGGAAGTAGACGGTCTCCGGCGACCTGTCGATGGCGAAATAGTGGTTCATCACCGACCCCTTCTCCTGCCTGGACGTGGCCAGCTCCTTGGCCTGCATGCCGCTGGCGGCGATGCCCAGCATGAGGCAGCAGGGCCGCGACCCCATCTCCTGCATGCCCTTCTGCGAGAAGGTGTGGGTGGTGACGGAGCAGTCGAAGATGCCCCTGTCCCCTTCGGCCCGCGCCACGGCGAACAGTTTTGCGGCCATCTTGAGCGGCAGGCCGGGAGAACGGTAGGCGGGGTCGACGAAGGCAAGCCCCAGCTCGGGGACCTTGGCCGAAGGGTCGTGGTATTTGAATCCGGCGTGGCCGATCAGGTTTCCGCTGTCCGGGTCGATGGCCACCACCGACTTGAATTCGCCCTTTTCCACCTTCCTGGTCAGCGCGTCGAGGTCGTAGAGGAACGCCTCCTGGGTGAAGCCGTAGCAACGCCAGGCCAGGCGGCAGACCTCGGCCATTTCGTCCACGCGCGTCAGCCGGATGTCCGGATCCTTGACCGTGGGCCGCCTGGACTGCCTTTTCACCGGCTTGGTGTCCACCAGCTCGGCGGGCAGCGCGCCGTAACGCAGCCTCTTGGTCATGCGGACCTCCTTGCCCTCGCGGCCATGGACGAACAGCTCCACCGAGTCCATGGCCTGGTGCATGAGCAGCGAACCGAGGCCCGGCCTGTTGGCGCTCTCCAGGTCGTCGGGCGTGAACCGCTCGGCCTGCGCGCGGTCGAAGGGAATGCCCCTCTCCCGGATGGAGACGACCAGCCTGTCGCCCTCCACGTGGAATTCCAGATGGATGCGCTCGTCGTCCGCCGCGCCGGAGAAATGGTTCACCGCGTTGCAGAAGGCCTCGTCCACCGCCAGCTTGATGCCGTAGGTTTCCTTTTCGTCGAAGGAAAGGGCCTCGGCCACCTGACCGGCGCATTCCACGGCGGCGCGGACCATGAAGGTGCGCACCGGCAGGGCGAGCTGGGCCAGAAAGAAACGGGGACTTACGGGAGTGGTGGTCATGATTCCTTGGGTGGGTTGGAATTTCTGAGCAGGGCCATCAGGCAGGCCGACAGGACCAGGGCGACGACGCAGGCCGCGAGAATGGGGCCGGGGCCGAAACCGGCGGACAGCGCCAGGCCGCAGGCCGCAGGGCCGAGGAAGAACCCGGCGTCCACCATTTCGAGCATGAGGTTGGTGTTGAGCCCCCGGAACCTCGGCTCGGAGATGGAGAACATCAGGCCGTTCATGAGCGGGGTGGCGGCCCCGACGCCCACGCCGTAGGCCACGGCGGCGGCGTAGAAGACGGCCAACGAGGTCATGGCGCTGAGCATCGAGACGCCCGCCGCGAACAGCAGCAGGCTCGCGGCGGCCAGCATCCCCTTGTCGAACTTGTCGAAAAGAGGGCCGAAAAAGACACGGGAGGCGATCATCACGCCGGTGGCCACGGTGAAGAACAGGCCGGGGTCGCCCAGCCCGGACATGGCGCAGAAGGCCTTGAGGAAGAAGAACATGGAGGAAAAGACGCAGAACACCAGACCGTTGGCGAGCAGCAGCAGGATGATTTTCGGCCGGCGCAGGTTGGCCGCAAGGCTCCCGCCGGGCAGCGAGCCCTCTCCGGCCCGGCCCGCTCCGGCTGCGCGGACCTGCCGGGACAGCGGCGGCAGCAGGCACGCGGGAGGCAGCATCAGCAGCGCGGTGCAGGTGTAGCCGCCTGCGGCACCGAGGCCGGCGCGTGCTCCAGGGCATAAGGGACCACGGCGTAGGGGAGCAGCGTCATGATGGTGATGACGCCGAACCCCTGCCCGTTCTTTTCCGGGGGCATGAAGACCATCAGGAGGGTCACCGTGGCCGACATCATGACCACGTAGGCCGCGCCGTGCAGTACCCGCAGCAGCAGCATGGGCACCAGCGTGTCCACGTGGGCGTAGAGCAGCAGCGAAACGATGGTCAGGCCCAGGCCCGCGGCGATGGCCCGGACGGCGCCCTCGACCGAAAGCCGGGCGCTGATGAGGGGACGGACGGCCAGGGCGCTGGCCGAAAAGACGCCGATCAGGATCCCGCTCCACTGCGACGGGATGGGCAGTTGGCCCAGGAACCCGTAAAAATTGAAAAAGACGGCGAGGTTGCTGAAGGCGAACAAGACGAAGACGTTGAGCGTGATGAACCCGAAATTGCAGAGGGACCGGAGCGCTGTCATGCTACCCGCCTCGATGGAACATCCCCCAGCAGCGACACAGCCTTATAAGGTTCGGGTTTCGCCATCCGTTTACGCAAGCCGTATTCGACGTCGTTGATGCTGAGCTGTTGCACGAAAACTCCCTAAAGAAATAATTCTATTGTAAAATCAATAAATTGTCAATCGCCACACGGACAATCAAATCAGCGCGTCCCCTGGAAAATGGCGCATTGCGCCGTTCCTGAAGGCGTATTCTTCGCTGCCCATCTCACCCCTCCGCTCGCTGTCACCGGGCAGCTCCCTCAAGGTGGCCGGGCGGCTTGCCCTCGAGGGAGGATTGTCCGGCAGCCCGGCGTATTTTTTTTCTCCAAGCAAAATGTCCGCACCGGGTTCACCGGCAGGTTCACGCCAAAAGAAAAGGCCCTGGTTATCTCGGAGGATAACCAGGGCCTTTTCTTTTGGAAATTTTTGGTGGAGCTGAAGAGAATTGACCTCTTGAATGCCATGCAGACATGCCACGATTAACATGCTGAACTTAAAAGCAAAACTTACAAGGCAGCATCGCTAATTCGGGCCAATTGAAAGCGAGTGTAGTGCGGGAATGTAGTGCATTCTCTGTCTTTTTTCTTCTCAAGCTTATCCTCGGGTTCTGTGCCACTTTTTTCAATGTTTGCAACATGGTGTGAGCGTGAGAATATTCGTTCTAAAAAAGACGGTAAGTAACATCGCTCTAATCCTCGCTTAAATCACCATCCCTTTCTAAGTCTTCTACATAGCATTCCAAATTGTCGGCTATTTTTTTAAAAACTGCTGGCAGATAGGGAACTATCGTGCTGAAAGAAAGTTGACTACTTTTGGGGACACCATGATAACCGTGCATATAATCTGCTATAGCTATTTTCTCATCGCTAGATATCATGTCCATTGGGTCACGTTCCCGATAATCGTGAAATGAAGATAAGTGGATGAAGCCACAGCCAAATTTATAAACGTTTTGTGTCCATCCTTGGAGTCTGTTTGCCAATTCTACCATCTTTTTATCAGTGATTCGCTTGTTATTGTTTACATCTTTCCATTCTCCACATTTGACTGAAGCCTCAATTAATTTTGACCTGCGCTGCCTATCATCAATCGATAGCAGATAAATGCACCTTATCATTGAGTCTAGCTCTTCGCGCAAAAGAGATATTTGTTGGCCGGTGAGACCTATAAGCCGCATAAAGGCTTCTCTATTATCAGCGGATCGTTGTCTGACCTGTCTACAAAATATCAATGTATACTCTTGTGACATAGTTGTTTGTTCCATTGCATGATGCAGTTAAGGAATCATCAGAAGCCAATTCCAACAACAGCGTCCGCCATCAGAGTGCAAATTCTGTCGTACATCATTGTTACAGCACCGCACCTGATTGGCAACCTTCGCGCCCGGCACGCGGGGAGGTATGGAGGGCTTCCCTCCTGTGGGCTGGAGGTGGGGCAGGGGACATCGCCGAGCTCGTTGCCGGAACAAGAGAGTCCCGCCGATCTCGGGCAAGCCTCTGCCCCAGGGACTCGGTACCGTAGCGCCGGGAACCCTGCCGGAACTCCTCCCCCCACGCCGCCCTTTGGAGGCTACCATTGCCGTCTCCTGTCCAGTCCATCCCTGGTACCTCGCGATGCCGTGCACCTAGACGCCTACTCAACCGTATTTTGCTTATAGCGCACACGTAAATTCTCCTCAAGTGCAAGACGATCTCGCGTAAAAGGTTGTCTCTTCGTGCTTTCATGCCTCCCGAGTTCGTTCGCGTCGTTCCCGGCCTACGCCGCGCCAAGGAGCAGCGCGCCGAGGGCGCGGAGGCGAGAGCGAACGCAGGCGCAGCGCGGGGGGCCGAAGGTGATTCGCTTAATCTTGAGCTATGTTACGCGGCGGTCATCCACGACGTGGCGGACGACCCGGCAGGTGGCATGGCGCAAGCCTTCGGGGATGAAAAAAGGGATGGCCAGCGAAAGACGGGCGTCGTGCGAATCCGTAGTGCACCAAAGAAAAAGGGCTTACGACCTTGATCGTAAGCCCTTGTGTTCGCTGGTGGAGCTGAAGAGAATTGAACTCTTGACCTCTTGAATGCCATTCAAGCGCTCTCCCAACTGAGCTACAGCCCCAACGGAGAAACGGAATTTATCCAACGGCCGGAATTTGTCAACCCAAAATTTTCGGGCGGCGGCATTTTTTTGTACGTGCCCGGCAGATGGCGTCCCGCGCCAGCCGCCGGGGGAACGGAGCGGGCGGGCCCGTCCGTGCAGGTCGTACCGTATGCATGCGGCCAGGTGGGGCGGGCGGGAGAGTCGCTCGGCCGGGCCTTGGCGACGGCCGCAATCGGGGACCCAACCCCGCCTCGACCGGAGTCCCGGAGCGCGCCGTGCGCAACGCCGTTTCCAGGGGCCTTCCGCATGGAGCTTTCCGGGCTTCCCGGTGCCGCCTACCTCCACGCAGCCGCACCCTCACGCCGCTGCGTGCCCCGTCAGCTTCGTTTCTCGCGCGCTCCGGCGTCCGAGCGCTCCGGTGCACCCGGGCGCCTCGGTCCGTCGGCCCCAGCGCCTTCGTCGAGGCTCTTTCGCCGCCCTCTCCGCTGCCGCCCCGCGCGCCGTTTTTCTCCGCGCCGACCACGCGCCGATGTCGCGATTCCGCGCCGCGCATTGACTTGGCGCGCCGGGGCGGATACCTACCCCAAGCGGAAGGCCCCGGCGTTTCGCGGCGGCCGCAAACACTCCATCAAAAAGAGCATGATCGCCTACCCGAACATCGATCCCGTGGCGCTGCGCATCGGACCGCTCCACCTGCGCTGGTACGGGCTCATGTACATCTTCGGCTTCGCCGCCGCTTGGTTCCTGGGCCGCAGCCGCACCAAAAAGCCCTGGGCCCTGATCGACGCGCGCGGCTTCGAAGACCTGCTCACCTACTGCATCGTGGGCCTGATCCTCGGCGCGCGCATCGGCTACGTGGTCTTCTACGAGCCCGGCTACTTCATCGACCATCCCATGGACGCCCTGGCCATCTGGAAGGGCGGCATGTCCTTCCACGGCGGGCTCATGGGCATGCTCGTGTGCATGTGGCTCTATGCCCGCAAGCACGCCCTGAGCTTCTTCGACGTCACCGACTTCATCTGCCCCCTGGCCCCTCCGGGCCTGTTCGCCGGGCGCATGGGCAACTTCATCAACGGCGAACTCTGGGGCCGCGTCACCGACGTGCCCTGGGCCATGGTCTTCCCGCGCCCGGGCGCGGGCACCTACCCGCGCCACCCCTCCCAGCTCTACGAGGCCGCGCTCGAAGGCGTCGCCCTGTTTTGCATCCTCTGGTTCTACACGGCCAAGCCGCGCCCGCGCATGGCCGCCTCGGGCCTGTTCCTGCTCTGCTACGGCTCCTTCCGCTTCTTCGTGGAATTCTTCCGCCGCCCCGACCCGCAACTCGGCTTCATCGCCTTCGGCTGGCTGACCATGGGCCAACTCCTCTGCGCGCCCATGATCCTCGCCGGCATCGCCCTGCTCTACCTGGTGCGCCGGAACCGCCGCGCGTAGGCGGGCGAGGCGGGGCTCCGCCCCACACCCCGCCGGGGCGCCGCCCCGGACTCCGCCGGGGGGAATGATTCCCCCCGGGCCCCCCGATGGGGGATCCGGTTCCCTTTCGGGGGTGTGCTGTTGGCGGTTTCGGGCGGCAACGTAGTGGGCGGTTTGCACCCGCCTTGCCATGATCAAATCCTTATATTTCAACGTGGTATGCTTCTGGCACGTTCGCTGCACTAAGAGGGCATACTGCGGCGGAAGAGGTCTGTAACCAAACACCCTCGCCACGTTCGCGTCCCTGTAGGCAACCTTGGGACGGCCTTGCCCTCCGCAGCCACGGGCCTGGTCCGAGACGTAATCGCATGAAACCCCCCCCGGTTAATGTGCAGAAGTCTCGGCCAGGCCTTCTTCGTGGGCAAAATCTCCCTGCGTCCCTGCGGGTCACGCCACCACATCTTTCCCTTTCTTCCCCCCCTCACTCGATCAGCCCGGCGAGGGTGGTGAGGTTGCGGAGGTCGTGGGCCAGGGTTTCGTCCTTGGGGGTTTCCAGGGTCATGGGCAGGGCGGCGAGGTCCGGGTGGTTGAGGACGTTGCGGAAGGCGTTCGGGCCGAGGTGGCCCTGGCCGATGTGTTCGTGGCGGTCCTTGTGCGAGCCCAGGGGGTGTTGGGAGTCGTTGAGGTGCAGGAAGCGGACGGCGTCCGCGCCGACGGTGGCGCGGAGTTCGGCCATGGTGGCGTGGAACCCGGCGCTGGTGGCCAGGTCGTAGCCCGCGGCGAAGGCGTGGCAGGTGTCCAGGCAGACGCCCAGGCGGTCCGGGTGGCGGGAGGTTTCCAGGATGCGCGCGAGCTCGGCGAAGGTTGAGCCGAGGGTGGTGCCGCAGCCCGCGGTGGTTTCCAGGAGGATGCGCGGGGCGGAGGTGCCGGAGGCCTCGATGGCCGCGTCCAGGGTTCGGGCGTAGAGGGCCAGGCCGCGCTCCGCGCCCGCGCCCAGGTGCGCGCCGGGGTGGGTGACGAGGAAGGGGATGTCCAGGGTTTGGGCGCGGACGAGTTCGGCGGCGAAGGCGGCCTGGGAGCGGGCGCGTTTTTCCGGGTCCGGGTTGGCCAGGTTCGGCAGGTAGGAGTCGTGCGCGGCCACGGGGTGGCCGCCCCAGTCGCGCCGCGCGGCGGCGAAGCGCGGCGCGGCGCCGGCTGCGAGGGGCGGCATGGTCCACTGGCGCTGGTTGTGGGTGAAGACCTGCAGGGCCGTTGCGCCGATGGACGCGGCGCGGGCCACGGCCCGGTCCAGCCCGCCGGTGATGGGCATGTGCGCGCCGATGCTGCGGCCCTTGAGGTCCGGGAGCGTGGGGCGCGGGGCCGCGGCCCTTTTCGTGGGAGTCCTGGTCCGCGCCATGGTCAGTACCAGTAGCCGCCGATGCGCCAGCGCGGGCGGACGGGCACGCGCCGGGCCATGGCGAAGGGCGGGGACGGCTCGGGAAAGAGGGTGTGGATCGGCGGGAACACCTGGGGTTCCGTGGCCAACTGGCGCAGCCGGGCGATGCGCTCCTCGGTGAGCGGGTGCGAGCGCAGGGGCGAGGGGTGCGGATTGTAGCGGCCGGGCAGGAACAGGCGCGAGAACCAGCCGCCCTGCTGCAGCTCGATGCGGCCCAGGGCCGAGGCCAGCCCGGCCGGGTCGCCGGAGAGGCGCGCGCCCTCCAGGTCGGCGTCCAGCTCGCGCGCGCGGGACAGGGCGCGCTGCATGAGCAGGGCCAGGTAGGGCGCGGCCAGGAGCACGAGCACGGCGTTCCAGGGCACGGTGACGTGGCCGGTGAGCACCAGGGGCAGGTTCACGAGCACGAGGATCTGGCCGAAGAGGGAGAAGAAGGAGGTGATGCGGCTGATGACGTCGGACAGGCCCATGACGCGCATGTCGTTGTGGTCGATGTGGCCGATCTCGTGGGCCAGGACGCAGGCGGTCTCGCGCAGGGAGAGGGTCTGCAGGAGCCCGGCGGTGACGGCCAGGGCCGCGTTGTCGCGCGCGCCCACGGCAAAGGCGTTGGGCACGGGGCTGGGCACGAGGTGCAGCACGGGCGGGCGCGGCAGCCCGGCGCGGCGGGCCAGTTCGGCGACCGCGCGTTCGAGCGTGGGGGCCTGGCCCGGGGCCAGGGGGCGCGCGCCGTAGAGGCGCAGGGTCAGCCCGGGCGACAGGCGCGGGCTGACGGTCAGGACCACCGCGCCGAGCACGAAGGCCCAGAGCACGCCTTCGGGTCCGGCCAGGGTCCAGCCCAGCAGGCAGAGCAGGGCGGTCATGCCCGCGAGGAGCAGGGCGGAGTGGGCCAGGTTGCGCATGCGCGCCGTGGCGAAGCGGTTGGCGGTCATGGGTGGTCCTCGTGAAGCTCCTTGGTCCTTGTGGCGGTTTTCCTGGTGCGGCGCACTGTCCCGGTGCCCCGCTGCAGTGCGCTGTAGCGGGGCATTGCCGCGCACGTGGGCGCGGACAAGAGGGTAAGCACGCGGGCGGCGCTTGTGAAGGCGGGGAGCGGCGGGTCGGGGGCGGCCGGGGCGCGGGGCGGGCCCTGGAGTGCACCCGTGCAACAGATCGGAATGCATGGGGAAAAAAATGCAAAAAAAGCCATGCAGAGCGCCACTGCAACGTTGCGGAATGAGGACACAATTTGGATGCATGCGCACTGCTGCGCGCAGCATGCCCGGATGACTGGAAATATTTTTTCAGCGATCCCGTTGACGGGGGCTGTGCGGGGTGGGAAGATTGCAGGCAAGATGAAAACCATCCTGCAGACCGGAAAGCTTGTATACCATGTGGGGCGTCAGCCCGAATGGTATCCCGAAGAGGATGAGCTTCGGCTTCGGCTGCAGATGGAATACGGCCAGGGTCGGGGGGTGTGGACGGTCCCGCCCGAACCCGGTTTCGAGGCCGCGAGCGCCGCGCAGGATGGGCTTGCCACGGCGCTCCGGCGGGAAAACGCCCTGGCCGGCGTGGGAGCAGTCCCTCTAAACGACGGCCCGCCGCCATCGCGACCGAGTGGTTCCGACTTGGTGAAACCTCCAACCAGTAGACCAGGACAGAGACCATCGGATGAAAATTGAGGGGGACCAACCGTCCCCCGGCGGGCCTCGGTGAAATCGGGCCGGCAGCGACGCCGCACAGGCGGCGCGCGGGCGCGTTACCATAGAGGCGGCCTACCCGAACGGGTAGGCTTTTTTTGTGCCCGGCGCCGCGCCGGGGGAGCGCCACCCGGCGTCCGGCGGCTGCGCCCACCGTGTTGGCGCAACCGCCGGGCGTTGGCAGGAACGATTAATCGTTGCTGTAGCAATTCCGGTCTGTTATGGGATGGCATAAAACCTGCTTTACCGGCTTCCGGGGCCTCGCGTCGTGCGCGGCCAGAGGCACATGGCAACGCAACCAGCCCCGGGGGGGCGAAAAGGAAGGGAGACGTCATGCGCACGGGAACCCACATCACGCTCGCGGCGTTGTTGCTGGCCCTGGCTTGGCCCATGGCCGCCCGGGCGGACTACAAGGCCGCCAAGCAGGCCTATTACGGCTGTATCCAGCAGTGCATGGGCGACCTCGGCAGTCTCAGCCAGACCGACGTGCAGAAACGGTACAGGGATTGTTTGCAGGAGACGTGCGCCGGGGCCTACCAGGCCTACGAGCAGGCCTATCGGGACCTGTGCACGTCCGACCAGGCGCACTGCACGCAGTGCGACGGCACGTGCTCGGCCAAGCGCGAAGCCTGTCTGCGCAATGCGCACACCCAGGTGGAGACCAACAATTGCGCCGTGGAATGGGAGCAGTGCTTCGAGGGCTGCCTGTTGAGCCGGTAGGCCAGTGCGGGGGGCGACCGGACGTCGGATTCTTCGGAAGCGGCGTCGCAAGCGAGGAGGAGACGATGCACGGAAGGGCATTCGCCGCGCTGTGCGCGGTGTTGGCGCTCGTGTGGGTCGCGGCCGGAGTGCCGTGGGGCGTGAGCCCGGCGGCGGCAGGAGATGCGCAGGCCAAGGCCGTGACCGTGGCCTGCGACGCGCATTTCGCGCCCTACACCATGCTCGACCAGGCCGGGCGGCCCGAGGGGCTGCTCGTGGACTTCTGGAAACTGTGGGGGGAACACGCCGGGGTCGAGGTGCGCTTCGCGTTCTCGGACTGGGCGGGCTCCATCCAGGCCGTGCGCGACGGCTCGGCCGACGTGCATTCCGGGCTCTTCGCCAACCCCCAGCGCGCGGCGTGGTTCGCGTTTTCGCGGCCGTTCTACCGCTCGACCATGGCCCTGTTCTCGCCCGCTTCCGCGCCCGTGCAAACGGTGCAGGACATCGGCGAGGGCATGGCCGGGGCCATCGTGGGCAGCGACGGGGCCGCCTCGCTGCGCGCCGCGGGCGTGGCGGTGCGCGTGTACGCCACGCCGGGCGGGCTGGTGAACGGCGCGCTGGCCGGGGAGATCGCGGCCTTCGCCGACGAGCGACTGGGCATGCTCGACTACCTGGCCCAGGCCGGGCTGCGCGACCAGTTCGTCATGGCCGGGCAGCCGCTCTACGCCAAGGAGTTCGTGGCCGCGGTGCGCAAGGACCGGCGCGACGTGCTGGCCCTGGTCAACGAGGGGCTGGCCCTGGTGCCGGAACGCGAGGTGCGCGCCTTGGAGCGCAGCAGGCTGGACCGCTAGGCCCCTTCGGGGCGGCCTCCGGCGGCTCCTCGCCGGAGGGGCGTCTCCGATGGCCAGAGAACCCTTTGGAAAGGGTTCTCTGGACTCTCCCAAACTTTTTGGCGCGCCTGCGGCGAGGGCGCGTGGTCGCAAAAAAACGGGACGCGCCCCCAAGGACGCGTCCCGTTCGCTTCTCCGTTCGGCGCGGCGGCCGCCACCTTCTCCCCGCGACCCCGCGCCGGTGACGGAACGTGGTCCGCCCGCGGGCCGCGCTCCGCCGCCTTGCGGCGCGGCGCTACTTCCCGGCCTTGGCCTTCTTGCCCGGCGTCTTCTTCGCGGCCGTGCGCGCCTTGCCCTTGCCCGCGTCCTTGCCGTTGTCCTCCTTGGACCCGAAGTCGCGCAGCCCCTCGGCCAGTTCGCGCAGCTTGCCGTCCACGCGGCCGTAGACCGACGTCTTGGGATAGGTTCCGTCCTTGGCGCGCTCGCCCGCCTTGACGCCGGTGAGCAGCTCGATGCCCTGGTCGATGGTCTTCACGGCCCAGATGTGGAACTTCTTGGCGCGCACGGCCTCGACCACCTCGGGCTTGAGCATCAGGTCCTCGACGTTGGATGCGGGGATCATCACGCCCTGCCTGCCGGTCAGCCCGGCGTGCCTGCAGCACAGGTAGAAGCCCTCGATCTTCTCGTTGACCCCGCCGATGGGCTGAACCTCGCCCTTCTGGTTCACGGAGCCGGTCACGGCCACGTCCTGGCGCAGAGGCAGGTCCGCCAGCGCCGAGAGCAGGGCGTAGAGCTCCGTGGACGAGGCCGAGTCGCCGTCGATGCCGCCGTAGGACTGCTCGAAGGCCAGGGACGCGGCCAGGGTCAGGGGCCGGTTCTGGGCGAACATGCGCCGCAGGTAGCCGGAGAGGATGAGCATGCCCTTGTTGTGCGTGGGCCCGCTCATCTCCGCCTCGCGTTCGATGTTGATGATCCCCTCCTTGCCCATGGACACTGCCGCGGTGATCCGCGAGGGCTTGCCGAAGGCGTAGTCGCCCATGGAGTAGACGGCCAGCCCGTTGACCTGGCCGGTCACCGCGCCGTCCGTGTCCACGAAGAGCGAACCCCGGTCGATCATCTCCTGGATGCGCTCCTCGACCTGGTTGGAGCGGTAGATCTTGGCCTCGATGGCCGCGCTCACGTGGGCGGCGGACACGGTGGGGGCCTTGGCCTTCCCGCCCTTTTTGCCCTTGCCCGGGCCGCCCTTGCCGTTGCCGTTTTCCGCGTCCACGCGCGCGAAGTAGTCGGCCTCGCCGAGCAGGTCGGCCAGGGCCGGGAAGGCCGTGGAGAGCTTCTCGCGCCGCCCGGCCATGCGCACGGCCTGCTCCACCACCGCGGCCACGCCCGAGGCGTCGAAGGGCAGCAGCCCCTCCTTGTCCGCCTCGCGCTTGATGAACCGGGCCATCTGCAGCACGGTGTCCTCGGTGCGGTCCATGGAGTGCTCGAAGTCGGCGCGGACCTTGAAGATCTTGGGCAGGTCCGGGTCGTAGTGGCGCAGGATGTGGTAGAGGTACGGATCGCCGAGCACGACCACCTTCACGTCCATGTCGATGGACTCGGGCTTGAGCCCCGTGGCCGAGAAGAAATAGAACGGGTCGTAGGTCTCGATCTCGATCTTTTCGGTCTTCAGCGAGCGCTTGAGGGTCTGCCAGACCCCGGGCTCCATGATCGCGTCGAGCAGGTTGATGACCAGAAAGCCGCCGTTGGCCTTGACGAAGGAGCCCGCCTTGATCTTGGTGAAGTCCGTGCGCCAGCCGCCGGAGCGGTCCGAGATGCGTTCGATGGACCCGAAGAGGTTGCGGTAGGTGGGGAAGGACTCCACGATCACGGGCTGGCCCTTCTTGCCGTGGTTGTCCACGAGCAGGTTGACCTCGTAGGGCCGGAGCACCAGCTCGGGCGGCGGGCCCATGATCGGCATGCCGCCGGGCCCGACCTGGGCCGTGCCCATGGCGCGCAGCCCGTCCAGGTTCTCGACCATGTTCTCCAGCAGCGCGTCCAGGAAGGCGTTGACCTTCTCGTCCTCGAAGCCGTCGCGCACGGGCTGCAAAAACTCCTTGGCCAGGGAGAGGAACATCAGCTTGTCCACCTCCTCGTGCTTCCTGGCCACCTCCTTTTGCAGCTCGCGCACCTCGTGCACGATGTGGTCGATCTGCTCCTTGAGCTCCATGCGCTTGTTGGAGAGCCGCTCGAACTCCTCGCGCGGGAAGCGGCCGTTGTTGACCATCTCCTCCACGTCGATGAGCCGCTTGGGCTCGCCGTCCACCAGGGGCACCACGTCGGGGCGCTGCATGGGGCCCATCTGCATCTTGACCACCACCAGCCCGGTGTCCTTCACCTTTTCCTCGACGGCCTTGTAGAACTCCAGGACCTTCTTTTCGTGGGCCTCGGCGATGGCGTTCTTGCGCGCGATGTACTCCTCGCTCTCGAAGAGCTGCGGCACCTCGCGCTTCACGGCCTCCAGGAACTCGTGCAGGGCCTTCCTGAAGCGCGCGCCGTCGCCCGCGGGGAAGCGCAGCAGGATGGGCGCCTCCTCGTTCTTGAAGTTGTTCACGTAGCACAGGTCGCTGGGCACGGCCTTGCGGTCGGCCATCTCGGCCAGGAGTTTCTTGACCGTGGACAGGCGGCCGGAGCCGGGCGAGCCGGTGACGAAGATGTTGTAGCCCTTCTTGCGCAGGCCGAGGCCGAAGCGGAAGGCCTCCACGCCGCGCTTCTGGCCGATGATCTCGTCCTCGGGGCCGTCGAAGCCGGAGGTGTCGGCAAAGGGCAGGGTGGCCGGATCGAGTTCCCAGCGCAGCTTGTCGGCGGGAAGGGGAGCTATCGTAGTCTTGGCAGCCATGGGAGCCTCCGTGGGAGTCTGCGGTTAGTCGTCGATGGTCAGGCGCGTGGGCGTCACGACCGGCAGGCGCACGGTCAGGATTTCGTCCTTGAGTTCGGCGCGGGCGGCGTCCGGGCGCACGCGCACGGGCAGCACGAATTCCTTGCGCAGGGTTTCGCGGTGCAGCGCGCCGCCGACCTCCTCCTCGCGCGTCAGCGCGATGGCCAGCCAGGTCGGGGTGGCGGTGAGGTCGATGGCGGCGGCCGCGAGCCCGGGCACGGGCACGGTGACCACCAGTTCGCCGCCGTGTTCCTCGAAATGCACGCCCGCGCCGCCCTCGCGGCACACGGGGGGCACCCCCATGTCGAAGCACAGGGCCTCGAAGAGACGGTCCACGTCCTGTCTGAGGCGGGTCAGCTCGCGCTGTCCCCAGTTTTTCAGGTCGCCCATGTCGTCCTCCGTGCGCGGCCCGGGGGCCGCGGGAAAGCATAAAAAAAGACCACCGGTTACCGATATAATATAGCACATCGCGCGCCAGGGGCAAGGGCAACGGCCGGAAAGCGGGCGGGGGCTGCGCGGGGTATCTTAAGCGGACGCGGCCCGCCGCCGCGCACATTCGGCGCCGTTGTGAAAAAAAGTTCCGCTTGGCCGGGGGGTTGATTAATTTGATCTGGTGGTTGCAAAATATTAAGGCGTGCAGTAGGCAAAACTAGCGTCCGGCGTCCGTCGGGCGCGCGGGACGCAGTCGACCCGCTTGTCCGCTGTTCCGGGGCGTGCAGACTCCGGCGGAGGGACGGCAGGGCCGCAACCATTGCCATCTCTACTTTTCGGAGGAGACGTATGCCCCCCACGGGTCCTTCCGTCGGTGAAGTCGTCGCCGCGCAGGGTCGGGTATTCGCCGAGCACGGTGAAGAGGTGCGCGCCCTGGCCAAGGGCGACGCCGTGTTTGCCGACGACATGCTGGTGACCAAGGCCGGTTCCCACCTCGAGGTCAAGTTCCTGGACGGCACGGTGCTCTCCGAGGGGCCCTCCAGCAGCATGACCGTGGACCACTACGTCTTCGATCCCGACCATCCCGCACAGGCCAATTTCCTGTTCGACATGGCCCAGGGCTCCTTCCGCATGGCCACCGGCCAGATCGCGGACGCCAACCCCGACGGCGTGCAGATGAAGTCGCCCCTGGCGACCATCGGCATCCGCGGCACGACCACGGTGCACTCGGTGCTGCCCATCGGCGAGCAGCACGGCGCGGAGCAGCTCACGGGCGGCCGCTCCGTGCTGCTCACGGACACCTTCGGCAACACGCACGTCATCGTGGTGCCGAACATGCTGGCGGATTTCGCGCCGGGCGGGCCCATGGGCGATCCCAGGCCCATGACCCCGCAGGAACTGGCCGGTTTCCAGGCCATGACCCCGCTGACCTCCCTGGGCGAACCCCCGGCTCCGGGCGACGAGGGCGACGAGGGCGGCGAAGGCGACCAGGGCGGCGAGGACGACGCCGGTGACGGCGAGGGAGAAGCTGCCGGAGAGGGTGAAGGCGACGGTGAAGGCGAGGGCGCTGGCGACGGCGAGGGCGACGGCACTGGGGAAGGCGACGGCACCGGCGAAGGCGACGGTGAAGGCGAGGGCGACGCAGGCCTCGCGGGCGAAGACGCTGGCGACGGCGACGCCGGAGACGGCGAGGGCGACGGGGCCGGCCTTGGCGGCGATGCGGGCGGCGATGCGGGTGGCGATGCGGGCGAGGTTCTGGGCGACGCCCTGGGCGGCTCCGGCTCCGGGCTGCTGGGCGACGGCGGCCTGAGCGGCCTGACCGGCGGCCTGGGCGGGAACCTGGGCGGCGGTATCGGCGACGAGGGGCTGCTCGGCGGCGAACTCGGCGGCGATTTGGGCGACGAATTCGGCGGCCGGGCCGGCGGTGTCGCGTACATTCCGCCCGTCGCGGCCGATCTGTTCTCCCCGGACGACCTGCCCGACGACGTGCTCGACGACGAGGACGACACGGATTCGTGGCAGGACGACTACAACGACAGCCTGCCTTCCTCTTCCTCGGGCGAGACCTTCACCGGCACGTCCAGCGGGGAGTTCATCGACGGCACCTCCGGCGACGACACCATCTCCGCCCTGTGCGGCGACGACACCATCCACGGCGGCGCGGGCGACAACTACATCGACGGCGGCAACAACAGCGTGCTGGGCGATTTCGCGGCCTACGGCGACGCGGGCGGCGACCTGGCCGTGACCCTGGGATCGGGGGACGGCAACGAAGGCACCGTGGAGCACGACGGCTACACGGACACGCTCGTCAACGTGGAGAACGTCATCGGCGGCGACGGCGACGACTCCTTCATCCTCTACAAGAACAGCGAGTTCAACGCGGTCATGGGCGGCGGGGGCAACGACTTTTTCGAGTCCTACGAACCCGACGACGACGATTCGGTCCTCTACCTGGACAAGACGGCGGATTTCTACATCAACCTGGATTCCGGATTCGCCACGGACTCCCTGAGCGGCGGCAGCGAAGAAGACACGATCTACGGCTTCCGCTCGGCCGTGGGCGGCGCGGGCGACGACACCTTCGTCGGCAACACCGGCTCCTTCAGCTTCTTCATGGGCATGGGCGGCGACGACACCATCTACGCGGCCAACTACTTCGGCGGCATTTCCCTGACGGATGCGCAGCACGGTGGGGCGGGCTATATGCTGGCCGACGACGGCGAAGGCATCTTCGCCGTGCTCCAGGGTGGGGACACGGTGCTGGGCACGACCAGCAGCATCGAGCGCGGGCTGGTCCTCGGCGGGGCCGCCACGGGCACGGACCACCTCTTCGACATCAACGAGATCCAGGCCACGAACTACGACGACACCCTGGTGGGCACCACCACCGGCACCCGGTCCGAGCAGTTCCACTTCACCCCGGGCCTGGGCAGCGACCTGGTCATCGCGGGTACCACGGACACCAACTACCACGACGGGGTCAACTACGAGGACCTGGGCGTGGAGCAGGGCGTGTGGGTCAAGCTGGGGGCGAACACCGCGACCTCCGCCTCCGTGGACGGCGACGCGATCATGTCCAGCTCGGCCTTCTCCAACGCGGGGCTGGACGGCGTAGCGGACTACGACGGGGCCTACGGCCTGGCCTCGCTCATCGGCGGCGGCGCCTCCGGGTTCACCGACACCCTTTTCGGCATCGAGGACATCAGCGGCACGGACTACGACGACAGCCTCATCGGCGATACCAAGGACAACGTGATCGAGGGCGGCAAGGGCTCCAACTACCTCGAGGGCGGGTCCGGCTTCGACATGGTCAGCTACTGGGATTTCAATGAGGGCATTCACCTCTCCTTCTCCAACGACGCCAGCGACTACTACATGTCGCACCACTCCGGCGACGTGGATACCATGGTGGGCTTCGAAGGGGCCATGGGGACGCGCTTCGACGACGTGATGCGGTTCACGGGCGCCACGGCCGGGGGGTGCCTCGTGGGCATGGGCGGCGACGACAGCCTCCTGGGCGGCGACCAGACCGGATCGGGCGACACCCTGTACGGCGATTTCCAGGACGGGAATTCGGACAACGCCAACGAGATGGGCGGCAACGACACCCTGGGCGGCGGCACAGGCGACGACCTGCTCTACGGCAACGCCGGCGACGACTGCATCGACGGCGGCGACGGCAACGACACCATCTACGGCGGCGACACCTGGAGCCCGTACTTCGAGTCCGACCACGACACCATCGACGGCGGCGCGGGCAACGACCTGATCTACGGCGGCGAAGGCGACGACAGCATCGCGGGTTCCGCGGGCGACGACACCATCTACGGCGGCGCGGGCGACGACTGGCTGCAGGGCGGCGAGGGCCACGACACCCTCTACGGCGACGCCGGGGCCGACAAGTTCAACGTGGCCGAGTCCGGCACCAACGACTGGGACGTGATCAAGGATTTCAGCCACGCCGACGGCGACAAGGTCCACCTGGAGATCAACGGTGATATGTTCGGGACCGGGGCCACGAACAACGGCACCAAGGTCTTCACCCGCGAGGGAACCCTGCACCAGGGAGACTACGTGGCGCATCTCTTCGCCGCGGCCAGCAAGGCGGCCGTGATCCAGTCCGTGAGCTTGGCCGGGTGGACCGGCGCGGCGGGCAAGTACGTGGCCTTCGGCTACGTCACGGGCTCCCAGAAGCTCTATGCCTTCCACGTCAACGACACCAACGGCGCGGGGGCAGGCTATGCTTCGATGACCACCAGGACCATCGCCAATCTGTCGAATATCACCCACGTGGCCACCACGACCAACCCGTCGGGAACACACGACATCTCCATCCACGACATCATCCTGGTCTGACGCGACTGCGCAAAGCCGGGGCGAAACCATGCGGCCGGGGCCTTCGGGCTCCGGCCGTTTTTCGTGGCGCGGGCGGGGCCCCGCCCGCGCCGCCGGAGCGCAGCGCCGGGGCTTGACCGCGCGCTTCCGGATGCCCATAGTTCGCGCTCCGGCCGCACCGCGCGGCGCGCCGGAAATCCGCGGGCAGGGGCCCGCGCAAGGAGAGAAGCAGCCATGCAGCCCAAACTCATCGTGCACGGCGGGGCCTGGGACATTCCGGACGAACACGTGGACGCGCACCTGGCGGGCGTGCGCGCGGCCGTGGAGGAGGTCTACCCGCGCCTTCTGCAGGGCATGAGCGCCCTGGAGGCCGTGGAACGCGCCGTGAACGTGCTCGAGGCCGACCCGGCCTTCGACGCCGGGCGCGGGGCCTTTCTCAACGCGGACGGGCGGATCGAACTGGACGCCATGATCATGGACGGCGCGCGGCTGGACTTCGGGGCCGTGGCCGGGGTGCGCAACCTGCTGCACCCGGTCTCCCTGGCGCGGCGCGTTCTGGAGGCCGAGGACTTCCGCATCCTCATCGGCGAGGGGGCCATGCGCTTCGCCCGCGAGTGCGGTTTCGTCGAGCTGGACCCGCGCGAGCTGCTCACCGAGCGCGAACTGGCCTTCTACGAGTCCATCAAGGACGACGCGCAGTTCAGCATTCTCGGGTCGTTCGGGAAAAAACCGGCCGGTCCGGCCGGTGGGAAAAAGCCGAAGGCCCCGGCCGGGCCGGGTTCCGGCCCCTCGGACACCGTGGGCGCGGTGGCCCTGGACGCCTCCGGCGACCTGGCCTGCGCCACGTCCACGGGCGGCACGCCGCGCAAGCACCCGGGCCGCGTGGGCGACTCGCCGATCATCGGCTGCGGCGGCTACGCGGACAACGAGCTCGGCGCGGCCTCGGCCACGGGCTACGGCGAGGCCATCCTGCGCGTGATGCTCTGCCGCACGGCCTGCGAGGGCTTGCGCGTGGTGCCGGAAACGGGCGGCGCGGGCGCGGGTGCGGCCGGAGCCATGGACGCGGCGCGCGCGGCCATCGACGTGCTCGAACACCGCGCCGGGGGCCTCGGTGGCGTGATCCTGCTCACCCCGCGCGGCGACTTCGGCTTTGCGCACAACACCCCGCGCATGGCCTTCGCCACGGCCGACGAGGGCGGCGTGCGCGCGGCCATCGCCGCGCGCTGAGACCGAGCCACGGCGAACGCCGCAGAACGCGTCCCGGAGACCCTCGCATGCGCATCGAAACGATTCTCCACGACCGGAAGCGATTCCTGGACCTGCTGCTGCTCGGCGACGAGCAGGAGGAGCGGATCGACGGGTATCTGGAGCGCGGCGAGCTGTTCGTGCTCTACGACGCCGGGGACGACGCCCCGCGGACCGTGTGCGTGGTCACGGACGAGGGCGGCGGCACGCGCGAACTCAAGAACCTCGCCACGGACGAACGGTACCGGCGGCGGGGATACGGCCGGGCGATGGTGGCCTTTGTCCTGGAGCGCTACAGGGGCGCCTGTTCGCGCATGCTGGTCGGCACGGGCGACGTGCCCCGCGCCATCGGCTTCTACGAGCGCTGCGGCTTCAGCCGCTCGCACCGCGTTCCCGGCTTTTTCGTGGAGCACTACGACCATCCCATGTGGGAGGACGGCGTGCGGCTGGTGGACATGGTCTATCTCGAAAAGAGGCTGTAGGGCGGGCCGCAACGGCGCGCCGCGCGCGAAAAGGGGCCCGGACGGCGACGTCCGGGCCCTTTTTCGCGTGTTGTGCGGCGGGCTACGCCGTGGGGAAGGTATCCTTGTGGGCGGCGATGGCGTTGCCGAGCCAGGCGATGGTCCGACCGAGGTTGTCCATGTTGGCCAGGGCCTCGGCGTCTTCGGCCACCTCGCCGGGGTTCCGACCGAAGCCCATGTTCCAGTAGGTGGAGCCGGGCACGATCATCTGGTTCATGAGGTACATGTGGTTGATGGAATCGTAGACGTGGGTCGCGCCGGCCCGGCGCGCGGCGACCACGGCCGCGCCGATCTTGCCTGCGAAGGCGCGCCCGTTGGACAAGGCCACATAGCCGGAGCGGTCCAGGAGGGCCTTGGTCTCGGCGGACACGTCCGTGAAGTAGGTGGGCGAGCCGAGGATGATGGCGTCGGCGCGGAGCATCTTCTCCATGATGCCGTTGAACACGTCCTTGTCGTTGATACACTTGTTGTTGCGCTTCTCCCTGCACTTGCCGCAGGCGAGACAACCCCGGATCTCCTTGCCGCCGAGCTGGACGAACTCCGTTTCCCAGCCCGCCGCGTCCAGCGGTTCCAGCACCTTTTTGAGCAATGTTTCGGTGTTGCCGCCCTTCCTGGGGCTGCCGTTGATGGCCAGAGCGAACATGTGAGCCTCCTTGCGCCGGTGGCGTAGATGGTTTCGGAATCACCGCACCCTACCACCCCCTGTCCAGCGGACAAGTACGGACTTTTTTGTGCGCAGGTTACCTGGAGGGAAGTGTGGCGGTCGCAAGGCCTCGCGGCGAAAAACGGCGGGGCCGCCCGGGCTGGGGCGGCCCCGCCGTTGCGGCATCGAAAGGGGGTGCGGGAGGGCGGAGCGGGAGAGGCGCGGGCGCTGCCCGTCCGGCCTAGCCGTAGGAGCAGACGTATTCGGCCACGCCGTCGGCGATCTCCACGTCGAAGGCCGCGTCGCCGGGCACCGCGAAGCTCTGGCCCGGGCCGTAAGTGGCCCAGTCGGTCCCGGACAGGCGGACGCGCCACGTTCCGGCGATCACGTCCATGCGCTCGGGCGCGCCGGTGGTGAAGGCGTACGCGCCGGGCAGGATCACGCCCAGGGTGCGCCGCTCGCCCTCGGCCGTGAAGATGGTGTGGCTGACGACCCTGCCGTCGAAGTACACGTTGGCCTTGCACACGGCGGTGACGTTCTCGAACTTTTCGGGAATGGACATGGAAGCCTCCTGCGGTGGTGTGCGGCCCAAGTGCCACAGGCGCGGGATTTGGTAAAGAGGGGGCGGAGCGTGCGACCGGACCGGCGGCGTCAGGCGCGTAGGCCGCCCGGCCCGGGCCGCGAACGCGCGAACAGCAGCAGGCCGGAGTCTTCGGCCTCGGGCGCGGCGGCGAACCCGGCCTTGGCAAGGACCCGGATCGAGGCCGCGTTTCCCGCGTCCGTGCGCGCGATCACGCGCCGGACCCCGGGAAAGCCGAAGGCGCGCCCGACCAGCGCCAGGAGCATTTCCGCGGCGTAGCCCCTGTTCCGCCAGCGCGGCAGGACGGAATAGCCCACCTCGACGTCGCCGCTCGCGGCCGGAGGGCCGCAATAGCCGCCCGCGCCGACCAGGCGGCATTCGCCCCGGTCCTCCCGGCACAGCGCATACCAAGCGTACCATCCCGCCGCGGCGCTCCCGCCCTCTTCCAGGCGCGCGAGAAAGAACGCCATGGCTTCGCGGTCGTACTCCCCGGGCGGCCAGTCCGGCGGAACGCGGCAGCCCAGCAAGGGGCCGAGGCGGTCCGGCGCGTCCAGTTCGGCGCGGACATGCGCTGGCGTCGCGGCCACAAGGATCAGCCGCTGCGTGTGCAGGTCGGCGGGGGGATTCATGCGCAATGCGGCTCCCTGGCATCGGAAAACGAGGCCGTCCGTGTGCGGCGAGCGGCCCGCACGACGGTACGGGACGCGGCGGGCAATCTACATCAGGGGGCTTGCCCCCGTAAAGCGCTCGGGTTGGCGGCGGCCAGCTGCGAGCAGGCCTTGCGGCGGGGCAGGACAAAAAGGTGGCGGTTGCGGGGCGTGCTTGGTGCCGCGCAGGGCCGGTCGCGCACAGGAAAGGTGTTCTCGGCCTGTCCCGTGGACCCCGTGTGCCTCGAGGGCCCGAGGTCGCGGGTGGACGGGACGCAGAGGCGTGTCTTCCGGTTGGCGTTTGTTCCGCTGTATCGGTTTTTGTTTTGACTTGCGGCTTCGGCGGGAGGAAAAGAAATCTTAAGGCGGTCGGGCGAAGTCCGGCCGGCGTTCTTTTTTGGAATCCCAATAAGGGGGGGTATCGTGCGAAACTGCAAAAGATGTCTGCTTGTGCTCGCCGCCTGTCTTGCGGCGAGCGGGTGCGTGTCCGCCGTGGAGGGCGTCATCGACTGCTCGCGCGGCGACAGGGAGCTGTACGTGCGCCACGACCCGGCTGCGGCGTTTCACCACTATTCCGCGGCGGCGTACAACAACGATGCGGAGGCCCAGCACAAGCTGGCCATGATGCTGCGCAACGGGCAGGGGGCCGCCAAGGACCCGAAGCGCGCCCTGGAATGGGAGGAGAAGTCCGCGGCCCAGGAGTACGTTCCGGCCATGACCACGCTGGGGTACGATCTCGTGGCGGGGTTGAACGGAGCAGGGCGGGACGCGACCCGGGGCGTGTACCTGTTGGAATTCGCGGCGCGCGAGGGCAGCCCGGAGGCCAACTTCATGCTCGGCACCGTGTACGCCAACGGCCTGGGAGGCATCGAGAAGGATTTCGAACACGCGGTGCAGTACTTCACCGCGGCGAAGGGGCTGGGAGTGGCGGTCGATCCGGCGCTCCTGCGGTCGGACACGCTCGAGGCCCGCGTGGTCGCCAAGGCCGAGACGCACGAGGCGGCGGTGGTCCAGCCGCAACGGGTCGCGCGGGACATCGAGTCCCGGGAGGTGGCCCGGGACGTGCAGCTCGAGCTCAAGAAGCGCGGTTTCTACGGCATGGCCGTGGACGGCCTCGTGGGCAAGGGCACCAGGGCGGCCATTCGGCGCTTTCAGGAGCGCGAGGGGCTGCGGCCCACGGGCCGCATCGACTTGGAATTGCTGCAGCGGCTGGACATAACGCTTTGACCCGTCCGACGGGTGCAATGGGGGAATCGCATTGAAAAGAATACTGCTTTTTTCGCTGGTGTTGCTGGCGTGCCTGGCCGCAGGGTGCCTGGGCGGCGCCGGGGGGGGCGGCACGCCTGCCGCCACGCCCAAGATGGTGCAGACGCCCGAGGCGAAACTGAGCTCCCTGGAGCACGACCTTGCGAACGCGCAGGCGTTGCTGCGCAAGAAGGAGGAAACCGTGGAGAGCTTGCGCTCCATGCCTCCGGACTTCACCGAGCCCTCGGACGTGTCGGCCTGGAACGAGATGGCCCGCAACGCCCAGGAGGAGTACGCCTCCGTGAAGCGGGAAGTGGACAGGATGCTGCGCGAAAAGGATGCGCTGGAAAAGGAGATCCGCGGTCCGTCCGGCGGTGACGGCGGCGGCTGCTAGCCGACGGGCCATGTGGGCGGCAAGCTGGGGGAGATGGGGAGGTGCAAAACTTGGCCGCCTGGCGGATTGGCCCCTGTGTGGACGCGCAATTGTATGGCAAAAAAGGCCGATCAACCGCAGGTTGATCGGCCTTTTACTCTCAAGTGGTCGGGATGAAAGGATTTGAACCTTCGACCCCCTGAACCCCATTCAGGTGCGCTCCCAGACTGCGCTACATCCCGACTCGAAGGGGGTTAGTCCTATCCCAGCGACACAGGGTTGTCAACAAATCCGACCCCGAATTTTTGCTCCCCGGCGGCAGCGTGACGCTGCACCCTTTTCGCGGCCGCCTGTGCTGCGAGGTGGCTTGCAGCTTTCCCCCGCCCGCGCTCGACCACCGTATCGTCGTCTCCTCTTCCTCTTTCCCGCACCCCTCCAGGGCGCATCCGTCGCCGCAGGCGGCGGCAGCCCGGCGCGCCTGCCCGGCCCTCCATCATTCCCGCTCGTCTCGCACCCGCACCCACCCCGTCCGGCATCCACGCGATCTCAAAAATTATCCCCGCCCTCATCCCACCAGCAGTTTTTGGGGGAGAGGTGGGGTGGAGGGGGGGCCGGGGGGAGGC
>JACCQO010000109.1 GCA_015709205.1 Desulfovibrionaceae bacterium
GAGGGGGGACCTCTTTACAAAGAGGTCCCCCCTCCCCCCGCCTCCCCCGGCTCTTCGCCGCGAACGCTCCGCGCCACTCCTCCCGCAAAGGTTGGCAAGCGGGGGCGGGGGCCTTATCTTTTCCGCGAAGCGTCACCATGTCTGTGGAGGGAGTGGGTTGCGATGAAGCTGGACAGGAATCATTTGGCGATGCTGGAGCTGGAGCTGCGCTGGCGGTCCGAGCGGGCGGCGCACGCGGAGCGCTTTCTGGCGCGCCGGGTGAACATGTGGCGCGACGTGTTCCCGTCGGTGGTCAAGGACGCCCTCATGGGCATGGAAAAGGGCGAGACGCGCGCCATGGACTTTCCGGCGGGCCGCCTGCGCGGCGCGTGGCGCGAGGACCGCGTCCTGGCCGCGACCCCGGCCGAGTTCCGGCCCCGGCGCGTGGCCGGGCGCGAGATCACGCCCCGGCTCGGCCGCCACTACCCGCTGGGCATGCTCTCCAAGCCAGGCATCGATCGCTACGACATGCGCCCCTTCCGCATCACCGCGCTGGAGGAGCGCGCGCTGGCCGCGGACCACAACCACGCCCTGGCGCGCTATCCGCTGACGGTCGCGGTCACGGCGCTGGACATCGCAAACAAGCCGTCCGACGTGGGCGGCCGCGCCTTCGCCTGGATGGAGGAGCTCTGCGACGACGGCCCGGGCATGCAGGCCCGCGTGCCCGGCCTGGCCACGGATTTCTTCGGCCCCGACGCCTTCGCCCGGCCCGACGAGGCCGACGATGCGGCGTTCTACGCCGCGCCGCGCCTGGTCGGCCATGTGGACGCCCAGGCCTCGGCCTTCATCGCCGCGGCCTACGCGCCGCACCTCGCGCCCGGCGCGCGCGTGCTCGACCTCATGAGTTCCTTTCGGTCGCACCTGCCGTCGACGGCCGAGGGGCTCGACGTCACGGGCCTGGGCCTGAACGCCGAGGAACTGGCCGCCAATCCGGCCCTGGCGCGCCGCGTGGTCCACGACCTCAACCGCGACCCGGCCCTGCCGTTCGCCGACGCGGCCTTCGACGCCGTGCTCTGCTCCCTGTCCGTGGAGTATCTCACGGATCCACTGGCCGTGTTCGCCGAGGTCGCGCGCGTGCTGCGCCCGGGCGGCTGGTTCGGCGTGAGCTTCTCCGACCGCTGGTTCCCGCCCAAGGTCACGCGCCAGTGGCCCGACCTGCACGCCTTCGAGCGCATGGGCTTCGTGCTCGAACTCTTTCTGCGCACCACGGGTTTCCGCGACCTGGAAACCTTGTCCGTGCGCAACTGGTGGCGGCCCGAGGACGACCCGCACATCCGCGAGACCTGGACCTCGGACCCGGTCTACGTGGTCGGCGGCACGCGCGCCTGAGTGCCGCGCCCCGCCTTGTCGCCGCCGCCGTGGGCCCGGCACCGGCCTTGCCGGACCGTGGCCGCTCGGCTACCATTGGAGCACACTGGGAGACCCGCCATGCAGCGCCGCAAGATCATACCCCTCACGGACCGCGCGGATACGCGCCGGCGCATCGTGCGCGCCGTGGGGCCCACGCTGGCGCGCCACGGGTTCGAGGGTTTTTCCGCCGAGCGCGTGGCCGAACAGGCCGGGCTGCGCTCCGGCCTGGTGCGCCGCCACTTCGACACCCTGCGCGACCTGGTGGCCGAATACGGCGAAACCCCGGACTTCTGGCCGCCGGTGGAGGAACTGCTCGGCAACACCGAAACCCTGGCCACGCTGCCGCCCGCGCGCCAGATGGCCGAATGCTTCCGCAACTACCTGGAGGCCATCCGCAAGCGGCCCACGACCCAGGCCATCATGACCTGGGAGGCGCGCGAGCGGAACCACCTCTCCCAGGCCCTGGAGATGGTGCGCGAACGCACCTCCCTGGAACTCTTCGAACACATCAAGGGCGAATTCCCCGAGGACGTGGACCTCTCCGCCGTGGTCATGCTCCTGGGCGGCGCGCTGCACTTCATCGCCATGCGCGCGGGCTCCTCGTCCTCCTTCGGCGGCGTGGACTTCCACTCGGAACAGGGCTGGCAGCGCATGAAGGACACGCTCTACGAACTCGTGATCCGCACCCTGGGCACCGGCTGTCCCAAGGCCCGCGGGGATTCCGCGGCCACCACGACCGCCCCGGCCGAGCCCGCGGCCACCCCCGATGCCCCCGACACCCCCGACGCGACGGACAACAGACCGCGCCAGGGCTCCTGACGCGTCGCGTCCGGACCCCGTTTTCGCCTCCAACCCGCAACCCGGTTCCCCGGCGCCCCAAGGCGGCCCTCATGCCCTCTCCTCGTCCCGCAGACTTCTTTCGCCACTGCCTGCCCGCGCTCCTGCTCCTGGGGCTCGCCGCCCTGACCGCCATTGCGGCCGCCCCGGCCCGCGCCGCCGATGCCATCCCCGCCGATGCCGCCATCGCCAAGGACTTCGGCCCGGATTCCGCCACGCTCACCCACGACTACCACTCCCTGCGCGGCCCCGGCGACTTCGTCATGCTCCAGGGGTTCAACAACTACCGCGCCTACCAGCTCTACGAAAACGCGCTCAAGGCCATCGTCGTGGACGGCGTGGCCTGCCTGGAGATCGAACGCTTCCTGCTCCTGAGCGACGATCCCGGCTCCTCCGGCCGCGTCTTCAACCGCTGCGTGGCCCAGGACGCCGGAGGCACCCTCTGGGTGCTGCGCGAAAACGACGCGACCTTCGGCGCACACGGCGCCCGCCTGCTGCTGCCCGCCACGCCCCGCGCGGGCGAAGCCCTGCTGCGCGAGGAAGACCATACCCTCACCGTGGTGGACACCGACGCCAGCGTCACCCTGCGCAACGAGGCCGCCTTCCACCATTGCCTGCGCATCGACGAGAACGTGGACGGACAGGACATGAGCACCTACTACGCGCCCGGAACAGGCATGGTCTATATCCTGGACAGCCACGACAACACCTTTGAACTCAAGGCGCACAAACGCCGCTAGCACCGCTCCCCCACAACCCCCTCCACGCCGCGGCGCAGCGTGCCCCGCCCCGCCCCGCCGCCCGCAATCTCCGCATCCTTCGAGAAAGCCAGACGATTTTGCGCACCCCGCTGGACAATTTTGCACGGCGGGTGTAGTGAATAAATTCACTAATCTTCATTCCGGGCCGTACGTCGGGGCGGCGGGCCGTTCCCGCGCCCGCGCTGGAGGGCAAGGACCATCAATCTCATCGGGGGAGTCATGAAAAAGCTCTTGATCTCGGCGTGCGCAGCCGTCTTCCTGCTGTCGCTCGCCACCGCCGCATCGGCCATCGGGCCGCACGACATGGACTGTATGAGCTGCCACAGCACGCACTACGCCAAGGGCGACTACGCCATCGGCGTGGATCCCAAGGCCGCCGCCAACCCGGCGCGCACGCGCACGGACATGAACGCGGACTCCATCGACCAGCTCTGCCTGGGCTGCCACAACGACGAACAGGGCATCATGCCCGTCAACCTGGCCACCACGCACCCCACCGGCGTCAAGATCACCTACGCCAAGGTGCCCGCCCAGGTGCTCAAGGACGGCAAGTTCAGCTGCGTGAGCTGCCATAACCCGCACCCGTCCAACAGCAACTACAAGTACCTCATCGTGGATACCGCCGACGGCAAGAACATGGGCACCTTCTGCGCCAAATGCCACGGCGCCCAGTCCGACCCGGACGCCGTGACCGCCGCCGAAACCGCGCCGATCAACGCAGACGCCCCCGGCGCCCCGATCATCCGCGTCAACTCCAAGTAACCACCACGACGCCGAACACGAACGCCCCGCCTCGCGGGGCGTTCGTGTTCGGCGCGGGGCGCGCGGGGCGAAGAGCCGGGGGGAGGCGGGGAGGGGAGGACCCTTTTTCGGCGAAAAAAGG
>JACCQO010000110.1 GCA_015709205.1 Desulfovibrionaceae bacterium
CGGGACCTCTTTACAAAGAGGTCCCGCCTCTCCCCGCCTCCCCCCGGCTCTTCGCTTCAATCGCCATCCGCGGTCAGGGCGAGTTGTTGGCCGGGGCCGAAGCAGCGGGTGAGGACGAGGTGGAGGACGAGCAGGGTGCCGAGGGCCGCGGCGGCGGAGAGCATGAGCATGACGACGATCTGGTAGCGCACGGCCTCCACGGGGTCGGTGCCGGAGAGGATCTGGCCGGTCATCATGCCGGGCAGAAAGACGATGCCCACGCTCATCATCGAATTGATGGACGGGATCATGCCCGCCTTGAGGGCGGCGGCCATGATTTCGCGGGTGGCCTCGCGCGCGGTGGCGCCCAGGCACAGCCGCATTTCCACTTCGGCGCGGCGCGCGCGCAGGTCGGAGAAGAGCCGGTCCAGGCCCAGGGCGATGGCGGTCATGGAGTTGCCCACGACCATGCCGCCGATGGGCAGGAAGTATTCGGCCTTCCACCACGGGTGCACCTGGACCACGGCAGCGGTGACGATGATCGTGACCGATGTGAAGCTCACGAGCATGGAGCCGAGCACGGGGTTGTAGAAGGGGATCTGTTTTTCCGCGACGCGGCTTTTGACGATGCGCGAGGCGGTGAAGATCATCACGCAGAACACGCCGAGCACGAGCAGGGCGTTGTTCAGGCCGAAGATGATGCGCAGGGCGTAGCCCATGACCGTGAGCTGCGCCACGGTGCGCACGGTGCCGATGGCCAGGTCGCGTTCCAGGCCCAGCCGGTTGGCCAGGGAGGTGCCCCCGGCCACGAGTACGAAGAGCGCGGCGATGGCCAGTTGCCAGTTGCCGATGAGCAGGGGCGCGGTGTTCATTGGACGGCCTCCCGGAGCGTGCGCACGTGGCCGTCGGCGACTTCCACGACCAGGGGCGCCACGCGTTTGGGCGTGAAGTGCTGGTGCGAGATCATCACGATGGTGATGCCCTGTTCGACGCTGAGTTCCTCGGCCATGGCCTCGACCACGGCGCGGCTGGCGTCGTCCAGGCCGGAGGTGGGCTCGTCGAGCAGCAGGGCGTCGGGCCGCAGCAGCAGGGCGCGGATCAGGCACAGCCGCTGGCGCTGGCCCACGGAGCAGGACGAGGCGGTGTCGGAGAGGCGCACGTCCTTGAGCAGGAAGCGGCGCATCATGTCTTCGAGGAATTCGTCCTGCGGCGGGCGGGCGGAGCCGTTGGCGCGGAAGGAGAAGGGCAGCAGCAGGTTGGCGCGCACGCTGCCCTGGGCCATGACCGGGGTCTGCTGGATGTAGGAGACGCGGCGGCGCAGTTCCGGCGGGCTCCAGGTTTCCAGCGGGCGGCCGAGCACGGACACGGTTCCGGCGTTGGGCTCCTGGAGGCGGTTGGCGAGGCGCAGCAGGGTGGATTTTCCCGCGCCCGAGGGACCGGTGATCAGGGTGAAGCTGCCGCGGGGGATGCGCAGGTCCGCGTCTTCGAACACGGTGCGCTCGCCGAAGCGGACGGCGACGCCGTCCAGCACGATGCATTCGTTGGGCACGATGGCCTCCGGGGCGGCGCGCGGGGCCGGTGGTTGTGCGGCGAAAGGGGGCCGGTTCGCAGGTTGGGGGCCGCGGATTCCGGCTGCGCGTCGCCTGATCGGCCGGAATGTAGGCCCCGATGGTTACGAACGCAAGACGACGCCGGTGCGCAACGAGGTTGACTTGGGCCGGGGGCGGCCCCAGTATCTGGGCATGAGCGAACGAGATGCAACCATGGCTGGAGGCGCTGCGCGCGCAGGGGGTGCGGGAGGCGCAGGGGGCGCGGGCGGCGCGGTCCGGCGGCCGATCCGCGTGCTGCCGCCGGACCTGCGCAACCAGATCGCCGCGGGCGAGGTGGTCGAGCGGCCGTCCAGCGTGATCAAGGAACTGATGGAGAACAGTCTGGACGCGGGCGCCACGGCCGTGGACGTGGCCGTGGAGCGCGGCGGCCAGGGGCTGGTGCGCGTGCAGGACGACGGCTGCGGCATGGACCCGGGCGAGTTGGAACTGGCGGTCATGCGCCACGCCACGAGCAAGATCGCCAGCCTGGCCGAGCTGGCCACGGTGGCCACGTTCGGATTCCGGGGCGAGGCCCTGCCCTCGGTGGCCTCGGTGGCGCATTTCGTGGCCGCGTCCGCGCCCGGGAACGGCGAGGGCGCGCGGCTGGAGGTGCGCGCGGGCGAGGTGGTCGGGCGCGGCCCGGCGGCCATGGCGCGCGGCACGCGCATCGAGGTCCGCGACCTGTTCGCCAACGTCCCGGCGCGGCTGAAATTCCTCAAGACCGAGGCCACCGAGACCAAACGCTGCCAGGACGTGTTCTGCCGCATGGCCCTGGCGCGGCCGGACGTGCGCTTCACCTTCACCTCCGGCGGGCGCGAGATCTACCGTTTTCCGGGCGGCCAGACCCTGGTGGAGCGGCTGGCGGCCATCTGGCCCCCGGCCGTGGTGGCCGGGCTGCTGCCCGTGGACCTGGAGCGGCCCGGCGCGCGCGTGCGCGGCGTGTGCGGCGACCCGCGCCAGGGCCAGGCGCGCGGCGACCGCATGCTTTTCTACGTCAACGGCCGCGCGGTGCAGGACCGCGTGCTCCTGGCCGCGGCGCGCGAGGCGTACCGCGGGCGGCTTTTGGCGCGCGAATATCCGCAGCTGTGCCTGTTCGTGGACGTGCCCCCGGCCGAGGTGGACGTGAACGTGCACCCGGCCAAGGCCGAGGTGCGCTTCGGCGAGGAACGCTCGGTCTTTTCCGCCGTGCGCGCGGCCGTGCTCGCGGCCCTGGACAACGCCCTGCACGCCGATGCCCTGGACGCTGGTGCACTGGACAGGACGGGGCGGGACGCCGGGGATGCTCAGTCCGCCGCCCCGGCGGCCTCCAGGCCCGGCTTCGGTCCGGCCGCCCCGGCGTTCCCGGAGCCCCAGGGCCGCGTGGGCCTCTCGCGGCCCGCGCCCGTGCGCGCGGGCGAGCCGGTGCGCGATCCCGGGCTCTCGGCGGACCCGGCGCTGCCGTATCCCGAGACCTTTTCCGAGCGGGCGGACTTCTCCACCACCCTGCGCGCCGCCCCGGCCCCGTTCAACGCCGCGCCGCGCCCGCTGCCCCTGGACCTTACGCCGGGCGGGCGGCAATCCCCGCCGCCCCGGCCCGCCGCCGAAGACGACCTCCGGGACGATTTCCCGGCCTCGGCCATTCCGGCTCCCACTGTCCCGATTTCCGTGGACCCGGGCCGCAGCACCGGCCGCGAACTGCGCGTGGGCAACGTCACCTTCCTCGGCAGCATCGCCGACACCTACCTCGTGCTGCGCCTGGGCGACGGCGCGCTCGGGCTCGTGGACCAGCACGCCGCGCACGAACGCATCCTCTACGCGCGCAAGAAATCCGCCGGGGAACGCGGCGAATCGCGGCCCCTGGCCGTGCCGCTCACCATCCCCCTGCACGCCAGCGAGGCCGAACGCCTGGAACGCATCTGGGAAGAGCTCGCCGCCCTCGGCTTCGTCCTGGAACGCGCCGCGCCGAACACCGTGCGCCTGGCCGGCGTGCCGCCGCGCCTCAAGCCCGGCGAGGCGCGCGAACTGCTCGGCGACATGCTCTCCGGCCGCTGCGACGGGGCCGAAGACATCTGGGCCATGTACTCCTGCAAATCCGCCATCAAGGCGGGCCAGCAACTCACCGACGACGAGGCCATGGCCCTGCTGCGCGACTGGCTCGCCACCCCTGACCGCGACTACTGCCCCCACGGCCGCCCCGCCCTCGTGCGCATGACCTCCCCCGACCTCGAACGCCTGTTCAAGCGCAAGCGCTGAGCGGGGAGCGAAGAGCCGGGGGGAGGCGGGGAGGGGAGGACCCTTTTTCGGCGAAAAAAGG